>CAZWSL010000003.1:0-152277 GCA_964636495.1 uncultured Desulfobacula sp. | reverse complement strand
AAAAAATGACGCTTAGGTTTAATGAAAAACTGTCTTGACAATGGGGTCCACTTTAACAGGAGTTGAACCCGAAGCTTTCTTTCGAAACCCTTATGAATAAAGGCTCCAAAAAGTCGTTGTCAGACTTTTGTCATACCTTGAGTGGAAAAAATCACTCAACTCTCTGTAAAGGTTTATGTAATTCAAAAGAAGCCTCACCCTACTCTATCTTCAATGATATCTCGTGTTCCATCAACCTTGTAAATCAGCATTGAAAATTGACCCCTATCAACGTCGAACCATGCCTCTTTGTGGCAAAAAGATGTATCATTTTTTAAATCTAATATGTCTATGAATACTGGGTTTTTTAATAAAAAGGTTTGTTGTTCGGATAAATTCTCACTGGGCCAATATCATGCTGACAGGGGTCAAAATTGGATGCTGATTTACACATTAACATCAACCATCTCCAAGGAGTTGAAATAGATACGTCAATCAGCTCCATACCAAAAGAATTCTGCTGCAAGAATTGGATTGAGTTATTTAATTATATTGAAAATACCCCTGATTCACCCAGTGGTTTTTAAAAAGGACGGAATATTTCGCCTAATAGTCAGGAATAACTTAATTTTTGAAGTTTTTCTTTAGCTCTTACAAAAATTATTTCTCCTTTTTTCCATATAGGAATTTTCAAATCCAACTCTGCTGCTTTTTCAATTGCAGCTTTTGACGCACGATGCATTGCATTTAAAGCTATGCTTGAATATGATTTATTATTCATGTTTTTTCCTTTAAAACCGACGGTATATCTCCTGAATTGTCAAAAATAACCCAAGCATCGACAAGATGCTTATAATATTTTTGAAAATTTCCCCATCCTCGATGATACCTTCTAATAATAACATTTTCCGGAACATTATGTCCACCTTGAGCAACTCTGAGTTGAACACGCTTAATCGCCATTTCTTCATTTCTTCGCTTGGAAGCTTAAGAAAATATAAAATTACTTCATAACCAATTTGTTTCCATTGTTTTATGCGATCAATATAATTCAATCCGCTTAATGTTGTTTCAAATGCAAATGGTTCTTTATTGGAAACGATTGCATCCAGCCTTCTTATAAAAATTTTACCGGCTTCTAAAGCAACACTTTCCGGATTAAATGGTGCTATACCTTTGGCGATCAAATCAGCATTTATAAAATTTAAGCACTCCGCTTCTACTGGAAGGAAATTTTCAGCAAACGTGGTTTTCCCAGCACCGTTTGGTCCTGCAATAATTTAGCATTTCAATTTTTCCTGTCTCAATTTTCATATCTCAAAAGTAATCAACGACAAAAGCATAATTTAATTCAACTATATCGACAAATGGAAATTAGAACAAGATATAACTGAAAATATAATTTGTGGTTTATAACAAAACTGTGTTAACCACCTACAAACCCATAGCATACTGTAATAATATATTTTTCTTCTTAATATTTCTATTCCCGCGTCCGAAAAAAAAGGTGTTGATTTTACTGGTTCCTGACCTGCCAGTGCCCCACCGAAAAATCAGGAAAATGGGAGAGGTCAATTTGAATACAAGTGTCCTCCGGTGTAAAACAGCGCCGAAATTTGACCCTTTTCAGCGCACTATTGACCCCATTGGTAATTATCTCTAAAATTATTAAATCATTTTCAAGTCCTTTTGAGCAATGGCTTTAGCCGTATTTAAAGTAAATTTATTTTCTCAGAAAAGGGGTTAAAATTGGATGCTGAGGGGGGTCAATTTTGAATGCTGATTGACATGCAAGAGCCTCTTTATGTAAACATTTTTCCAGACAAGCAACCCACCTCGAGAAATCGGCTAAAACATAGCTATGTTTTGTGGTGACATTGCAAAACATTTCATCCGTGGTGGTGCCCGGCCTCCAAATGTTAGCGTAGATTTTCGTATTTACAAAAATCAAACGCAAGTTTAACAGAAATAATAAGAAATTGACTTTTCAGGTCCATCTTAATATATCCAATACATAATTATTTTTTCAAAAATACAATTTTGGGAAAAATTTTGGTCTATAATAGAGCACACAGTTAAAGGTTCATTTGCAAAATAAGGTTAAATGAAAAACTTTACACCGGATGATAAACAATTCTATTTACACCGTTCTCTTTTCTGCCAGGGACTTTCTCCCGAGATCATTGCGAACCTGGCAGCCATTTCAGATTTTGTAACCTTTCCTGACACTACCATTGTTTCAAGGGCAGAGGATGGATATACCGACGTTCTCTTCGTGGCATCAGGGTTGCTCAGGGTCAGTATAAGTTCATCTTCAGGACGGCGAGTCACGATACTCTTGGTAAAGGACGGGGAATGTTTTAATTTATTAAGCCCTTACCTGAACCATCCCCGTATCTTAGAAGCACAGGCTATTAAAACCACTCATTGCCTCAGGGTTCGAGCAGAGAACTTTATTCCTTTTGTGGAAAAGTACCCCTCTACTATTGTAAACCTACTTCGGATCATTGGTTTAGCTTTTGACTCTTCATGTTCCAGGA
The DNA here is from genome assembly GCA_964636495.1 of uncultured Desulfobacula sp. Taxonomy (GTDB): domain Bacteria; phylum Desulfobacterota; class Desulfobacteria; order Desulfobacterales; family Desulfobacteraceae; genus Desulfobacula. The sequence goes on along the minus strand of CAZWSL010000003.1, from coordinate 149,758 downwards.
TTATGGATTTTATGGAAAAAAACGTAGAAAACCGTATTATGCGTGTCCTGTCCACTCTCCACAGTAAATTTGGCTCTCCTCTTCTTTTTACCAGCGTTGAAATCTCTGAAATTGCCGGCACCACCCCTGAATCCACGCTCAGGACCATGGGCCGCCTCCGTGATCTGGGTATGATAGAGACCCGACGTGGGCAGATCCAGATACTGAACCCAAAAGCTCTGGATGACAGGGAATTCGGGGATCTTATCATTTGAAGTACTATAGTGGTCCCTATATCAAGGCAGATTCTAATCCAATTTAATCATCTTTTTTTAGATTTTCCCTAACAATTCTGTGGATACAAGGATTAGAAATAATCACTTCGAAAAACCACCCACCACAAGGAGCTGACCAGCACTGAACTGCAATTTTGGAAACAGCGTCTTTATCATCCATCATCCTAATTAGTTGCACTATATTGGGGTTACCACTATTCATAAAAATTGTGATGTGATCGTTTGATTTAATCCTTTTCGATGTTGGGTAAAAAAATTCTTTTTAAACTCCGCATCATTAAAAAAAATCTTTCCAACATGATCGGGATCATGGAATTTTTCTTTTCATCTTGTCAGACTCAAATGAAACCGGCAAGAAAATCCTGTTGATATTATATGATTATAAGGAGTCTTCCTGATGCTAAACCCATTTGAAATTAACATATCAGATAAAACATTGGCGTATATAAAAACCAGGGTAGAGGAATACCCCTGGAACAACATTGAAATGCCGGATGACGGAGGCTGGCTTTACGGCACCAACATGGATTACCTCAAAGAATTCTGCGCCTACTGGGTAGAAGAGTATGACTGGCGTAAATGGGAAGCCAAAATAAATAAATTTTCTCATTTTAAAGCACCTGTTGACGGCATTGATGTTCATTTTATAATAGAGAAAGGAAGCGGTCATTCACCCACACCGCTGCTCATCAATCATGGCTGGCCCGGATCTGTTGTTGAATTTCTTGATATTATTGAGCCTCTGGCACATCCGGAACGTTTTGGCGGTAATGAAGAAGATGCTTTTGACGTCATCGCCCCATCCCTACCCGGATTCGGATTCTCAGGACGTCCCTCCCGGCCAATGGGGCCCCGGAAAATGGCAGAAATGTTTAATACACTCATGACAGAGATCCTGGGGTACAAAAATTACCTGGCCCAGGGCGGTGACTGGGGAAGTGTGGTCTCCAATTGGATAGGATATGACCATGCTCATTCCTGCATGGGTATCCATGTGAATTGCGCCGGTATGCGTCATGTAGACGGTCCCCAGACCCCTGAAGAAATAGCTTGGCAGGAAAAATTGGAACGGGATCAGATTATGGAAGACGGATACAGAACCCTGCAGGCCACCAAACCACAAACGCTGGGATATGCCATGGCTGACAGCCCGGTTGGGGTTGCCGCATGGATCCTTGAAAAATTCCAGACCTGGTCCGACACTGAAGGTGATAACATCGAAAGCGCCCATTCAAAAGATACGCTTTTAACCAATATCATGGTTTACATTGTCACCAATACCTTTAACACCGCCTCATGGGTCTACTTTGGCCGTCGGGAAGAAGGGGAGGGTATCATGGGTCCTGGAGGAAAAAGAGGCCTTGAAGGCTGCGGACGGGTACTGGGAGCTGACGGCCGGAAGGTTGAAGTTCCGACCGCCTGCGCTTTGTTCCCGGCGGAGATGCTGCCATGGCCGCCCCGTTCGTATTGTGAACGGATGTACAACATCACGCGCTGGACCGAAATGGATCACGGTGGTCACTTTGCCGCCCTGGAAGATGGTGATCTTCTGGTGGATGATATCAGGGCCTTTGCGCGCTCTCTGAAATAGGAGAAAAATGGAAATCATACTGGAATTTGATAATGTGTTAAAACAATATTATCCCCAAAAGATATTGTCCCTTAAGGTCAGAGACAATGGGGTCCTTTTGGATCTGTTCCAGTCTATTGGCCGTCTTGAAGAATCCAGACTTCCCGAATCTATCTGGAATTACAATGAAAACAGATTCAAGGGACCGGTTCTGATCACCTCCGGCGGCAGGGTAATAAGAGACAGCAACGAGAAACTATTCAACGGCCAACGTATTCAATTGAGGAGGTGTGTTGTTGGCGGGTGAATTTAAGATGGGGGGTTGCAAATGAATAATGGTTATATGGGTCAAATTTTAAGAGTCGACTTGACTTCCGATAATTGCAGTACAGAGGCCGTTCATACGGATACAGCCAGGAAATTTGTGGGCGGTGTGGGTTATGCTGCCAGGATACTGTTTGACGAAGTAACACCCGGGATTGATCCCCTGGGGCCTGAGAACAAGCTGGTTTTTGCCACAAGCCCGCTTTCGGATAACATCGTTCCCGGAGGGGGGAGTGTCAGTATCTGTTTTAAATCCCCCATGAGCCACGCATGGGGAGAGTCAAGGAGCGGGGGGAATTTCGGCCCGGACTTGCGCCGTGCAGGCTTTGACCTGCTTATTATTGAAGGTAAATCCGAAAAACCGGTCTATCTTGAAGTGGTAGACGGAAAAGCATCATTGAAAAGTGCCGCAGACTTTCTGGGTAAAGACGTATATGAAAAAACAGATTTTGTGGAAGCGCGGATGCCTGCTGACCTGAAACGAAAGTCGGTTATGTGCATTGGTCCAGCTGGTGAAAACAGCGTGGCGTTTGCCTCCATCATGTGCCGGGACCGGGCCGCAGGACGAAGCGGCGGTGGTGCGGTCATGGGATCAAAAAATCTTCTGGCCGTGGCCGTAGGTGGCAGTGCCAAGGTCACCCATGCCGACCCCAAAGCATTTATGGCTGCCGTAAAAAATGCAGTGCAGACCGTAAAAGCCAATGAAGTCTGCGACTGGTTCAATGAATTCGGCACTACCGCAGACCTTCCGGGAGCGGATGAATCGGGCGATCTGCCTACCAAAAACTGGCGGTCCAACAGCTGGGGAGAAGGAACCAGATTGTTTGACCACTTTCAGAAAAATATTCTGGTCCAGCCCAACCAATGCTATACCGGATGTCCCATCGGCTGCGGCCGGATCTGCGAAGTGAAAGAAGGACCCTATAAAACCCCGGTACATGAAGGAGGGGAATACGAGACCGTAGCCGCCTTTACGGCATTTTCTCTTAATGAAGACATGGATGCGGCAGTCCATTGCGGCTATCTGTGTAATAAATGGGGAATGGATACGATTAGTGCGGGTGCATTGGTTTCCTTTGCTATGGATTGTTACAGTGAAGGAATATTAACAAAAAAAGAAACAGAAGGAATTGATCTGAGCTGGGGGAATACGCAGGCACTTCCCTTATTGATTGAAAAAATGGCTTTCAGGAAAGGGTTTGGCGATATACTGGCCAATGGTGTAAAAGTCGCCGCCGAAAAAATAGGAAATGGTGCCGACAAACTGGCCATTCATGTCAAAGGTCTGGAGGGACCAGCCCATGATGCACGGTCAAGCAAAGCTCTTAGTCTGGGATATGGGACTGCAAGTCGGGGTATGTGTCATATACAACCCCTTGATGGTATGTCTTATGATAAAGGTAAGATGGATTTCGGGATGCAGAAATATGGTGTCCGTGATCCTGAAAAAGTCGGACAGTGGGATGAAAAGGGGAAAGGAAAAGATACGGCTCTCCTTCAACGCGGCCTGATTTTGCCGGATGTTTTAACTACCTGTAAGTTCATGTGTTATGCCGGTATTACCCCGGACCACTGGGCAGAAATATTAAGTGGCGCTACCGGTTGGGATATTGATGCCGAAGAACTTATAAAGGTAGGTGAAAGAGTGCTCAACCTGCAACGGTTGTTTAATGTGCGTGAATCTCTTGGCCGCAAAGACGATATGCTGCCGGAAAGAGTACTTTCCATGCCCGAATCCGGCAATTTCAAGGATGAGAAAACATGTATCATGAAAAATTACGATGCATTGCTGGATGAATACTATGAAGCCTGTGGCTGGGACGTAAAAACCGGTGCCCCAACCAAGGAAACGCTTGCAGGTCTTGATTTGGATTTCTAAAAAGCATGTTAACTGTTTTTCATCTCGTAGTTTAAAGAAAAGCCGTCCTGGTGTGCGTTTTTAAAACGTACACCAAGATAAAAATAAATATACGCTTTTAGAACAGGTCAAAGGGTGGCCTTTTCTTCAAAAGAGTGTCAAATCAATTTCATAGGAGGATTTATGAGCAACATGAAAAGAATATTGAGTGTAATGGTTTTAATTTTGACAGCAATTCTAATGGCAGTCACCGTCCATGCCGGTAAAAAAATTACCATTGCGGACATGAACTGGCCGTCTGCTGAATTTATGGGACATTTGGATAAAGTTATTCTTGAAAAGGGCTATGGATTTGAAGTTGAGATGGTGGCGGGTTCAACCTTACCGACATTTACGTCGATGAATGAGAAGGGTACCCCTGATCTTCTATCGGAACTGTGGACCAATGCTGTGGTGAATCAGTTGAAAAAAGCGGTTGAGGAAGGCCGTTTGCATGTGACAAACACTGAACCCATCACTGGAGTTGGTGAAGCGTTCTGGCTCGATCCTAAAACAGCAAAAGCGCATCCGGAGCTGAAAACAGTTGAAGACGTTTTTGAACATCCCGAACTATTTCCCCATCCTGAAGATCCTTCAAAGGGTGCTATCCTCAGTTGTCCGGCTGGGTGGGCCTGTCAACTGGTCTGTGCAAACCTGTTCCGGGCGTTCAACCTGGAAAAAAAGGGCTGGATCCTTGTGGATCCCGGTTCGGCTGCCGGTCTGGACGGCTCCATTGCCAAGGCCGTTGAACGGGGTGAAAGCTGGTTTGGATACTATTGGGCGCCTACTGCCCTCGTTGGTAAATATAAACTGGTCTCCTTGCCTTTTAAGACCCCTTTTATCGGAAATGAACACTGGGACAGCTGTATTGTGAAACCTGAGCAGGAGTGTGCGGATCCCCAACCGTCTTCCTGGCGGAAACCTGGGGTTTATACCATTGTTGCAGATAACTATAAAAAAACAGGGGGACCTGAGGCCATGACATATCTTCAAAAACGCACGCTCCCCTTAGATGTCCTTAATGGCATATTGGTGTATATGACTGACAATCAGGCAGATGGGAATGATGCTGCTTATGAATTCTTATTAAAACACGAGGATCTCTGGACCCAGTGGGTAACTACTGATGCTGCAAAGAAAATAAAAAAAGCAGTAAAGTAAAGAACCGTTTTTCAGACATGCCTGGACTCCGGACTGGTCCCATGATGAACTGGAACCCTGGATAGATACCTTATGGAAAAACGGCTGTGATCAGATGCGGCCGTTTTTCCACCCCCTTGAAACAGAGTAAGAAATAATTTATCAATATCAATGAAGGACAATTGTTATGGCAATCGCAAGGCCCAGACTGTTTAATCGACCTCGTCTTACCGTACTGAGCGACCAGCAGAAGCGTGAAATTCATTTAGCCGCATTGGAGGTTCTTGAAAGAACCGGTGTCAAGATGACCCATGAAAAGGGTCGGGAAATTTTATCGGGAGCCGGTGCTAAAGTCAGCGGAGACCGTGTCCGTATTCCGGGCTGGCTGGTAGAGGATGCCATCAGAAAGGCTCCCTCCCGCCTGGTTTTAGGCAAGCGGAACGGCGAGCGTTCTGTGTTTCTGGAAGGGGACCGTTCGTACTACGGCCCAAGCCTTGACTGCATGGAATACCTGGATCCTGTAACCAATGTGCGGGAGGACTTTACAACAGAACACTGCCGGGTCACCGCATCTTTAACCGATCATTTGCCGAATTTTGACTGGTCCATGGTTATTGGTATGGCATCTGATGTGGCGCCCGAAATTTCAGACAGGGTGATTGCCTGTCAGGCACTCACTCACAGTACAAAACCCCTGGTGTTTTGTACCCACAATGTTGAAAATGAAAAAGATGTATTTGAAATGGCACTGGCGATCTGTGGCGGGAGAGAAGCATTTGAAAAGGCCCCCACGATCGTTCACTATTCAGAGCCAATTTCGCCCCTGACCTATTATGATCCAGCCGTAGACAAAATTATTTTCAGCGTTGAAAACAGCATCCCCCTGATAAATTTTTCAGCACCCCAACTGGGGGGCAGCGCTCCTGCAACCTTTGCCGGAACCATCGTCCAGGGTTGTGCCGAATCTTTAAGCGGCCTGGTACTTGGTCAGAACACGCGCCCCGGTGCATCAATGATATTCGGTTCACAAACCACCATCATGGACATGCGCACCACTATTTTTTCTTATGGCGCACCAGAAATGGCGCTGATGATAAGTGCAATGGCAGAAATGGCTCAGTTCTATCAGCTTCCTTTTTACGGCACTTCAGGATCCACTGATGCCAAATTTAACGATCCCCAGGCCGGAATAGAGGCAACTTTTCAAACATTGACCGCTGGGCTTGTCGGGTCCAGCCTAGTACACGACTGCAGTTCTTGGTTGGACCATGGCTCCCTGGTGTCGCCAGCAAATATGGTCATGGTTAACGAAATCCTGCACATGGTTAATCAGTACATGAAAGGTATAGAAATCAGCGACGAGACAGTTGCTGTCGATCTCATCGACAAGGTGAGCCCCGGAGGTAATTATCTGCGGGAAAAACACACCATGGACAACTTTAAAAATGTCTGGTACTCGGACCTGTTTGACAGGAGTATTCTCACGGTCTGGGAAAAAACCGGATCAAAAACTTTCGAAGACCGCCTGAGGGAGAAAACCCTCAAGGCAATGAACCATAAAACAGAACCGCTGTCCCCGGAAATAGTCCGGGAACTTGATCAAATGCAAAAACATTGGAAGTAATCCAATCTTGTTGAAACATTGATTATTAAGAGCACTTCGCTGGCAGATACGTTCCGGAAGTCCCTATGCATCAGTCCGCCAGATGATAGGGCCATGCTCTTTATTAAATGAATCTTAAATAGTTAAATCCTCAAAAAAGACGGCCGCGTGGATGGGGTGGAATTAAAAGACGGCACAAAAGTTCATACCCCGATCGTGGTGAATGTTGCAGGCCCCCATTCGTATCAGGTAAATAGGTAATCGTGGATGACCATGGCATGAATTTTGAGGTTTCCGGATCTGTAACTTTCTATTTTTTTAACAAAAGGAAATTGTTGAGATGAGCATAGCATCTTATTTCAGGCCGGTGGACAGCAAAACCCTGACAGGTCTCCATAGCGCCACCATGGATATCCTTGCCAACACCGGCATCGTGTTCCAGTCCGAAGACTGCCTCGATATTTTTAGACGAAACGGGGCTCGCGTGGAAGGACAAACGGTGTTCATATCCGGAAAAATGGTGGAATCCTCCATTGAAAGCGCACCCTCATCTTTTGAGTGGGACGCCAGAAATCCGGAGAAGACCATTCTGATTGGTGAGGGGCAGGAAGGCATCCATGCCTCCCTCAACAATGGGCCCATTTACATCCAGGACGAAGAGAACGGCCGGAGGCTGGGGACACTTAAGGACCTGATCAATCTGTATAAGCTGGCCCAGCAGAGCGATGTCTGCAGCATTGTCGGACAGATTCCCGTGGAACCGTCCGATGTCACACACAAGTACCGCTACCTGGAAATTTTCAGGCATCTGCTAGTGCACACGGACAAGCCGTTGTTCGGCTATGTGGGGACCCGGGATGAAATTTCACAGATTTTCGATCTGATGAAGATCTCACTCGGTGCGGACCTGTCAGATGATTCGGTGTTTGACAAAAGCCGGATTTCCGTTACACTGAACCCCTTAAGTCCGCTCAGATATGATGAAATACCATGTGAAACCCTTCTTGCCTTTGCCGGCAGACGTCAGCCGGTCATGATCCTGACCTGTGCCATGGCTGGTGTGACCAGCCCTGTCGACCCCATGGGTACGGTGGTGCTGCAGAATGCGGAAATTCTTGCAGGTCTTGTCCTGGTACAGCTGATCAATGAAGGTACCCCGGTTGTTTACTCCCCGGCCTCGGCGTTTCCCGACATGCGCAGTGCCGCCTATGTTACCGGATCACCCGTCTCAAACCTGATCAACATCACCGGCCTCCAGCTGGCGCGCGAGCTTTACCGGATACCGACCCGCTGCATGGCCGGGCTGACCGATGCAAAAGTACCGGACTGCCAGGCCGGGCATGAGACAATGCAGAACTACCTGATGCTGGCCATGGGCGGCGCCCACATGGTCAACAATTGCTTCGGCCTGCTGGATGCCATCATAACAGTCTCCTATGAAAAATTCATCATTGACGAAGAAATTATGTCCAGGACTGCCTGCATCATGAACGGCATCAGCAGCCTGAAGCCCGATTTTTCGAGCAGTATTATCAAGGAGATCGGACATGGCGGCAGCTATCTCATGCACCAGTCCACGCTGATGCACTGCCGGGATTTCTGGATGCCCAGAGTCTCTGTGTCCTCAAGTTACAGCGATTGGGAAAAACATGGTGCAGAGGATGTGGTTAAACGGGCCGGAAGGCTTTACAGGCAGGCCCTCGAAAATTGCCCGGAAACAACTCTTGAACAAGACCTATGCTCGGCCCTACATGCTTATATCAGCCGATTTACGGAAAATGCCTGAGGGCGGCAGACACGGCACTTCAGGCAGTCATGTGACCGGAACTCAATCATTCACCAATACTTTTTGAAGAAAAACAGTAAAAAGATAACAGGAGAAAGAAAAATGACCGCTTTTAATACATTCTACAGTAACTGCTGCTAGTGCTCTTATGAGTCCTGAAACTATTCAAAATGATTTAACAGGTCATGCTTCTGCTGCATTTTTAAGATATTACCAACCTGATGTTAAAAGAGCACTTGCGGCTACACAAAAATTAATTGATATGCAAAAAGACAAAACTGATAAAGTTTTGATAAAGAATATTATTGATAATGATGGTTATAACATATTGAAATTATAGGAAAAATGGTGGAGGCGGCGGGAGTTGAACCCGCGTCCGAAAATAATCACCCCAGGCTTCTACATACTTATCTCAAAATTTAAATTTGCTGAACTGGCTCCTTTGAGATGGATACAAAACAGTATAGTCTGAAAAGTTCAACCTGAAAGGCTCAGACAACCTTACATGGCGGTCTTGCATAGTCGACGCCCTTACCTGAATCTGCAAGAGGGATATCAGGCAGGACGGAAGCTGCTCTACGCAGCTACAGCTACATTATAATCATCTGCGATTATGTTTAGTTTTTTGCCAGATTTACGAGTTGACAAAAGACTCGGTATGCTACCATAGGCCTCATGATCTCCGTCGAAACCATTTCGCCCCCAAATTTTAAAAGAACAGATCTGATTTAATATATGATTAATTGGATAAAAAGTCAATATTGGTGTTGAACCAGTATTGAACTGACAATGCTACCAGGATTGTTTTTTTCGTTCCCTGTCAAGGTCTCTTTTCATATCTTTCTGTTTGATGCTCTCTCTTTTATCGTACAGTTTCTTACCTTTGCCAAGGCCGAGTTTAACCTTAATTTTACTGTTTTTAAAATATATTTTCAGAGGCACAAGAGAATAACCTCTCTCTTGAATTTTACTCCATATTTTTTTTATTTCATATCCATGGAGCAGCAATTTTCTTGTTCGAAGTGATTCATGATTGCTTGCATAGGCATATTTATAAGGGGAAATATGCAATTGCCTTAAAAATATTTCACCATTTTTTATATCAGCATAAGAATCCTGAAAACTGACTCTTCCACCACGGATAGATTTCACCTCTGAACCGGCAAGAACGATTCCAGCTTCATATTCTGATTCAATCAGATAGTGATGTCTGGCTTTTTTATTACTGGCAATGATTTTAATATAATCTGAACTCATCTGTTTTTACCTGAATGTATAAAAGGTAAAATGTCTTTATATTCTGCCAAAACAAATTCAGATATCTCTTTTACACTGTTAAGGGTCATTATTTTTTTCACACACTCTTTTGCCTTTTCTGCATCAAGATCACGTATCATTTTTTTAACTATTGGAATGGAAGCTGAATTCATGGATAAATTTTTTAATCCAAGACCGACAAGTACAGGCAGGTTAACCGGGTTTCCTGCCATCTCACCACACATCACAACATCTATATCTTTTTTCTCTGCTGCATCGCAGGTCATTTTTATCATTTTCAGAACAGCAGGATTCAATGCTTGGTAAAGGTGGGCTACTCTCCTGTTTCTTCTGTCAATGGCCATTGAATACTGAATAAGGTCATTTGTTCCAATGCTGAAGAAATCAACATGGTCTGCAAAATGTTCTGCCATCATTACGGCAGATGGAATTTCAATCATGGCTCCAAGTGGAATATCACGGTTAAAGATCTTGTCTTCATTTTCAAGTTCCGTTACTGCCTTGCCAATGATGTGTTTAACCTGGATTATCTCTTCCACACATGAAATCATGGGAATCAGAAGTTTTATATTGCCAAATGCTGCTGCCCTTAAAATTGCTTTTAATTGTGTTATAAAAATATCTTCATTTTCCAGACAGAATCTGACTGCCCGCAACCCCAGGGAAGGGTTGGCTTCTTCAATAGTTGTAATATAGGGGTTTACCTTGTCACCATTAATATCAAGCGTTCTTATTGTAACACTGTTGGGATGCATTAATTCGACAAGTTCTTTGTATTTGGATAAAAGCTCATCTTCGGTTGGAAAACGTTTTAAGTCAAGATATAAAAACTCGGTCCTGAACAGACCTATATCTTTTGCACCGTGATCTTTAGCTCCCACAACCTCTTCCACAAGCTCAATATTTGCCATGAGATTCATGGTAAGACCATCTTTTGTTACTGCAGGAAGATGACTCTGTCTTTCCAGATCTGCCATATATTTTGCAAATACTGCCATACGGTCTTCATATTCAAAGAGCGTATTTTCATCAGGATTAATAATCAAAGTACCTGTTGAGCCGTCGACAATTAAAATATCATCATTTTTTACAGATGTAGTTGCTATGCCAAGCCCTAATACAGAAGGAATCTTTAAAGATTTTGCCACAATACTGGTATGAGAGTTTTTACCTCCCCTGTCTGTAACAAACCCTTTGATATGTTCAAGTTGAATCTGGCTGACATCTGCCGGTGACAGATCATGGGCTACAATAATCACCCTTTTATTTATATCTGAAATTTTTATATCCTGTGCTCCGACAAGAGAAGACATGATCTTATCTGATACCTGAACGATATCGTTGACTCTGGCCTGAAGATATTTATCATCAATCTTCTTGAACATTGCCTTGATCTTCCGAGACACTTTCCTTAATGCCCACTCAGCATTAATTTTGTCATTGGAAATTGTATCAATTGTCTTACCGTACAACATTTTATCCTTGAAAAGCACCATATGTGTTTCAAGAATATTTAAACTTTCACTCAGGTCTTTATCCAGAGCTTCAATAATTTTTGCATGATCACTCTTTGCTTTTGCAACAGCCTGTTTAAACCTGTCAATCTCTTTTTCAATCTGGGAATCATCTATCCAGTATCTTTTAATAAGATCAATTCCACTATCTTTATCAACAATATAAGCCTTGCCAATACAAATTCCCGGGGAACTGCTGATCCCTTTAATAATTTGCTGTTCACTCTTTACAGAATTCATGGTCACACTTCCCCGAAACCTGTTTCGAAAAATTCAACAATCTTGTTCAAAATCACAATATCTTCCTGGTTTTTAATCTCAATCACTACCTTTGTTCCCTTTACAGCACCAAGTGTTAATATATCAATTATACTGGTTGCATCAACTTTGATGGAGTTTACACACAGCTTTATCTGATCCTGGGCAGTACTGGCAATTTTTGCTATCACCCCGGCAGGCCTGGCATGCATACCAAGCTCATTTTTAATTATAACCGCTCTTTCCATAACAATTTTCTTTTTTATATTCTCTCCTAAAAAATGTCAATTAAAGGAAGAGCTTATATATTTATATATTTTATCTGTTTTTTTTATTTTCTGTATGACAGGCTTATAATTTGTTGACCTATATAGCATATATTGGTTAAATTTACTATTAAAATGTAATGACACATTTAAACATCAGCTATGAAAAGGAGTGACATGGGGCAAAACAGTATAAATGGAAAATATCCTATTAATGAATTCAAAACCGGTGAATCATGGCGTTTGTTTAAAATTATGGGAGAATTTGTTGAAGGGATTGATGCCTTGCATAATCTTGGTCCGGCAGTCTCGATATTCGGCTCGGCACGGACAACTGAATCTCATATAAACTATAAAAAATGTGAAGCGCTTGCAGCACTGTTTGCAAGTAATGGATATGCTGTTATTACAGGCGGCGGCGGTGGAATAATGGAAGCTGCAAACAGAGGTGCTGCAAGTGAAAATGGCGAATCAGTAGGGTTAAATATAACGCTTCCTTTTGAGCAGAAACCCAACCCCTATGCAACTATAAAAGTTGAATTCAAATATTTTTTTGTCAGGAAAGTTATGTTTTTAAAATATGCACAGGCTTATATTATAATGCCTGGAGGTTTCGGAACCCTTGATGAAATGTTTGAAGCCATTACGCTGATCCAGACCCAGCGTATCAGAAAAGTACCGGTCATTCTTGTGGGTATAGATTACTGGAGCGGTCTTGTGCAGTGGATAAAAGATAAATTATTAAAAGATAAAATGGTTTCAGAGAACGACCTTGACCTTTTTCATCTTCTGGATGACCCCGGAGCAATCGTCCAGACTGTCATAGATTTTCATGACTCGACAGCTTGAATCGTGAGTTCCATGAGAGATCAAAAAGAGTTTTTAATATAATCAACTCCATTTTTAAATAATTTGATTCCAACCGTTTCCTGATCCAGCGTCTTTCCATCTCTTTTTAGAATCTGGAAATTTCGAGTCCAGTCAGGATGATTGGTAAAGTGGTTATACGCTTCAGGATGGGGCATTAATCCAAAAATCCTCCCGGTTGGATCGCATATCCCTGCAATATCCTTTATGGAACCATTTGGATTCAGAGGAAAAGCGCCATCTGCAGGAAGACCTTTGTTATCTGCATATTGAAACACTACCTGGTTATTTGCAAAAAGTGTATCAACTATTTCACTGTCTGCGATAAATTTGCCTTCGCCATGGCGTATGGGAAAATCTGCAATATCAATACCTCTGGTAAATACACACGGACTCTTCTGATCTGCTGCAAGATGAACCCACTGATCCCTGAAATTGCCGCAGTCATTATAGGTAATAGATACAGAACGTCTGGTGTAGTCATTTTCAAGCCCTGGAAGCAGACCAAGATTGACAAGTGCCTGGAAGCCGTTGCAGATGCCGATAACCAGCTTGCCCTGATCTACAAAGGATAGGAGATCTTCTCCTATATGATCTTTGAGCTTCAGTGCCTGAATAACCCCTGCACCGTGGTCGTCACCCCAGGAAAACCCTCCTCCAAAGGCCAGTATTTGAAAATCATCAAGTTTAACTTTCCCTGAAATCAATTTATTAATATGGACCTTATGTGCTGTGGCTCCTGCAATTTCAAACACATGAGCGGTTTCATTGTCGCAGTTTAACCCAAAACCTGTTAATATTAATGCGTTCACCTTCTTCATATCATCTCTCCAAAGGTTTTATTAAATGCCTTATCTAAATCTTCAATCGGAAGATCAACCAGGTTGTTTTTAAACTGACCGGCAATTTTTAAACTATGGTGATCGTCTGTTACTTTTCCTATGCAGGCCAAAGGCATATTATTCATTATTTTTTCAAATTCATCACTGTTTTCATCTGAAACGGTAACAATAAACCGGCCGGCAGATTCTGAACACAACAGCGTTTCATCAAACAGCTGTCCGCGGCTTTTATCCTGTGGAAGAGCTGAAAAATTGATATCAAGACCCAGGTCGCCTGCCATTGCCATTAACGAGAGATGCACTCCAAGCCCCCCCCTTGCGACAGCATGGCAGGAAGCTACAAGCCCGTTGTCCATTGCCTGCTGAATTCCTTTATAAATGATTTTTGATTTTTCAAAATCAACATGGGGAACATTTAATCCGATTTTGTCAAAAATCTCATAGTACTCTGAAGCGCCAAGTTCATTGGCAGTCGTTCCGATAATATAAACAAGGTCTCCTGGAAGTTTTGGATCCATTGAAATACATTTTGAGACATCATCAATTACAGAAGTCGCTGAAAACTGAATCGTTTCCATTGCAGACATTTTAACTCTTTCACCGAATTCACCTTCAATATGCCCGTCAACATACATGCTGTCCTTTCCTGACAGCAGAGGGATTTCAAATTTTTCACAGGCATCTTTTAAAGCCCTGCATGCCCTTACAAGCTGTGCAGCCTTAAACTTGCCATCGGGATTATTTTTCTGATCAAATTGAATATTCGGCCAGCAGAAATTATCAAGACCGCCAATGTGGTCAAAATTACCACCCACGGCAATCAATCTTCTGACTGCTTCATCAATGGTGCAGGTCATCATATGATATGCATCAATTTTTGAATACCACGGCAGAAGGCTCTGGGAAAAGGCAATCCCTTTTTGAGATGTAATAACAGGCCTTGTTACTGAAGCATCAGAGGGGATATTATGCCTTGCTCCAACAAGAGGCTTTACGACTGAACCGCCCTGAACTTCATGGTCATACTGGCGGATGATCCACTCCTTGGAGGCAATATTCGGCCGCTCCAGCATTTTAAGCAGTAGTTTATTAAAATCAGATGGAGAGCTTATAACCGGTTCTGTCAATCCTCTTGTTTCAGGAGATGTCCAGACTGCATCAAACTCCCACGACGGGAAGCCTTTTTCAAGAAGATCCATATCGACATAGGCACATGTTTCATTTTTGTATTTGATATGAAGCTTACCTGTATCTGTATATTCTCCAATTACAGTGCTCTCAACTTCATGTTCCCTGGAAAGTTCCATAAATCTTTCCAGGTTATCCGGGCGGACGGCAATGGTCATTCTTTCCTGGGATTCTGAAATCCAGATTTCCCACATATCAAGGCCCTCATACTTTAAAGGCACCTTGTCAAGCCATACCACGCATCCATTGGATATCATGGCAGACTCACCAATGGATGAAGAAAGCCCCCCTCCCCCGTTATCAGTAATAAAAGGGATTAACCCCTCATCTCTGCATATCAGGAGAAAGTCATGCATTTTCTTTTGAGTATAGGGGTCTCCAATCTGGACATGACCTGCAGGGGTGTTTTCAGAATAGCTTTCAGAAGATGCTGTAACACCATGAATCCCATCCTTTCCAACCCTGCCTCCGCTCATTATAATCAGATCTCCAGGTGATGTTTTCTTTTTGTGGCTTGGTTTTCCCTTTACCTGATTCGGCATGATTCCAAGGGCAGTAACAAACACGAGGCTTTTACCCATATACCCTTTGTTAAACAGGGTTTGACCGAAAGTTGTCGGCACACCGCTCTTGTTTCCACCATCTTTGACACCTTCGATAACGCCATCAAGCAGACGTCTCGGGTGAAGAGGAGGATTCAACGGACCGTCATAGTTTATATCACCGACACAATACCCGAAACTCCCCATAAAAAGTCTGGATCCCAGTCCTGTACCCATTGGGTCCCTGTAAACTCCCACAATACCTGTTATTGCCCCGCCATAGGCTTCCATATTTGATGGTGAGTTATGGGTTTCACCTGTAATCACATAATTATTTTCATCATCAAATCTGCCGACACCAGCGTTGTCCCACAAAACAGATACAACCCACTCTTTCTGATCCTTTAATTTCAGGGTGGGTTCCTTTATATATGTTTTAAACAGATTATTCTCAACGACTTCCCTACCTGTGTCTGCATCCAGATATCTGAAAATACCCTGAAAAGTATTATGGTTACAGTGATCACTTCTTGCCTGGGAAATATATTCAAGTTCCAGGTCAGTCGGTTCTTTCAGACCGATTTGTTCTCTCTCTTTCAGCACCCTGTCATCAAGAAAATATTCTCTTATGACCGGGATATCAAGAGTATTCAGTGCAAGATTTCTCTGGTCTGATATATCTGCCAGAGCAGCATTTGAGTCAATGCTTACCGTTTCACAGCAGGGAGTATGGTCTATGATGACGCGAGCCGGCTTGACATTGGCTCCTGTCTCAGGGTTCCATTCATCTATATGAAACACTTTAAACTGCTGGATTATGGAGTTTGACAGGAGTTCAGATGCCAGTTTTTCTATCTCTTCACGTTCCAGCCCGCTGCCTTTAATACAGTATCGAATAGATGTATATATTCCATCATCAGCTCCAAAGACCACTCCAAGATGGTCCTGTATCGCCTCTATGGCGGTGGCACCGGCATTATCCTTCACCCCTGGTCTGAATCCTATCCATATACACCAGTCGAAATCAATATCAAGCGGTTTTAAGCCTGAAATCTGTGTCACGGGATTGGTAAATATCTCATCTTTAATTTTTTCAAGCTGCTGCTGATCAAGATCTGATTCAAGTGTTACAATATTGATACATCGTGCATCCTGAATGTTAACTCCAAAATAAGAGCCTGCCTTTTTCTTTAGTGCAATGCCCTGGGCATCTCTGAGCTCTTTTTTAAGAGCAATCTCAATACTGCAAATCATATTATCCACCATTCACCATTCTTACGATATCATTATAAAAAACAAAAACCATTAAAGCTATCAGTATTGCTCCGCCAAATTGAATCAGTTTTTCACGCAGTTTTTCACTGACTGATTTGCCAGTAATGGCTTCCAGGCCGAAAAAAAGGAGGTGTCCTCCATCCAGCACCGGGATCGGAAAAAGATTTATAATGCCAAGATTTACTGATAAGAGTGCAATAAACCATACAAAATTCATCATTCCCGCTTTTGCCTGCTCCCCTGCCATCTGTGCTATCATTAAAGGTCCGCCAAGGTTATCTGCTGACACACTGCCCTTGATCATTTTTACAAGCGATACTATAGTCAGTTCTATAAGCCCATAGGTATCCTTGAGAGAATACCAGAAAGCAGTATAGGGATTTAACGATTTATGAAAAGATTCACCGTTTCCAACAATGCCTATTACATATTTTTGTATATCTTCACCAAAAATATTCTTGCCGGGTCTGACAACAGGTGTTAGGACGATTCCGACATATCTTGAACCTCGCTGTACTACTATTTCAAGCTCCTCTCCTTCTCCTGCAGTGATAATTCTTGCAATATCTTCAAATGATTCTATCTTATTGCGGTTAATCTCTTTAATGATATCTCCCGGTTTAACCCCGGCATGTAAAGCAGGGGTATCATCCAGCACTTTTCCCACAACAGGTTCTGCCATATAAATACCTGCAAACTGATAAAGAAGATAGAAAATCACAATAGCCAGCAGAAAATTAAAAACAGGTCCTGCTGCAACAATGATACTCTTTTTTAACAGTGATTTATGTGTAAACGAGTACTTGAGAGCTTTCTGATCAATCTCAGACCCCGGCTCCTCGCCTACCATCTTGACATATCCGCCAAGGGGAACTGCCGAGAGACAGTATTCGGTTCTTCCCCATTTTTTTTTCAAAATCTTGGGACCAAAACCCAGAGAAAACACATTCACTCCAACACCACATAATCTTGCAGCAAGAAAGTGGCCAAGCTCATGAATAAAAACAAGAACACCGATAACAATTATAAATGCTAATGCAGAATGACCCATAAATTTTCGCCTCTATATTTGGGATATAACTTTTTCCCGTGCCCATCCATCTGCTTCAATAATACTTAAAAGATCTGGATTGTCAATGCGTGAATGATCTTCCATGGTTTTGGAAATAAGCTTAAAAATATCCGTAAAATGGATACGTTTATCCAGGAATGCCTCAACTGCAATTTCGTTGGCAGCATTCATCACTGCAGGCATTGTTCCCTTCTGTCTGCAGGCTTCAAAGGCAAATAAAAGGGAAGGAAACTTTTTTATATCAGGTTTTTCAAAGGTCAGGGAGTGAAGATCTGCAAATGAAGGAAGATCCATTTGTATATCTATCCTGTCAGGCTCTGATAAAGCATAAGAGATTGCTGCTTTCATGTCTGGCTCTCCGAGCTGTGCGATAACACTTCCATCTTTAAAACCCACCATTGAATGCACAATGCTCTGGGGATGAATCACGACTTCAATTATCTCATGGCTCACATCAAACAGATGAACGGCTTCAACAATTTCAAGGCCTTTGTTCATCATTGTGGCTGAATCCACAGTAATTTTTTTTCCCATATTCCAGGTTGGATGATTGAGTGCATCTTCCACCTTTATATCTTTAAAGCTTTCAAAACGCTTCTGCCTGAAAGGACCTCCTGAGGCAGTTAAAAATATTTTTTTTAAATCTTTTTTCCGGTTTCCTTTAAGACACTGAAAAATGGCACTGTGCTCACTGTCCACCGGCAGGATTGAGACACGGTTTAATTTTGCTTTTTCCATGACAATTTCGCCTGCCATAGCAAGGGTTTCCTTGTTTGCAAGCGCAATCTGCTTTCTGGCTTCAATGGCTGCAATGGCAGGTTTAAGACCTGCTGCTCCAACCATGGCAAGAACAGTAATATCACTGCTTTTAAAGGAAGCAGCCATCACAAATCCTGATTCTCCAAAAACAATTTCAGGCTTTTTTCTGCCTTTCAGGAGAGCCGAGAGTTCAAAGGCTTTATTTTTATCTGAGACTGATACCAGTTCAGGGTTAAAGGCCTCAATCTGTCTTGCGAGAAGATCAACATTTCCTGAACAGGTCAATGCTTTTACCGTAAAACGCTCAGGATGCATCCTGACTATATCCAGTGTACTTCTGCCTATGGAGCCTGTGGAGCCTAAAACAGATAAGTTCTTCACAGTACAAACACCAGGTAAACATATAGAACGGGAATAGCAGGAAGCAAACCGTCAATCCTGTCTAACATGCCGCCATGACCGGGAAGAATTAATCCTGAATCTTTTATGTTTGACGCCCGTTTCATCGCAGATTCAAACAGGTCACCAACCTGTCCTGCAACGGCAAGAATAATTGAAGCAGGTATCATAAGGAATGCAAGGGAAATATCTTTAAAAAATATCAGACTGAAAATGAACCCTGCAATTGCAGATGTAATAATCCCCCCAAAAGATCCTTCAATGGTTTTATTAGGGCTTATATTTGGAGAGAGCGCATTTTTTCCAAACGTTTTACCGCCATAAAATGCCCCGGTATCATTGGAAAAAATAATAATTAACAGCCATATGATCCACAACACACCATGTTCAAGTTCTTTCATAAAAATCAGAAACGATAATGAAACAGGAATATAGATAATACCCAAAACCTGTTTTGCCACAATATCAAACACTTTATGGTTCTCTGCAAAACTGAATAAAACAAAAACAGATAAAGCAATGAGGTTCAAAGTAAGGAGTAAAAACTCAATTTTCCACGATAAAAAACAGGCACTGATGATTAATGCCATGGAAATGGTATATGAAATAATGGTTATGGCAGTGGAGTTTTTTACATCATCGTTTTTAAAAATTATTCTTAAATATTCACCCATTGCAAGCACGGCGACAATGCAGATTAATACTGCCAGCAGCAGGGTGCTGCCTTTAATAAGTATCCATAAAACAATCGGGATGAGTATGAGAGCTGTTATCCATCTGCTGATGTGCTGCATTTAACTTTACCGAATCTTCGGTCCCTTTTCTGAAAAACTTTCAGTATTTCAATAAACTCTTCTTTAGAAAAATCAGGCCAGAGGGTATCACTTATATAGAGTTCAGAATATGCTGCCTGCCATAATAAAAAATTGCTTAAGCGATATTCACCGCTTGTGCGAATTATTAAATCAGGATCAGGCATGGCTGCAGTATATAAATGGTCTGCAACCAGATCATGATCAATATCCTCCATTGATAACTCTCTGGATGAAATTTTTCTGGATATCCTCTTCACTGCAGTTAAAATCTCTTCTCTTGAACCATAGCTCAATGCCAGGTTCAACAGCATTTGATCGTTATTTTCAGTCAAAGACATTGTGGTGTGAATCTCTTTTTGAACATCAGGAGGAAGTCTGTCTATCTGACCGATAACATTAAGGCGGATGGAATTTTTTGACAACTCAGATCTCTGGGAGATAATAAACTTTTTTAAAAGCATCATCAGTGCTTTCACTTCATGTTGAGGTCTTCCCCAGTTCTCTGTTGAAAAAGCATACAGAGTCAGAACTTTTATCCCAAGTTCTCTTGCAGCAGTAACAATGGCACGAACTGTTTCTGAACCTTGTTCATGCCCTTTAATACGATTCAATAATTTTTTTTTTGCCCACCTGCCATTGCCATCCATGATAATGGCTACATGGGAAGGGAGTGTATGGGGATCAGTGATCATGGCTTGTCGCAGATTAGACTTCAAGAATTTCTTTTTCTTTCTCTGCGAAAATCTGATCTAACTTCTTAATATATCTATCTGTATGATCCTGAACCTGTTTCTGTGCCTTAAAACTGTCGTCTTCAGAAATCTCGCCCTCTTTTTGAAGGTCTTTCAGCATCTCATTGGAATCGCGCCTTATATTCCGGACAGCCACTTTAAAATCTTCACATGTCTTGGAGATATTTTTTGCAATTTCTTTTCTTCTCTCTTCGGTCAAAGGAGGGATTGATATTCTGATCAGCTTACCATCACTGGAAGGGGTAAGCCCGATATTTGCTTTAAGGATTGCTTTTTCAACCTCACTTATCACACTGGTGTCCCATGGTTTGATTGTAATGAGTCGACTTTCAGGGATAGAGATGGTTGTCATCTGCGACAAAGGTGTCAATGTTCCGTAATAATCAACTTTCACACTGTCAAATAAAGCTGCAGAAGCTCTTCCGGTACGAACTTTTGACATCTCATTTTCAAAAGCCTTCCTGGACTTATCCATTCTCTCTTTTGTTTCTTCAAGCACTTCATTTATCATAATTTTCACCCTTAACCGATATTATTTATTGAATATCCTTGTACCAATACCCTCCTGCCCCGTCACTGCTTTAAAAATATTGCCTTCTTTATGAAGGTCAAAAACCTGCAGGGGCAGATCATGTTCCATTGCAAGGGAGATTGCTGTCATATCCATGACATGGAGCTGCTTTTCAATAACTCTCATATATGAAATTTCATCAAACATTACAGCATCATCATGGACAAGAGGGTCTTTATTGTAGACCCCTGAAACCTGGGTAGCTTTAAGCAGTATCTGAGCTCTTGTTTCATGGGCTCTTAAAACAGCGGCAGTATCTGTGGTAAAGTATGGATTGCCTGTACCTGCGGCAAAAATAACGACTCTTCCCTTCTCAAGGTGCCGTACTGCTTTTCTTCTGATAAAAGGTTCTGCAATTCTTGCCATGGGAATAGCAGACTGCACTCGTGTCGGTATATCCAATTTCTCAAGTGCATCGCAAAGAGCCAGGCAGTTTATTACGGTTGCAAGCATTCCCATATTATCTGCAGAAGTTCTATCCATACCAGCAGAACTTCCTGCAATACCTCTGAAAATATTGCCTCCACCAACAACAATTGAAATTTCAACATTCAATTTAAAAACAGATAAAATCTCTTCTGCGACATAGTGGATCATTTCAGGCGTTATGCCAAAACCCTGATTCCCCATCAGGGCTTCACCGCTTAATTTGATTAAAACCCGTTGAAACTCCGGCTCTCTGCTCAATATACTATTCTCCTATCTGAAAACGTACAAATCTTTTTATCTGAATATTTTCACCGATTTTACCAATGGTTTCTTTTAAAACATCTGTGATGGTTTTCTGTGGATCTTTTACATACTGCTGACTCATCAGGCAGATTTCTTTATAGAATTTTTCCACTTTACCTTCAACAATTTTATCAATAATTTTTTCAGGTTTGCCCTCTTCAAGCATCTGAGCCCTGAAAATCTCTTTTTCCTTCTCGATCAATGCCGTATCAATATCTTCTGGATTAAGGCCTGCCGGATTTGATGCTGCAATATGCATGGCAATGTTTTTTGCAAACATTTGAAAATCATCTGTTTTAGCAACAAAATCTGATTCACAATTCACCTCTACAAGAACACCGAGTTTCCCACCTGTATGAATATATGAATAAATAATACCTTCAGAGGTGGAACGACCAGCACGTTTAGCAGCTTTTGCCAGACCTTTTTTCCTTAAAAGTTCTATTGCCAGCTGAATATCCCCTTCTGCTTCTCCAAGCACTCTTTTACAGTCCATGATTCCTGAACCTGTAGCTTCGCGAAGCTCTTTTACCATTGTTGCGGAAATTTGCGCCATTTTATATCACTCCTTATTTTTTATACATCGCTCGTAGTTTTTTCAACAGGCGCTGTCTTTCTTTTAATTTTTTCAATTACCGGACCATCTGTTCCATCAGATATAACTTCAATTGTCTGTTTCTGATTTGATTTTTCTTTTGTTTCTTCCTGATCTTTTTTATCAGATTCAGCACGCTGTCTCTCTTCGTAAAGTGCTTTCCCCTCAATACAGGCATCTGCCACACGGGAAACAAAAAGACGAATTGCTCTTATTGCATCATCATTCCCAGGGATCACATAATCAATATCATCTGGATCACAATTTGTATCAACGATTGCAACAATAGGAATTCCAAGCCGTTTACCCTCTTTAACAGCAATGGATTCATTTTTAGGATCAATTATAAAAATCGCACCTGGCAGTCTTTTCATATTTGAAATTCCGCCTATGGCAAATTCAAGTTTATCCTTATCCTTCAGCATTGATGACTGCTCTTTTTTAGGATAATTTTCAATTGTTCCATCATTCTCAATTGATTTTAAGAAATGCAGTCTGTTGATATTATTTTTTATGGTCTGGAAATTGGTCAGCATACCTCCCAACCATCTGTTCTGCACATAAAACTGTTCAGCCCGGTTTGCCTCTTCATAAATTGCTTCAGAAGCCTGTTTTTTTGTACCTACAAAAAGCACGTCCTGACCATCTGCAGCCACATCTTTTATAAAGTCGTGGGCTTCTTTGAATAGTTTTACAGTCTGCTGCAGGTCAATGATGTAAATTCCGTTTCTTGCTCCAAAGATATATTTTTTCATCTTTGGGTTCCAGCGTTTTGTCTGGTGTCCAAAATGAACGCCAGCTTCTAAAAGTTCTCTGATTTTAATGTAAGCCATCTGTTCTCCAAATTTAATTAATGGTTATTCCACCATTCAGATCTTTCCTGGAATTCGACTTTAAAAAGCACCTGAATTTCAAGTCCCTGAATGTGAGTTTTATAAACCTTATTCATATACCAGAAAAATAGTTGTTTATCAATTGTTTTTTTTGATTACAGCCACTCTGTTATGATTGGCAAGATCTTTTATAAACTTAACACTTTTATACATTAGTGATTTATTTATAATATCAAGAAGACCCTCTTTCTGATCAAATCCCATTTCAAGCAGAATAACGCCTCCTGGAGAAAGGAATCTGTATGCGTCAAGCAGAATTGCCCTGAAACTGTCTAATCCGTCCATACCGCCATCAAGCGCAAGAATCGGTTCAAAGTTTTTTATTTCCGGAGCCAGCTGCAGAATATCGCTGGAGGGAATATAAGGTGGATTTGAGATAATCAAATCAAATTTTTCACCTGTTTCAAGAGATGAAAACCAGTTTGAACAGAAAAAATGAATTTTATCACCAATGATATTTTTAGAATTCTCCTGTGCAACTTTAACGGCATTCAGAGAGTAATCACATGCAAAATACGTATTTTCAGGTCTCTCTTTTGCGAGGGAAACAATTATTGCTCCGGATCCTGTTCCAAGTTCAAGAATTTTTCTTACGTTCCGGTTTACAGAATTTTGATCCTGCTGTCTTTGATTCAGGATCTGCAAAGCCTGCTCAACAAGGGTTTCAGTATCAGGTCTTGGGATTAACACATCATTGGTAACTTTAAAATCAGATTCATAAAATCCTTTTTTCCCGGTAATATATGCAAGGGGCTGATTCTGAATTCTTTTCTGTATCAATAATTTGAACTGTGACAGCTCTTTTTTTGTGAGGGGCCGGTCATGCTGCAGATAGAGATCCAGGCGCTTGACACCAAAACAGTGTGCTAAAAGCAACTCGCCTGTCAACCGGGGGCTCTCAATGGAGTGTTTTTTGAAATAGGATTCTGCCCATGAAAGCAGTTTAATGATTGTC
Organism: uncultured Desulfobacula sp.; assembly: GCA_964636495.1. Classification (GTDB taxonomy): domain Bacteria; phylum Desulfobacterota; class Desulfobacteria; order Desulfobacterales; family Desulfobacteraceae; genus Desulfobacula. Next base: position 125,590 of record CAZWSL010000003.1, on the reverse strand, counting down.
CAGGTATCCATTTATTAACAGGCTGACTTCAGTTGATTTCCTTTAACGCCTGTGCCTGATTATATATTTTCAGTTCATCAATGATTTCCTGAATATTCCCTTCCATGATACTATCAAGTTTATAGAGTGTAAGACCGATTCTGTGGTCTGTCATTCTACCCTGGGGGAAATTATAGGTTCTCACTCTTCCGCTCCGGTCTCCGGAACCAACCTGCCCTTTCCTGTCAGCAGCTCTTTTTGCTTCCTCTTCTCTTATTTTAGCATCAAGGATACGTGCTTTCAGAACCCCCATTGCTTTAGCTCTGTTTTTATGCTGGGATTTTTCATCCTGACAGGTGGCTACCACACCGGTGGGCAGATGTGTGATTCTTACAGCTGAATCCGTTGTATTTACAGATTGTCCACCTGGCCCTGAAGCCCTGAATACATCTATCTTCAGATCAGCAGAATTGATTTCAACTTCAATATCCTCTGCTTCAGGAAGAACAGCTACAGTAACGGCTGAAGTATGCACCCTGCCCTGGGTTTCAGTCTCGGGCACTCTCTGCACCCTGTGGGTACCGCTTTCATATTTAAAACTGCTGAAAGCACCTTTTCCATGAACAAGGGATACAATCTCCTTGAATCCTCCTGAACTGGAATCATTTTTCTCAATAATCTCCATTTTCCAGTTTCTGGATTCAACATATCTTGAATACATTCTGAAAAGATCGCCCGCAAATATACCGGCTTCTTCACCACCGGTTCCAGCCCTGATCTCGAGAAGGACATTCTTGTCATCTCTCGGATCTTTGGGCATTAAAAGAATATTTAATTCAGATTCAATATTTTCAATATCTGACTCAAGCCCGGGAATCTCCTCTTTGGCCATATCCCTGATTTCAGGGTCTGCATCCTTTAACAGCTCTTTTGTCTCTTTGAATTCCTCTAAGAGCACTTCGTATTTCCTGAACGTTGGAACTATCTTGTTGAGTTCCCCATGCTCAATCAAATACTCCTGATATTTTTTTTGATCACTGATAACAGCCGGATCACTCAAAAGCTGTTCAAGCTTTATAAATCTCTCTTCAATACCTTTTAATTTTGCTATCATGACGTTATCTCTGAATTAATGTAAAAAAGGGGTTTTGTGACAAAAATCCCCTTTTAAATCAATTATTATTACAGTGTTAGATAAGCTTTGTAGCATCAAACCCGGCATATTTCTTTTTAAAACGGTCAATTCTTCCTGCAGAGTCAACCAGCTTCTGCTTACCTGTGAAAAACGGATGACACTTGGAACAGATTTCCACTTTTATATTTTCTTTTGTTGATCCAACTTCAAATTTAGCACCACATGCACAGGAAGCTGTGGATTTTATGTATTTTGGATGAATTTCTTTCTTCATTTCTATTAAAACTCCTTTATCTCACTTATTGGCCTGTAACCTTTAAATTTTATACTATTATGAATTCATTAATTCAATAAACTCTTTATTATCCTTTGTTCCTTCCATTTTTTCAAGTAAAAACTGCATACTGTCAACAGAATTTAAGCTTGATAACAATTTTCTCAAAATCCAGACACGGCTTAAAATTAATGGATCAAGCAGTAATTCCTCTTTTCTGGTTCCTGATTTATTCATATCAATAGCAGGAAAAATCCGTTTATCTGCAAGTTTTCTGTCGAGCACCAGCTCCATATTACCCGTACCTTTGAATTCTTCAAAAATAACCTCATCCATACGGCTCCCCGTATCAACCAGAGCTGTCGCAATAATCGTCAGACTGCCGCCATCTTCAATATTCCGTGCTGCCCCGAAAAATCGTTTGGGCCTGTCAAGAGCATTTGAGTCCACACCACCTGACAAAATCTTTCCAGAAGGAGGCATCACTGCATTATATGCCCGGGCAAGTCTTGTAATACTGTCCAGGAGAATAACAACATCATGGCCCTGCTCCACTATCCTTTTGGCTTTTTCAATAACCATTTCTGCAACCTGAACATGGCGTTCTGCAGGTTCATCAAAGGTTGAGCTGACAACTTCTGCATCAACAGAGCGTGCCATGTCTGTAACCTCCTCAGGCCGTTCATCTATGAGAAGGATCATCGGAATGATATTTTTATGAGCCTTTACCATGCTGTTGGCGATATTCTGCAGCAGCATTGTTTTTCCTGCTTTTGGCGGCGAAACAATCAATCCGCGCTGTCCAAAACCAATGGGTGCCATTAAATCAATGACTCTCATGGAATAGTTGTCTGATACATCTTCAAGATCCATTTTCTGCTCTGGATAGAGAGGAAGCAGATTATCAAAAAGAATTGTTTCAGCAGCATGTTCGGGATCTTGAAAATTTACAGCTTCAACTTTCAGTAAAGCAAAATAGCGTTCAGAATCTTTAGGCTGACGAACCTGACCTGAGATTGTATCTCCTGTCCTTAAATTAAATCTTCTGATTTGAGATGGAGAGACATAGATATCATCGGGTCCTGGAATATAATTATACCCGGGAGCCCTTAGAAATCCAAATCCATCAGGAAGAATTTCAAGAGTCCCCTCTCCATACACCTGGCCGTTTTCTTCAATATTTGCCTGAAGCAAAGCAAAAACCAGTTCCTGCTTTTTGAGGCCGCCAATACCTTCTATCTTTAATTTTTTAGCAAGTTTGGTAAGCTCACTTATCTTCATCTTATTTAATTCTACAAGATTCATTCATTCTCCCGAATTATAGTTGTATTTTTTTTAGATTACCTTAAATTTTGCGGTACGCCTTTTTGAAGTCTGAAAGTCAACATAGACATGAAAAACAAACAGGTAGTTGAAATTATTTATTAATTACCGTTAAATAAAATAAAAAATAGAAATTGTCAAGAATTCTTTTTGTCAGATTCTTCTTGATTTTTTTCTCTTTTAATTCCTGTTTGAATATTTTCATAGAGCGTTTTTACGGATTCAAAAAGCGCTGACCTGCTCTTTTTATTAATGACAGCGTAGTCAGCTTTTTTCTCTTTTTCTTTCTGGGGCATTTGAAGGGCAAGCATTTTCAATGCATCTTTTTTCTCCACACAATCTCTGCTGCAGATCCTTTCTACAAGATCTTTATCGTCTGCAATAACAATAATCGTGACATCAAAATATTTTTCCATTCCAAGCTCAAAAAGAAGAGGCACTTCCACAGCTACAGCTTTCTTATCTCTGTATTCATCACTTGCCATCTCTTTAATCATCTTTTTGAGAATGAGCGGATGTAAAATACTTTCCATATTCTTCCGCAGTGCTTGATCCCTGATTATGATTTTCCGAAGTTTTTTTCTGTCCAGAGATCCACTGGAGTCAACCACTCTCCGACCGAACAGCTCAACTACTTTTCTGAATCCTTCAGTTCCAGGTTCAACAACCTCTCTTGCGATAACATCGCAATCAAGTACTGCCAGACCAATTGCTTCAAGACAGTTGCATACGGCACTTTTACCTGATCCAGCAGATCCTGTGACTGCAATTTTCAATATTTCTGATTCATGATCCATAGACATTGACTATAATACAGTTTTATGATAAATTTCAAGGCTGTTTAAAATTAATAATTGAAAGGATTTTATACCGTGGAAAGAACGTTATCAATAATCAAACCAGATGGAGTTGGAAAAAACATCATTGGTGAAGTCATTAAAAGATTTGAAACCGATGGCATCAAAATTGCCGCCATGAAAATGATCCAGCTGTCAAAAAAAGAGGCACAGGGATTTTATGCTGTTCATAAAGAGAAACCATTTTTTAACAGTTTGACAGATTTCATGACTTCAGGGCCGATAGTAGTAATGGTGCTGGAAGGTGATGATGTAATTGCAAGAAACAGAAAGCTCATGGGGGCAACCAATTTTGAAGAGGCAGAAGAGGGTACAATCAGAAAGGACTATGCAACAAATATAGAAAAAAATGTTGTCCATGGTTCTGATGCTCCTGAAACTGCTGCTTTTGAAATTGGATATTTTTTTAATAATCTTGAAATCCAGACAAGGTAGTAAAGGTAGTAGGAGAATAAAACAGGGCAGACTCCCATTACTTAAAAAAAATTATTCACACCATGAAGGTCATGGAGGATATTATCACTTCCTTCATGGCCTTTTTAATAACCATCTATATCAACACTGGTATTTTTAAAACCAAGCCCGGCAAACTGTTGTGATATCTGCCTCCTCATATTATCGTCCATAAATCTTTTTATCTGTTCCTGAGCAACCTCAATTCTGGCTGTTCTGCCAAGGCATCTCACCCTTACATTGGTAAATTTTAAATCCTTTAATAGTTTTTCTGCCCTGCCGGCGATTTCAAGTTTCTGAACTGTAATTTCCTCATCATAAGCTATTCTTGTGGCAAGGCATGATTCAGAAGGTTTATTCCACGTTTCAAGACCCATCTGTCTGGAATACTCCCTGATATCTTTTTTGGTCAGTCCAGCATGCACAAGAGGAGTTTGGAATCCAAGTTCATCAGCTGCTTTTAAACCAGGCCTGAAATCATTTAAATCGTCAAGATTCACACCGTGCATCAGGGATGTTATCCCCCGCTCTTCTGCAGCATCCTTTATTATTGAGAAAATATGTTTTTTACAGAAATAACACCTCTCCTCAGAGTTTAAAATAATATTCTGGTTTTTAAAAACATCGATATCCAGACAGACATGATTAACACCTGTTTTCTGTGCAAATCTCCTTGCAGAATCAATCTCCTCGTCAGGTACAAAATGAGAATTGATGGTAAAGGCGGTTACTGGATAAGGACTTGTTTTTTTCATCATTGCCAGAAGAAAGCTGCTGTCAGCACCGCCTGAAAAAGCCAGTGCTGACATGGGTAGTTTTTCTAATATGGTTTCTAATTTTCTTAGTTTTGCTTTCACTTTTATATTTCCCTCTAATTCAGATTATCAAATCGTATACATTTCAAATCGGGTCCCAGACCCGGTAAGAGCACCCCTGCCTTCCTGAAAAACCCTTCTTTTCATGTTGACCAGCCCTCAATATTCTTCCACTGACTTACTATTAGAAATTTTCCTTCCACATCCATTTGTTTTAATATTTCATATCCAATATGGTATTCCCGATCTGCAGCAGCATTCAGCAGCCTCCTGTACAACGCTTCCATTTAAATGACATTTTTCAAAACAATCTTTCATTCAATGAATACAGCAACAGCCATATCTTCTTCCCATAAAATAAATAACAATAAAATTATTCACACTTTTTTGCAGCATGCTTCATCACGAGCAAATAGATCTATCACAAAATTTTAATATTTGCCAAAAAAAACTCTCCAGTCGGCAGACCGGTTCAGACACACTGCAAAATCATTTGAACAAAAATGTTCTTGACTGAAAAGAGTCTTTACTGTATAAGGTTCTGCATTGATTCTGCTGGGTGATCGTCCAACGGCAGGACTACGGACTCTGACTCCGTCAATCTAGGTTCGAATCCTAGTCACCCAGCCACTGATAATAAAGGCTTTCAGCGATTTTGCTCGAAAGTCTTTTTTGTTTAAATTCAATTTTTAATGTGGTTTTTAATGTGATTTTTAAATTCTTAATACCCATTAAATAAAAAAACCATATAAAATTCAACCCTGATATTTTTAATATGTTAATTACCAGCACCAAGGCAAGGGTGCTGAAATCAGTAAGGGATTAGCTCGTTGTGTTTGTGGTTTTTGGATAGGTTAAATGCAAATATGCATGTTCTTTAGAGTAACATGAGACGATGAATGTGGATCATATAGTGGAATCAGAATTTAAAAACTGAAAAATGTTTATATACCATATATTGAGATTAACAAATTATATTTGGATTGAGTCTTTAAAGTGCCACTATCTTTTGAAACAAAGTAGAAAAAAAGAGTTTATAAATAGACAAAAACTCAATCTTTACGATTGAAATTTTTTTTGATACAACTAAAAGAACAATCTGGATTGTATTGGACTTTTTATATGGCGAAAAAGCAGGATAACACTTTTAGTATTGAATGGATTTGCCAAATAGTTGGATGGATCTTGTTTATAATATGTGCGATCCTTTTTCTCGCATCGGGTTTAAAAAATAATGATATTTTAACGATAATAGGAAGTACTGCTTTTTTATTTGCCTGTTTCTTATTTCTTTATCCACTCGTGACTGTAGTAAAAAACAACTCCAAGCCTGATGATTAATGGAATCATTAGAGACGACTAAAATCAAACAGCAATCTGAATGGGATCAGGCGGCGGATTTGCTCTTTTTTTCAGCAGCTTTCATCAGGGGAATTACGTCTTCCAGGTGAGACCGCATCTTTATTTTGGCTGCCTGACTGTCTCTATTTGTAATCAGTCGATACAGTTCAGGATGGCTGGTGGTATCATGCATGATCTCTTTAGGTGAAAGGAAATCAATAATCATTTCGATGGAGAAATCCAGAAGGATATTAAGAACGATTTCATAAAACGGGTTGTGGGAGCATTTTGCCAGACGCCGGTGAAACTCTATATTGCTTTCAATGGTTTTCCGACCTGGAGTTGCGGGCTGGTTGTCGATGTTCTGTTTGAGCAGGATCAGATCTTCCTCAGTGGCACGCTCAGCTGCCAGAGCCGCCACAATGGGTTCAATTTCCAGGCGGACTTCCATCACTTCTTTGACAGTCCCTTTGGCCAGGCGAAACAGATCTTTAATAACCTGGGATGCTGCCAGATGATCCAGTGCTTTTACAAAAGCACCGCCTTTTGGACCTCTTCTGATTTCAACCAGTCCGCTCTGTTCCAGGTTCCTGATGGCTTCCCGGATGATCACCCGGCTGACACCGAAAGATCCCACCAGTTCATATTCTGAAGGGATTTTTTCTCCGTTCTGATATGCTCCTTGAAAAATGGATTCTTTGATCTGTTCGCTGACACTGTCTGCAAGCCGTCCGGTTTTAATTGCCTTATATTTCATTATTTTTCCATTTTATTTTGTTGAGTAAATGTGATCCATAATATCGCATAAATTGCGGTTTGATGCAAATGTTGCAGGAAATGAATTTCCAGCGCCGGTTAGATAAAAAATCTAAGATCTGATTTTCCACTCTCTATAAATCGTATAACAGTGGGTGAACACTGCCAACAGAATCAATCCAAAAAGAATAGCGGCAATGGGCCGGTTGATAAATTCAATGGGGCTGTCCACCCGGGCCATACTGGTGCGGAATTTGGCTTCTGCAATACCACCCAGGACCATCCCTAATATGATGGGGACAATGGGCAGTGAAAGACGTTTGATGATCAGGCCGAACAACCCGAAAACAGCAGCAATCAGGCAGTCAATAGCAGAATTACGCATGGAGTAAACTCCGACAAAACTTAAACAGAGGATTATCACACCTAAAAATCGATTGGGGACATTCACCAGTTTGACAATGGATCGGGTGGCCATGATCAGGAACAGTACGACCAGAATATTCAAAATCAGCAGACATAAAAAGAGTGCCAGGATAAAATCTGGCTGGTTTTGAAACAGGCTCGGACCGGGAACCACATTGTGGACATAAAATACGGAAAGCATCATGGCGGTCAGCGCCTCACCTGGAATTCCCAGTGCCAGGAGCGGTATCATGGCCGCCGGCGGTACCGCATTGTTTGCAGCCTCAGAGGCGATAAGACCTTCAGGAGATCCCTTGCCGAACATTTCAGGGGTTTTGGAAATTTTCTGTGCAAAGGTGTAGGAAAAAAACTGGGCCAGAAATTCTCCCACACCCGGAATAATCCCCATTATAACACCAAATGCAGCAGAAGGAGCCAGTGTTTTGGGGAATTTAAAGGTTTCCATCATCCCTTTTAATACGCCGCCTTCCAGATCGGGCGTAGGGTTTTTTTTATCCTTGCCCGCCATCAGGAGAAAGGCCTGTGAAAGGGCAAACAATCCAAGAACGACAACGATGAGATTAATACCCGATGTCAGCCATGACCAGCCAAAGGTATATCTTGTACTGTAGGTGACAGGATCCATCCCGATGGTGTTGATGAAAATGCCGAAAAACAGCATAAATGCGGCGATCAGGCTTTGGCCTCGATGGGAAATCACTACCAGAACCATGCCAAGTGTTGCAGCCAGAAAAATCTCCCTGGAGCCGAACATGGGGGCGATGATTGCCAGCGCCGGAGTTAACGTGATCAATGCAACTATGGCAAACACCCCGCCAAAAAGAGAGGCACCATAGGCCAGCGTCAATGCCCGCATGGCCTCACCTTTTTGAGTCATGGGATATCCGTTATAGGTAGTAAGTGCATTAACTGCTGTTCCCGGTGTATTGATGAGAATGGCCGGTATGGCACCGCCAAACATGGAAGCCGCATAGATACCCAATAGCAGAGTCAGTCCAACTATGGGTTCAAATGAAAATGTAGCAGGCAGCAGGATGGCAATACCGATGGCAGGGCCGACACCAGGTATGGAACCGATGATCACCCCTCCGACAGAGCCGATAACCAGGGCCAGTCCCACATCAATACGGAAAAGGATTTCAAAGCTGGCCAGTAAGGTATCCAAAATACATTATTCCATTCATAAATTTGAGATAAAAATCATAAGTTTAAAATAAAAAAATTGCGGATGGTGTCAGGAAGATATTCATAAACGGCTGCACCGGGTATTTTTACCTGCAGCAGGCTTTTGAATATCACCACAATTGCCGTTGCTGTAAAAACAGCAGCAAGGTAAAATTTAAGTTTTCGATATCCGAGCCGGATGGTAAGCAGCAGTGAGAGCATGATGGTCGCAGCCAGATATCCGATCCATGGGACACTGAATACATAGCCCATGAACCATGCAAAATATTCCACACTGCTGGCCCACAATTTCAGCTCAGTTGAAAATGAGGGTTGTTTGTTGGACAGTCTGAATCTTTTTATCCAGAGCATAATGGTATAAAATATGCCGGAGAGTACCATTCCCACAAGGCCTATGCCGGCCCAGAGACCCGGCTGCTTATAGAACGGTTTGCTATGAAAATACTTCACCTGGCTTGTGATCATACCCAGCAGGAAGATAGCAAAAATGGTAAGTGCTACAGCAACCAATAATTCTGCTGCATGTGATTTTTTTTGAGTCGGATCCAGACTGTCCATGGCTCAACTTATTTCAGCAGCTGGTTAACAACACCAAATGTGTTTTGATCCTCTTTGATCTGTGCTTTAGCAGCCTCGACATCCTTCCAGTATACAACAACCCCTGTTTTATCAGCCAATGCTTTGACAGCATCACTTTCCATGGTTTTTTGGGCGACCGCGATAATTTTTTTGCGGGCATCTGCCGGAGTGTCTTTATGAACAAAGAGTCCTTGCCATAATGCTAGTTTGAGTTCTGGAACAATTTCAGCAGTAGTGGGCGTGTCCGGAAGAAGCGGGATTCGTTCTTTGCCGGTGACAGTGGCCAGAACATTCATTTTATCCAGACATGGCATGATCAGCTGTAAAGTGGTGTTCATGACATCTACATCACCGGAAGCAATGGTATTGCAGTCCAGAGCATCAAAGGCAGCATCAGAGGCATAGGCAAATCCCAGCTTTTTTGCCATTGCTTTGGTTACCTTTGTCGGTGGTAGGGGATCTCCAAAATGACCTAAAATAACTTTTTTCTTTTTTGCATAATCTGCCAGTTCCTGCATGTTTTTGTAGGGTGCGTCTTTAGAAGCAGCTATGACGAACGGATAGGTAAAAATAATTCCTAAAGGTTCAAACGGTTCATCTGCCAACTCAGGGATACCAATTTTTGATCCAATGACAGGTACGGCAATCGGGAATGAGCCAATGGTATACCCATCTGCCGGTGCTTTGGCAACTTCAATGGCTCCGGGGAAAGGACCACCGCCGCCGCCGGGTTTGTTTATAACTGCTGCGGGCAGTCCATAGGCTTTCTGCATATTCTCTGCAATCATCCGGGTAATAATATCATCCAGATCTCCCGGTGGAAAAGGGACAATAAAAGAGATGGGTTTTTCCGGATATTCGGCAGCGGCTGACGGGATAAAAAATGCACCGCACAAAAAAAAGGCAGCCATCATGGAAAGTAAAAATTTACGCATGCTTCTTCTCCTTATGAAATTAATTTGGAATTTTAATAAAATAATAAATTTATTGCAAATGTAATTTTTTCACACCTCCTTTCACATTTGTAATATTCTGTAATAATAACGAATATCATTTTTACAACCTTTAAACACTATATGTATAACAATTATATTTTCAGTTGTAAAGCCTTTTCCATTTTAAAATTATCATCTATTAATATTTTGCATTGCATTTTGACAATTCATCATATATGGTATATGTATAACAAATAAGATTTGATCTATCAAAGGTTTTGTTCAAAGTGAGAATTAAATTTTAAAAAGGAATTGCTTATGACATATCCCAGCATCTATCCCACCGGGGCAACAATTTACAAGCCAGAAAAATGTTTCAACGGATTTACGGTTTTTCAAGTCAAGGAAAAAGGAGCCTTTGTCACTGATATGAATGGTGGTGAGGTTAAATTGTGGGAACAGCTGCATGGATTCCCCAATAAACTTCTAAAAGGAGGCCAGATTCTGGGCCATACCGGTGAACGCTCGACAAAATACGGTATGCAGGATTACCGGGACCTGGTTCAGATTGACTGGGAAGGCAATGTGGTCTGGAAATTCAATGAATATGAATATATTGAAGACCCGGGTGAAGAACCGCAATGGATGGCCCGTATCCACCATGACTACCAGCGGGAAGGAAATCCAGTCGGATACTATGTGCCGGGTATGGATCCCCTGACAGACAGTGGTAATACCATGATACTGGCACATAAAAATGTGAACTGCCCTGAAATTTCTGACAAGAACCTGCTGGATGACACGATTTATGAGGTAACCTGGGATGGTGAGATCATATGGGAGTGGATCTGCAGTGAACATTTTGATTCCTTTGGATTCCGCGAAGATGCCAGGAACATCCTCTCCCGTGATCCCAACATGCGCCCCTGCGGCGATGGAATGGGAGACTGGATGCACATCAACAGCATGTCTATTTTAGGCCCCAACAAGTGGTTTGACGCCGGTGATGAACGGTTTCATCCAGACAACCTCATTGTTGATGGCCGGGAAACCAATATCATCTTCATTATCAGTAAAAAAACAGGGGAAGTGGTGTGGAAAGTCGGCCCCTATTATGATTACACTCCGGAAAAAGATCTTGGCTGGATCATTGGACAGCACCATGCTCACATGATCCCCAGAGGACTGCCCGGAGAGGGCAATATCCTTGTATATGACAACGGCGGCTGGGCAGGATACGGCGCAGTCAATCCGTCAAGTCCAACCGGAACCAAAAATGCCCTTCGGGATTATTCACGGGTATTGGAATTTGATCCCACGACCTTGAAAATCGTCTGGCAGATGACACCCCAGGAAGCTGGATTTGTCCATCCCACAGACAGTAGCCGGTTTTACAGCCCCTTTATCAGTTCTGCCCAGCGCCTGCCCAACGGCAACACCCTGATTACAGAAGGCAGCGGAGGCCGCATCATTGAAGTGACCCGGGAGCACGAAGTCGTATGGGAGTATATCAGCCCGTACTGGGGAAAATTTTTCAAAATGAACTTCATCTATCGTGCCTACCGGTATCCATATGACTGGGTTCCCCAGGTGGATGCACCTGAAGAAATCCCTATAAACCCCATTGATGTTACAACATTCCGGGTGCCCAATGCAAAACCCTCAGGGCCTCAGTCAAAGGTCAAAGTTGACGGGACAATACCATATCAGGGATCCACAGCGTTGTGCGTAATTTCAGATGCTGACGATCCAAAATAGAACAGGAGGCTGACATGCCATTTTCACTTTTCAGTGCAACCGGGTGTATGCGCTGCAGGATTGTAAAATCTTACATGGAAAAAAACAATCTTGCGTATACAGAATATGATTTCAAGGCAGATGGTAAAGATGAATTTAATGCATTTTACCGGAAAAACAGGTCTGATATCTATCGCGGGAAAGAGGGTGTGGAATTCCCCCTTATTTATGATGGAGAAATCGTGGTACAGGGTGTCGGGATGATCATTGCCTATTTAATGGATCAAAAGCTGATGGACGGATTTGTTTCCAGAAGTGAACTCAGCCACGGCTGGGTTGATGGCCTGTACGCTGCAGCCGGGGATGAAACAGTGAGTGCCCGGTTTGTTTCCCTGGTGTCCTTTTTAAAATCCAGTGGTCTTCAAACACAGATTGAGACAGACGGTTCCAATGCAGTGGTTTTAGAAAAACTGATCAATGAATCACTGGTTGATAAGCTGCTGTTTTATCTCAGGGGAATGCCTGGATCATATGAAAAAATCACAGGGTCTGCTGTTAGTGAATCCACTCTGTCCCAAAGCCTGTCGGCCCTGGAAAAATGCCCGGATTTTAAGATTCTCCTTGAGCTGGCGCCTTTTACAAGGGAGGGTGATTCTACTGGAAAACAGATTATCTCCCCGGAAGAAGCCGGCCAGGCAGCCCGATTTGTTGAACAGGCCACAGGAAAGAAAACCCACCCGTTTTTTATCAAGGAAAACATCCCGGAAGATGAAAAAGAACAGATCGGCGCGGTGAACCTGTTTAAATACCGGACGGCCTGCCGGAGATATATGGTAAAAACAGACATATTTAGAGAAAATTAGGAGAGAATAGCATGAGTGTCATTGATCTAAAAACAGAAGTCCCCGGACCCAGGAGCCGGGAAATGATGGCTCGAAGGCAGAAAGCAACCGTCAGCGGCATGGCCCTGCTGACCCCTGTTGTGATTTCAGAAGCCAGAGGTGGTGTTATCCAGGATATTGACGGCAATTCCCTGCTGGATTTCGGAGGCGGCATTGGTGCCCTTGCTGCAGGTCATTGTCCGGAGAATGTGGTGAAAGCCATGCAGGCACAGTCAGAAAAACTGGTCCACACCTGTCCGCTGGTAGCGTCCTATGAACCCTTTATTCAGGTGGTTGAACGACTCAATGAAATTGCTCCGGGTGATTTTCCCAAAAAGAGCGCATTGATGAATTCCGGTGCAGAAGCTGTTGAGACGGCTGTCAAGATTGCCAGAAGTTATACAAAGAGATCCGCCATTATTGTTTTTGAAGGAGCTTATCACGGCAGGACAAACCTGACACTTTCCATGACCAGCAAATATGCCCGGTTTAAAAAAGGACACGGCCCTTTTGCATCGGAAATATACCGGCTGCCATTCCCCAATGTTTACCGGAAACCGGATGGGATGGATGAAGAGGCCTATGTTGATTTCTGTGTGGGGCAGCTGGAACATGCAATGATCGCCCAGGTTGATCCCTCTGATGTGGCTGCGATTGTGATTGAGCCGGTTCAGGGAGAAGGCGGATATATCCCAACCCCGCCCAAGTTTTTAAAACGGATCAGGGAGCTGTGCACGGAACACGGCATGCTCATGGTGGCCGATGAAATCCAGAGCGGTTTTGGGCGGACCGGGAAACTGTTTGCCATTGAACATTATGATATTGTACCTGATCTTCTGGTGACCGGCAAATCGCTGGCATCTGGTATGCCGTTGTCCGGGGTGACCGGATCGGATGAAATCATGTCCGCACCCGAACCCGGCGGCATGGGGGGCACTTACAGTGGAAACCCTCTGGCATGCGTGGCAGCCATTGAAACCATCAACACCATTTCAGATCCGCAATTTTTGAAACGGGCCTCGGAAATGGGAGATATCATGCGGCAGCACCTGGAAAAGATTGCCCGGAAATATAATATCATTGGTGATGTGAGAGGGTTGGGTCCCATGCTGGCAATAGAGCTGGTCGGAGATAAGATCAAAAAGATACCTGTGCCGGAAAAAGTAATCACCCTGCGGCAGCATGCCCTGAGCCAGGGATTGATTGTGCTGCCGTCCGGGCTCTATTTTAACTGTGTACGTTTTCTGCCGCCGTTGATGATCAGTGATGAGATGATTGAAGAAGGCATGCAGGTGCTTGATAAAAGCTTTGAAATGCTGTTGTCCTAATCGCTGCTTCACTGATTAAATTCAAAAGGGTTGAATTCATAAATAAAGAAGCCAGTTACAAAATATTCAATTTTGCCCGATTGCATTGGAATCTGAAAATTATAATTCTCAAAATACGCAATGTATTTCTTTGATTATAATTTTCATTTTCCTTGCCATAAATCAAAATTGAACTTCTTGCATAGATCTCTATCAGAGAGTATGTTGCCTCACCAGCAGATGGTCATCACTGTTCTTTATACGTTCCACCAGAGTTGTCCGGTGTTAAAGTTCCTCCAGCTTCAATCAACTACAGGTCACTTCTGCAGTACAGATTGGTCGATGCTCAACACCCTTTGGAACAACACACATATCCCCTTCTTTTAATTCCACAATTTTACTGGTGTATCAAACGACTAAAAGCTTGTAAAAATGCAAAATTTTCAAGTATGATAGGAGAAGTTCTCAAAAGGAGATATTCATGGATTTTTCATTTTTAAATAAGAAAGAGAGTAGTCGTCTGATATGGTCCATTACAAGATCAATATTGGAATCAGATAACTACAAACATCGAAAATACGGGGAAAAAACCCGAAAAAACTGGTCCAACTTTAAGCTTCTGATTACGATTTTTGAGTGGTGTATCAAAAGAACAAGGTTTTATCATATTGGCCATGAAAATGCTAAAAATACAGTTTTGAACAGAATTGACCTATGCTTCAAGAATCTTCCCGACATTTTTAATGGATACACTATTCTTCATTTCACTGATTTGCACCTGGATGCCTTTGACGATATCAGCAAGAGAGCAGGAAAACTTGTCAAGGACCTAGAAGTAGATCTCTGTGTCATGACAGGTGATTATCGGGAAAACATTATGGGCAGCTTTAATGAAGTCCTTGATCCATTACTGGAAATCGTGTCCCAGATTACAACCCGTGATGGAATACTTGCAATCCTTGGAAACCATGATACCTATCAAATGGTATCCCCTATGGAAAAAATAGGAATCCGTGTTCTGGTCAATGAGACAGTTGAGATCTGTCGAGATGGCCAGAAAATATGTATTACCGGGCTGGATGATCCCTATTATTATTATACTGATCGTGCAATCAGAGCCATGGAAGAAACAGGTGATGGTTTTAAACTTGTCCTGGCTCACACTCCCTCTCTTTACGATGTTGCAGATAAGAACCAATATGATCTGTATCTGACGGGACACACTCATGCCGGTCAGATTTGTCTTCCAGGAGGTATTCCCATTATCCTCCATCTAAAACACGGTAGAAAATATTATCGCGGGGTCTGGCAGTACAATGACATGAAAGGAGTTACGGGACAGGGACTTGGTACGGTTGGAATCCCGGTCAGGTTTAACACACAGAGTGAAATCATTTTGATTCGATTGTTACAAGAGAGGTAAGGCATCAATAGTGGATACCAATTTTATCACACCGCAAATCAATCCGTGACAAAAAGCTTTATCATTCAATTTTGTAAAACTTGTTTTGTAAAAGAGTTTCCATGCCAGCACCTCTAAAAAATTCCTATCTCTCATCTTCATCCAGGGTCTAAAATATTTTCCATCTGTACAGTGGGGTGCATAAAGACTTTTAATCTCTGTTTTTCCTACCTTCTCTCTCCATTTCATTTCTGAAAAGATATCTTTATCTTTTGATGAACATGAAAAATTCAACCAGATGAATATAAAGAATATTCCCAAAAATGATATATGTATTTATTACAATTCGTGTTATTCTCCTGGAATTGGATTTCAATCAAAGCTTATCTGTAAATGAATACTACCAGGATGATAAAAATGGCGGTTTTAAATAAAAAAGAGTGGCAGGAAACATTTGATATCATTGTTATCGGCAGCGGGGCAGCCGGACTCTCTGCTGCAATTGAAGCGAAAATCACTGGGGCTGATGTGATTGTGTTTGAAAAAATGAAAATCACCGGCGGCAATACCCGGATAAGTGACGGTGCTCTTGCGGCAGCTGACAATTTTCTGCAGAAAGAAAAAAACATTGAAGATTCTCCTCAACTCTTTTTTTATGATATGATGCAAACCGGTAAGGGGTTGAATCACCCTGAACTTGTAAAAACGGTTACCGAACAATCTGCCGCTGCCATTGATTGGACCTGCAATGAACTCAATATCAGGTATTTAAACCGTCTTGACCGTTTCGGCGGGCATTCTGCAGCAAGATGTGTAACAACACAAAGTCATTCCGGTATAGATCTGATCAAAGCCATGGTTGCAAAATTCACAAGCCTCAATGGTATCATCCGGACACAATGCTGTTTAAAAAGGCTGATTACCGATCAGTCAGGCTCAATCACCGGCATAGAGATTCAAGAGGGAAATCAATCCCCGGATAAGGTATCAGGTGCCATGGAGAAAAAAATCCGTGCCAGAAAAGCTGTTGTCATGGCAACCGGCGGATTTGCCAATGATATCCGGTTTCGTTCCTTTTTAGACCCAAGGCTGGATGATTCTGTTAAAACAACCAACCAGAAAGGAGCTACAGCAGAAGGGTTGATTCAGGCTCTGGATATAAACGCTTTTCCTGTTCATCTTTCTCATATACAGCTGGGCCCGTGGGGGTGTGTTCATGAAAAAGGCTATGGTAAAGGCGGCCGATTTGCTTCATATGCTGTTTATCCCGCCGGCATATTGATTGATCCGGTTACAGGGCTCCGGATTGCTAACGAATGGGGCAGTCGAAAAGTACGATCGGATGCCATATTGAAGACCGGCCGCAGCTGTATCGGGATTGTTGATGCCCAGGGGGCTGAAAAAGAGTTGGCCAGTCTGGCCCACTGCCTGGAAACAGGCAAGGTAAAAGCGTTTGATACGATCTCAGATCTGGCCGCGGCTTACAAAATACCAGATGCACTGCTGCAAAAGACTTTGAATACCTACCATGATACCATTGATCAAGGTATAAAAGACCCGTTTGGCAAACCCCTCTCCCCATCAACTCCAAAAATAGAGTGTCCCCCATTTTATGCTATCCATCTCTGGCCCAAAGTTCATTACACATCAGGCGGAGTCGGTATCAACAGTCGTGCAGAAGTTCTGGATCTCCATCAGAACCCCATACCGCGTTTATATGCAGCAGGAGAGGTGACTGGCGGCATACATGGTGCCGGACGGCTGGGCGGTTGCGCTTTGACCGAATGTATCGTGTTCGGCCGTATTGCCGGGAAAAATGCAGCCCATACCAGCTTTTAAACACGGGAAGAAAAAACAGGTTAAACTCTTATTGCCAGCATCTGCACCACAGAGCCTGTTCCATTATGAAATTCTCCTTCCTGAACCTCACGTGTCAATTCTTTCAGATGACGGAATTCAAGCCCTTTCAGCTCTTTTTTCAGGGATTCGGTATCCATCATCATCTCAACCTTTGACGGTCCTCCGGTTTTATATTGAAGCTGCTCAGGTGTATAGGCTTCAAGCAGCATGGCACCGCTGGAGCAAAGGCCGTCAACACATTGATGGTGAACCTCTTTTCTCAGGGCGGGAGGTAAATGACAGTAAATGGAGACTATGTTGTCCCAGGATCCCCGCTTAATCACGAATTCTGCAAGATCCGCATGAACTGCAGTTATCGATACGCCACGCATATCAGCAAGTTTTACTGCTTTTTCAAGCCCGACATCTGAAGCATCCACGGCTGTAACTTCATGACCCTGCTGTGCAAGCCATACAGCGTTACGCCCTTCACCCTCACCCAGGCATAATGTTCTTCCCCTGGAGAGATATGTCGATTTTTCAACCAGAAAATCATTGGGTTCTTTGCCAAAAGCATACTTCTCTGAACTGTATCTTTCATTCCACATTTTTTTATATTCCTTTGCCTGCTCTTTTCAATAATCTGCTGAAACTGTTTTTCTATAATGAATTTAATTCGTATTGAAACAATGTCAAAAAGAGTTGTCAGGAGCAATCTGTAACCATGCCAAATAGGGTATCTCTTATTCTGATATTATTTTCATACATGAAATATGATAAAAGCATTCATTATTCTTCTGTTAATCAGCCGGAAATTCCATGGGTTATGAGCGATACTGAAATGGCCCACATGGTCGCGCACACAAGGCTGTCAAGAATTCGCCAGGATATCTGTTTTTTAAACAGTGGTGCAAGCATCCTTCCACCAAGGCTCAGGCATACAAACCAGAGTGTGGAGGCAGTAACAGCGCCCACCCAGAAAAAGAGCCGGTTTTCTCCGCTGAACTGGCTGCTCACACCTCCAAGAAGAACGATAGTATCCAGGTAGAAATGGGGATTGAGCAGTGTAACGGCCAAAGTCATAAGAATGGCTGCTCTCAATGATCGGACTGCAGAGCTGCTTGATTCCAGGCTTCCACCTCGAACAGCGGAGCTGAGAGATCTCAACCCGTAGAGGAAAAGAAATCCTGCGCCTCCCCACGCTACCCACCGGGACATGATTGGATTTGTGGAGACAGCCGCTCCAAAACCTGCAACTCCGGCAGTTATAAAAACAGCATCACAAAAAATACAGATCAGAGCAATTACCACGTGATAATTGCCCCGGACACCCTGGGAGAGAACAAATGCATTTTGTGCGCCAATGGCCACAATTAATCCCCCTCCAGTGCCAAATCCTTGAAGAAATGGTGTAAACATAATTTTAGTTTCTACGTTTTAATTTATATTCCGGTATAAAATAAAACAGAACAGATAAAAAGTAAAATTAATTGTTTTAATAAAACATTAGAAATGATAATAGCCATATCAGGGTTGACGATCAGGAGCAGACAAGCTGCTTGAAAATTAAAACTGATTTAAAGAAACTTAATGACAGATGTTTGATAACCGAACCTATCGTACAAAGCATAACAAAAAGGGTCTTGTCTCTTTTAACGTCACGGTAAAAGAGACAAATCTCAATATTCAGGCACAGACAGATTTAAGTGATTCAGCAATAAAAGCCGTACTTGAATGCAGAAATTATATTGAAACCTATATAAAGCACCAGCCTGAATTTGCAACCTCCCTTGTACCCCTGAAAAACAGTGTCACCGCCCCGCAGATCATACAGGAGATGACAGATGCCGCCAGACTGACCGGAACAGGACCCATGGCATCTGTGGCAGGTTTGGTTGCAGAACATACCGGAAAGGCACTGTTATCCTGCTCTAATGAAATAGTCATAGAAAACGGCGGCGATATTTTCATCAAATCCAATTCTGAAACAATTTTCACTATCTATGCAGAAAATACCCCTTTTTCAATGACATGCGGCATACAGGTGGGGAAAAAAGACAATCCCTATGGAATATGTACCTCTTCAGGTACCCTGGGGCATTCAAAAAGTTTTGGCCAGGCAGATGCCGTAACCGTGCTTTCAGACTCATGTCCACTGGCAGATGCTGCTGCCACAGCACTTGCCAACAGAATAAAGGACTCCGGTGATATAAACGCTGCTATAGATTTTGGTAAAAATATAAAAGGGCTCAATGGCATTATAATTATTAAAGGAAAAAATATCGGTTTGTGGGGTGAACTCAAACTTGTAAAACTATAATGGTTTTAATAAATTGGCAGTGCATTTACATGGTTTACGGTTCACTGCATTGAATATATCCGGTTAAACCGGATTCTTTGTTAACCCAATTTTATCAATTGAACTTTGTGGATTCATGTTTATTGTTGAAATACAGATTGCACGGTGTGATGCTGTATTGAATATCATACATATTACGAACCTGTTCCATACGGGATAAAAAAAAAAGAATAAAGGAAATGGATAAATATGTTAAGCAACGTATATAAGCGCCGAAAAGGAACAGATAAAAAATCAAGATCCACCAGATTGTTTTTAACCGTTCTGCTGTCTGTTTTTGCATGCAGCTTTTTTCTGGCTAATCCTCTCTACTCTTCTGAAGATAAGATTTCAGGCAGAATAGAGAATGGATACCGTATTCTGGAAATTGACCTTCATAGGAAAACACAGCACTTTAAAGTATATCGTGGTGATTACATTAAATTTCAACTGCCGGAGAAATTTAACGGGCAAACTGCTGTTTTTCCAACCCTGAAAGAGTCAAAACAGATTACCGCTGATCTTAAAACAACCTCATATTTCAAGATGAAAAAAAACGGGACGTTCCCTTTTCAAATTGCATCACTGAAAGGGGAGGTAACGGTAACAGAGTATCAGCAGGCAAGTTATAAAGCATTATCAGCCGGTGATGCAGACCAGTTCATCAAAAAGAACCAGCCTCTCATCCTTGATGTCAGAACCCGGAGGGAACATGCAGTCGGCCGTCTTGAAAACTCAATCCTGATTCCTGTTCAGGAACTGCAGTACAGAATCAGTGAACTGGATGTCCATAAGAACAGTGCCATATTGATTTATTGTGCAACCGGCAACAGAAGCACGGTTGCGTCAAAAATATTAATTGATTCCGGCTTTAAAAAAATACTCAACCTCAGATCTGGTATTGTTGACTGGTATAAAAAGAACTATCCGGTTATCAGATAAAACAAATAGACAATATAATCCATATTCCTGAGAATCCGTATGAATTTATCCAATCCGGTCTTTCATAGGGGTCATGGTTTTTGCAGATGCAATATATCCTGTACCATTCAGGGTTGATTTAACCTCCTGCTCAATCTTTGATTTTAACCCACCATCTGGTTACTCATCACCTCGGTGATTTTTCCCGGATGGTCTGGACAGGGAAGTGTTGAGAATAAACCACCTGTTCTTATATCCTGAATTACAAAATTTTACCTTAACAGCATCATTTGGTTGAAAAAAAAAAAGATTTTCAATATAATCCGAAAATTAAAAATTACTTATAAAAGGAGGCATACATGCCCGGGTTTGAAGTATTTGGTGATGAAGAGAGAAAAGAGGTTAATGATGTTCTTGAAACAGGTGTTCTTTTCAGATATGGATTTGAGGGAGCAAGGAACAATCACTTTAAAGCGTTGGAATTTGAAAAGAAACTGTGCAATATCACAGGCTCAAAACACAGCCACCTCTGCTCCAGCGGGACTGCTGCTCTCTGTACCGCACTGACTGCCTGCGGAATTGGTGCTGGAGATGAGGTGATTATTCCTCCTTTTACATTTGTTGCCACATTTGAAGCTGTTATAAACATAGGTGCCATTCCTGTTTTCAGTGAAATTGACAGAACCTTATGCCTTGACCCCGAAGCACTTGAAGATGTTATCACTTCCAGAACAAAAGCAGTCGTTCCGGTGCATATGTGCGGTTCCATGGCAAGGATTGATGAAATCAAAGATATCTGTGATAAAAAAGGATTAATTCTTATTGAAGATGCCTGCCAGTCCCTTGGTGCAGAATACCGTGGTAAATCCCTTGGCTCTTTTGGACTTTCAGGATGCTTCTCATTTGATTCTGTTAAAACAATAACCTGCGGAGAAGGCGGGGGAATTGTTACGGACAGCAGAGAGATTTATGAAAAAACGGATCAATATGCTGATCACGGCCATGATCACCTTGGAGGAGCCGACCGCGGTGCAGATGGTCATCCCATACTTGGAACAAATTACCGGATCAGTGAACTCAATGCTGCTGTTGGACTTGCACAACTGAACAAGCTTGATAAAATCATAAATATTCAAAGAAAAAACAAACTTGCCATTAAAGATGCCATGCGTGCTCTGCCTGAAGTAAGCTTCAGGGATATCCCGGATGAAAATGGTGATTCAGCAACTTTTTTAAGCTTTTTTCTACCAACC
Source organism: uncultured Desulfobacula sp. (assembly GCA_964636495.1). GTDB lineage: Bacteria > Desulfobacterota > Desulfobacteria > Desulfobacterales > Desulfobacteraceae > Desulfobacula. The sequence goes on along the minus strand of CAZWSL010000003.1, from coordinate 103,854 downwards.
AGGGAACGGGCAGAACAGATTGCTGCAAATCTGGCGAAAAATGGTGCTGGAAGCCCATACTGGTATGACAACAACTGGCACTATTACAGGAAATGGCACCATTTAAAAGAGATGAGCAGTGCAAACAGACCTGCATTTGAACTCGCCGGAAACCTGCCTGATTATAAAAACCTGTTACTGGAACAATCTGACAGAATAATGGAAAAAACCATTTCCATGCAGATCATGCTGTCGTGGACAGCCGAAGATGTTGAAAAGAGAATTCAGGCGATAATGAAATCATTTAAAGGATAACATATGTTTAGAAATTTTAAGCTCGTTCCCAATGTAATTTTTGGAAGAGGCTGTTTTAACCAGGTTGATGAAATAGTTAACAATCATCGTACGAAAACCGATTCATGGGTTGTATTTGTTACAGATGACGTATTTAAGCAGGAGGGACTTGAAAAGAGAATTCCCCTCCGGAAAAATGATATGCTGCTCTGGGTCAATGTGGATGATGAACCTAAAACACAATATGTGGATGAACTGACCCTTAAAGTAAAATCGTTCTCTTCAGCTCTTCCAGCAGCTGTTATAGGTATTGGAGGCGGGAGTACAATGGATCTTGCCAAAGCAATATCCCTGATGCTGACAAATGAAGGTTCCTCCTCTCTTTACCAGGGATGGGATCTGATTAAAAATCCTGCAGTCACCCATATGGCTGTTCCCACCCTTTCCGGAACCGGAGCTGAGGTTTCAAGAACTGCTGTTTTAACAGGGCCTGAAAAAAAACTGGGTCTTAATTCCGACTATACTGTCTTTGACCAGATCATTCTTGATCCTGAGCTTGTAAAGGATGTTCCAAAAGAGCAGTATTTCTATACAGGAATGGACTGCTATATCCACTGTGTAGAATCCCTTGAGGGGACGTATCTGAATGAATTTTCCAAATCTTATGGTGAGAAAGCCATGGATCTGTGCAGAGAGGTATTTCTGGATAACCATCCTGATAGAGACGACAAGCTGATGATGGCATCTTTTTTTGGCGGGATGAGCATTGCCTATTCACAGGTAGGTGCCTGTCATGCCCTCTCTTATGGCCTCTCCTATGTACTCGGTACCCACCACGGAATTGGATGCTGCATTGTATTTGACTATCTTGAGGAGTTCTATCCCGAAGGCGTCAAAGAGTTCAGAACAATGATGGATAAAGAGAATATCAAGCTTCCCCGCAATCTGGTAAAAGACCTTGAAGAGGAACAGGTTGAAAAGATGATCACCGTAGCTTTAGGCCTTGACCCTTTATGGGAGAACTGCCTTGGTAAAAACTGGAAAGATATTATGACAAGGGAAAAAGCAAAATCCCTGTTTTTAAATATGTAAATATGAGAACACCATGACAATTGCTGTAATACCTTCAAGATACGCCTCCTCCAGGCTCAATGGAAAACCTCTGGTTCTCATTGCAGGCAAACCCATGATACAAAGGGTTTATGAACAGGCACAAAAATCCAGGAGCATTTCACAGGCAGTCGTTGCAACCGATGACAAGCGCATCTTTGATGCTGTTAAATCATTTGGAGGCGAGGCGGTCATGACGTCTGCCAGCTGCCGCTCCGGCACTGACAGAGTTGCCCAGACAGCTGATATTTTAAATATTAAACCCGATGATATTGTGATCAATATTCAGGGTGACCAACCCATATTTAATCCTGCTACCCTTGATGAAATGCTTGCACCTTTTGGGGAAGACCCGGAACTTGTCATGTCTACACCTGCATTTAAGATAGAGGATAAAAGAGAGATTACAGATCCCAAAGATGTAAAAGTAACCTTTGACAACAACGGCTTTGCAATGTATTTTTCAAGGGCCCAGATACCCTGGCCCAGAGATGAAGGCACAGACGCTGCATTTTACAAACATCTTGGCTTCTATGCCTATAAAAAAAGTTTTCTTGATAAACTGGTTGATCTTCCCACAGGAAGGTGTGAGCAGATAGAAAAGCTTGAACAGTTAAGGGTTCTTGAATTCGGCTATAAAATAAAAGTAGTCATCACTGAATATGACTCTCCTGAAATTGATCTTCCAGAAGATATTAAAAGAGTGGAAGCAAAGATTTAAATCGTTTTCAGATCTGATCAGGGATTGGGTGCCAATGGCCGGTTTCAAGGCTTATGCATCATGCAGAAATCTCATTTTAAGGGCAGATCAAACACGATTGCGCCGAGTCTGATTTTATCCTTTATGTTATATTTATATGGTTTTTCATAAAACGTTATGGCATATTGCGTTAAATTTATACCATATACATCCTCTATAAAAGCTGCAAGCTGTGATGGAACAGTGGAAGACGTACCAGCTTCCCATATAACCAGCGCTTTTTCATGCTGTGCTGAGTATGGCAGCAGTTCAAATTGGTAACCGGGTATCAGGGCATCACTTCCGGGAAATTTAAAATGCATGTTTCCTGCAATAAACCTGTTGTTGCTTATGATAATTCCATCTTCAAACCCTGATTGGCGAATTTCTTCAGCCACTTCTGAAAAAGGATAACTCAACCTGCAGTAGTCACGGGTCAGGGGTGCACCCACCACCCTGAAACTGAAAGCTGCATATACAGCAACAGCAGCAGCAATACAGACTATACAGAACTGCCTGTACTGTTTCCTGTTTATACTGAAAACATCAAATCTTGAGAAAAAAATTAAAGGAACAGCAAAAAGCATTGGCTGCATCCATCTGTCTTTTACATATGAAACTTTAAATAGAGCAATAACAGCAAGGAGGGTTATGATAAAAATCAAACCATATCGGGACATGAATCTTTTAGCAAACCCGGTATGCCTGCCTCCTGTTGTGTTATACCCCTGTGGAAAAATCACAAGATACACTAACCAGAGGGGAGTGAGAAAGAGGAGTGTGTTTTTGACAAAACTTTGAACGCCTTTTATATAGTACAGCTCCACAGCCTGTTTAAATTTATGGGTTGCAGAGAAAACAATCTCCTGATTATTGAACATCCAGAGAAAATAACAGGCAGCCATGGCAATAGTAACTGCAAGGCTGGTCAGAATCATCCTGGAATAAAACAACTGCCTGCCACTGGAAAAAGTTGAAAGAGTGAGAAAAAGTATCCATAAAAAAATGAAAAAATTCCCCTTTGCCAGTATGCCTATGCCGCAGAACAGTCCAAAAAGCGTATAGTTTAAAAAAGATTTATCATCAAGCAGCCTGAAAACTGTCCACAGGAGTGCTGATGATGCAAAAACAACAAGTGTGGTATGGGTCATATCCCGCTGTGATTCCCACGCAATCTGGGGTATCAGGAAAAGGGAAGAAGCTGAAAGTACTGCAGCCCGCGTATTTTTTAAAAGTTTTTCAGCACTGAAGTAGAGAAAAAGGTAGGTCAAAAACAGCAGTGTATTCTTCAAAAGGGAGACAGCAAAAACAGTTTTCCCGAAAACCTGAAACAGGAAATATTGTATCCAGGTATAAAGAGGGGGCTGTTCAGTATATCCGGCCCGCAGCCATTGTGCCAGAAGGGCCTGCTCAGCTTCATCATAATCAAGAGAGTCAGACAGTATAACTCTTAAAATGATATGAAGGCTGAAATATCCGAAAATAAGGAAAATAAATTTCAGACTTAAGTTCCTGTTATAAACAACAGATCCGGACATTATTTTTTATCCTCAAGTCGAGCTGCCTGCCGCCTGCTCTTTATCCAGATTATAATATTTCTGATATAAACGATAAAACCAAAAATCTGGCCTATAAAAAGGACTGGATCCTTTCTAATGACAGCATATGAAAGTACCATCATTGAACCGATAAAACTGATAAGCCAGAAGCCTATGGGCAAAACAGACTGCCTCCTCTTTTCAGTGTATATCCATTGATATACGAAACGAAAGGTAAACACAAACTGGCTTGCTACCCCCCACACCATCAGAAAAGGGGAAATATCTTCATTGGAGACAATTGTTCTTATATTATACTGTTCTCCATACAGAAGCCAGGTGATTGCAAGCAGGGGGAATACCACCGCCATAACACGAACAGGGGATGGAATTTTTTTCCAGAAGCCGTGATAATGCAGATTGCGTATATATACTGCATATGTGATAAACTGGCCCAAAAGAATAGCCGGATCATTCCGCAGAATACCATATATCATCATCAGGAATGAGGCAACAATACTCAATTGCCAGAAAAGCAGCGGAGAGACTATACGATTGGCTTTTTCAGAATTTATCCACTGTACTAGCAGTCTTGCTGCAAAAAGGATCTGGGATAAAAAACCGATACTGAATACAACATACAGATTCATCTCTGGTCGGATATCCTGTATTTTATATATCTGCTTCGCATCCAGCGAAAAGCCAGGGTATCAAAAAAAGGACCGATAAGACGATTGGCAAGATGATACTTGCTGTCTCCAAAATGTCTTGGATAGTGTTTAACAGGCACCTGTTTTACCCTGCCTCCGTGTAATTTGACAAGGGCCGGCATAAACCGGTGCATGCCATTAAAAAAAGGAATGTTCTGTGCAAAGGATGTTTTAATAATTTTCAGCGGACAGCAGGTATCCTCAATACCATCGTTTATCATGAGCCGCCTGTATGTATTGGCAAATTTTGATGAAAATCTTTTAACTGCATTGTCCTTCCGATTCTGTCTGATACCGTTGACCATGTCATATTCGGGGAAGTAATCAAAATAGAGCATGAAATCCTCAGGCTTTGTCTGCAGGTCTGCGTCAATGTATCCGACCAGATAGGACTGGCATGCATCAATACCGGCTTTAATGGCAGTACTTAATCCATAATTTCCCTCAAGAGCCATGTAACTGCAGGAAGCTGTACGGCTGCACTGCTCTTTTAAAAGAGAAAGGCTTTTATCAGTTGAACCGTCATCTACAAAAAAGGCTTTGCATGGAATGGGAGCACTGCTGATAAATCTATCCATCTCTTTAAAGAACAGAGGCAGGCTCTCTTCTTCATTAAATACCGGAACAATGATAGTCAGTTCATTTTTCATGGACGACTTATAGGATAAAAACCTGGTTTTTGTCAAGATAAACATAGTAATGAACCCCCTGATCTTTCTTGACAAATTGTATTTTTTATTCTAACTAACCGTCTAATACCGGCGTGCTGGAAAACGATTCACAATCCTGAAACAGAAAAACAGGGTGTAATCATTAATTGTGAAATTTGGGGAGATCATTTTGACACGGACTAACAGAAATATTTTTATAACATGGTGCTGCACTCTTATGACTGCACTCTTTTTATGCAATAGTGCATTTGCAGATGATAACAGCTACAGTTCTTACAGTGGCAGGTATCAGATTTTAGAAGATATTAAAGGTGATTTTAGAAATTATTATACATCAGGCAATTTTAAAGTTATGGCAGGCAGTTTTGCCCTGGGAGGTATTCTGGCCAATACCAGTGCTGATGAATGGCTACAGGATGAATACCAGAATAATATGCGGAGTGAAAGCACGGATGATTTTTCCAAAACAGCAAAAAAATTTGGAGACGGGGAATATCTGATTCCCCTTTCTCTTGCAGCGGCTGCTGCCGGATACTTTATACCGGAGGACAATCTGGCTTATCCCATCGGGACGTGGGGCTATAATACAGCAAGGGCATATCTGGTTGGAGCTCCGCCAATGCTGCTGATGCAGGTGGTAACCGGAGCATCACGGCCTGGAGAGAGCAGTCACGGATCTGAATGGAGTCTGTTTAATGATAATAACGGCGTAAGCGGACACTCCTTTATGGGTGCGGTACCATTTCTCACCCTTGCTAAAATGAACAGAGACAACCCGGTTAAGTGGCTCTTCTACGGTGCATCTTTTCTTACAGGCTGGAGCAGGGTCAATGATGATGATCACTTTGTATCACAGTCAGTTTTAGGATGGGTAATGGCTTACCAGTCAGTAAGATCTGTCTTTATGACAGATAAACAGCGGGACAGCTCTCTTGCCTTTAATCTCTATCCATACGGTAAATCAGGGGCTGGTTTTCTACTCTCCTATGCATGGTAATTTCCTATAGGCATAAAACAGATATACACAATTTCGGAAAAACAGATAACAGGATGATAAAAACAGGCTCACACAGATTTGATAAATTCATTGCTTTATCAGGTGCTGCAATACCTGTCGGTGTTGCAGTGGGGAATGCCGGTTTTGAAGCAGCAGTCGTATTAACAGCAATTCTCTGGATTGTAAGGGTAATAAAATTCAAAGATCTTGATTACAGATGCCTGCTGAAGCATCCGGTCATCATGCCATCCATTGCAGTCTATATCTCCATATTATTAAGTGTTGTGATAAACGGTGGAGGAAGCAAAGGCTATCTCCATGATATTGTAATGATCAGACACCTTTTATGCATAATGGCCTTAATCGATACTTCTTTTAGATTCCCTGTCTGGAAATACTTTTTTTACGGCCTTTTTGCCTGTTTTGCATTTGTAGCCACAAATATAATAGTGGTCAATGTGATGGGACATGATATGCTGGGGGAGCCTCTTTCAAGGTACACAGGTAAATATAAAGAGGGGAATCGATATCCAACACTGCTCACATTTATAACAATCTTTTTTCTTTCCTGGGGAGTATTAACGAAACACCTGACAGCCGTGAAAAGATCAATAATTATTGCTGCAGGGCTGACAGGGTTTGCATTTTTCTGTTTTTTTCGTATCAGAACCGTGCTGCTTGCCTTTTCAGCAGGAGTTTTTTTCATAATTGCCTATGCCGTGCTGAGAAACAAATCAACCAGGCTGAAAATACTTTTTATTGTCTTAACTGCTATTCTCTGTGTGATCTTTGTTCAGGCTACTGATATGTTTTCCTTACACACCATTCATGACAGACTGTTTATCTGGCAGAACACATTTCAAATGTGGCTGGAAAACCCGATATTCGGATGTGGCATTTCATCTTTTAAAGATCTGTACAGTGAAACTGCAGGCGCCAGAAGCGGACAGACTTTTTTTGATACCAGCGTAAAAGAACATTTCACACTCCGCGCCTACCATGCCCATAATAATCTGCTCCAGATTTTATCATGTACCGGTATCCTCGGGCTTGGAGCGAGTCTGTGGCTTGCATTCAACACCATATGCATGACCTTTAAAAATGTATCAGAACACTTTCACGGCTATCTATCATGGCCTGTGATCTATTTCACAATATCCTTTGCAGGATTCAGCATCTATGCCGGCTGGTATATGGCACTTACTGTTTTTATTATATCAGCCCTCTGCTGTAAAAAAAGAGAATAAATCTTTCCAAGGCATGGATGCTGCCGGGCCGGATATAAAAATCAGAACTGATGCAGACCATGGGTGGAGTTCAGGGGAAGCTGCAATGGCTTGTGTCTGACGGCTAAGGCAAGCCCGCTTCGTGTAATTTCCCGGTCAGAGTGTTACTGCCTCTGCTTCAGGTGACTCTGCATCCGCTCCATTAGCTGCCTGCTTCTTCTTTCAAGCTTTTTCCTGGAAAAAAAAGGGATGTAAGTAGATATGGGAATAAATTCACAATTTGCATATCTGCCTTTTATGTCCACTGCAAAAGCTTTATATGAACCATCAGAAAAAACTTTGATTACAATATTGCCTGGATTCAGATCAAAAAACTGTATATTGTTCTCTATAATAAAACAGCAGAAACTATCTACCACAGAAAAAACCCTGGCCACATCATATCTGCTTTCAGAATTTGAAACAATATCAAGCAGTGTTCTGGATATTTTTCTGTCATGATCTCTTGTACAGTCAAATATCAATCCTTTTCCCATGCTGGTTTCAACAAATCCATGACATTTCACAAGAAAACTTGTGTCTTTGAATCTGTTTTTCAAAAATCTGTAGTGTTTCCACTCCTGTTCATTTCCATCCATGGATGACAGATTCTGTTTTACTATTTTGATAACTTTACTTTCATCTTCAGGATGAAGGTAACATTGCCTGGTTTTACCCTCAGCCAGTATCGTTTTTCTGTCCAGTATAATCATTTAACCTCAACCGTTTACATTGCTGGTTATCAGATCTTTATAAATTTCAATGGTTTTTTCACACATCAGCTGTGTTGTGAAACGCTCATTCACCCACTCTTTTGCCCTGCGTCCCATTCTATAACATCTCTGGCCATCTGTAACAGCTGATTTCAACGCTGCTGCAAAAGCATCACTGTCATTTATGGGAATCAGCCAGCCTGTTTTTCCATTAACAATGGTCTCCTTGCTGCCTCCAAGGTCAGTTGCCACAACAGGAACTCCCATTGCCTGGGATTCAACAGCCACTCTGCCGAACGATTCAGGATAGATTGAAGCACTGACCGTAATATCGCAAAGTTTAAAAGCTGCCGGCATGTCACTGCAGTGCCCTGCAAACAGGACCCTTCCTGTCAGACCTCTCTGCCGGACCTCTTTTTTCAGTTCAGCTGCATATTCTGGTTTTTCATTTTCATCACCAACAATAACTGCAGTCCATGAAAGATCTTTTATCTTTTCCAGTGCTGAAAAGAAAAAAGAGTGTCCTTTTATCCGTGTAAACCTCCCCGGAAGCATGAGAAAAGGAGACGCTTTATCTGTCAGTCCCCACTTTTCTTTCAGATTTAAAACAGCGTTCTCACTGACATGGTCGGGATCAAAAATTGATGCATCAAATCCCCGGCTGATTGTTATAATCTTCTCTTCAGAAACATTGTATTTCTCTTTTATATGATCTTTTATTGTATTTGACACCGCTATCACTTTTTCACCCTTTGTCATTATTGCTGAATAGGCATTAATGGAGTAAAAACCGTGAAAAGTAGTAATAATTTTCGGTCTTTTTTTTTGGGATATTGTTTTAACTGCCAGATAACCGGCCCACGCAGGCACTCTTGAACGAAGGTGCACAATATCAATGTTTTGTTCAATAAATATTTTTCTTAATTGCAGAACAGTTAAAAGGGTTAAAGGACTTTTTTTACCTATTGGCATGGATATATGTTCAGACCCGTTTTGCAGAAGCTGTTCAACCATGGGTCCGCCATTTGATATGACGATTGACCGATGCCCGCTCCGTGATAAAAAATCACCAATTTCAAGGGTTCCTCTTTCAACACCTCCGGTTATCAGATCAGGAAGCATCTGCACTATTGTAAGCGGTCTGGCCACCATCTTTTCACAATCTCCAAAGCACATCTCTCTGCCTCATTTAAACTCTCATTAGCTGACCATGCAGCATTACTGCTCTTCCAGCCTTCAAAAGTAACAATCTTTCTGCTTTTTTCCAGCAGTCCAATTGAACGGGCAATTTTATTGTTTTGATTTTTCCAGGTCACAGATAAAACACCGACATGGCAGCCTGCAGTTAATGCCTCATAAACCATGGAAACTGAATCTGCACTCACCCAGGTGTATTCAGCTATGGCATACTGCTCTTCAATCCATCCCCGGGAAGTTTGTTCAAAGGGCATGAATTTCATGTTTGAAAATTTTTCTTCCAGTTTTTCACACATGGAATTCATCTCTGCAGGGGTTCGCGGAGAGGTGGAAAGGGTCCAGTATATGTCAGGTTCTCTTTTTACAATGCAGCTGATCTGCCAGATAATCTCTTCACTGTTCCATTTATGTGTCTTTTTGTCCACTCCGCCAATAACAATCAATCCTTTTCCGGGGTCATGCTGTTTTCTGTCCACTGCAGTATTGGGCGGTCCCGTTGTTATAAAAACATTGTCCGCTTTTTGAGGTAGATCGTGTTCAGGGATAAAACAGAGATTGAAAAATTTTCCCAGCGGCCAGTCCGGAGTCATGCAGGTCACCGCTTTTTCTGATTTCTGTTTATCTGTCAGCATAGGAATATGCGTATGGCTGCCTGTGCCGATTAAAATATCAAATTGTGAAGATTGAGCACCTTTAATGTTTTTAAAAATTGAGCATATAAAAAAATATAAATCAGAGATTGTGGTCCATATCCCATCTTTCTGCACAAACACATCTGTCACATCAACCGGGGTTATATCTGCTAATGCATTTATAATACCACGTGTCTGTTTTACATGGCCTTCACGTGTGTCCCAGAAGGCTTTTATTTTCAATAAATTCTTTTTCAAATTTTCTTAATTCCTGTGTCCTTTGAGCATACTGTACGGTTTTGTTTTCCAGCGGTTGTGAACCCAGAAATACTGTTCAGGACAAATTTTAATCATGGACTCAATAACCTTCACATAATTCTGGGTATTATTCTCAATGTTTTTTATTGGGCAGCCTGTTTCCTCCAGGGGAATTTCCTTGAGAAACTCTATAATATATTTATTGTGTTTCTTCATAATAAACATGGGAACAACAGAAGCTTTTGTTCTTAAAACAATTTTCGCAAGGGAGTTTTTAGTACAGGCAGGCCGTGAAAAAAAATCTACAAATACGCCATTGTAAGTGCCGGCATTCTGATCAAACAGTGTACCGATAACACCATTATCATTCAGGAGATCATCTAATTTTCTGGACAATCCCCCAGTGGAAATCATTTTCATTCCAAACCTCTGTCTTACCTCCAGCATCAATTTTTCCAGAGGTTGAAAATCAAACTTTCTGTAAATTCCATATATGTTTTTTATACCTGCCATGGGGATTGCATCTACAAGAAGTTCAAAATTCCCCAGGTGACAGCTCAAGAGTATGACTCCCCTGCCCTTCTGGTGTGCATTTTCCAGATGTTCAACACCTTTAATAGAAAAGTATTCAAGCAGTTCATTTAATGTCTTATGATATGACCATATCACTTCAAACAGGATACCTGCTGTATTTTTGAAAACATTTTTTACAAATATTTCAACAGACTGGCGTGAAGAAAACTTCCCTGGCAAGGAGAAATTTATATTTTCAACTGCAATATCTCTATGCCGCTTATCAATCTTATACCACACCAGACCAAGAAGATCTGAAAAAAAATGCAAGACCCGGCGCGGCAATCTTCCCATTAAAGATACAAATAACTTTAACAGCCTGTATACCTGTTCATCATTCATATTTTTCCAATTCTGATTCTAAAAATATCTTAAATCTCTTCATGTCCTCGAACTCAATTTCGACCCCGATTACAATCAAATCCTTTACCCACTCCTCATGCAGATCCACACCATAATCAAATTTAATCCAATCTTTTTCAGTTGTTAAAATAATTTCTGCATTTTTCTTTTCTGCTTTCCGGTTAATCTGTATAATATCTTCATTTTTATATCTGTAATGATCTTGAAACTCAATATGTTCAAGAACATTGATCCCCAGATTTTTCAATGTAAGATAAAAAAATGCATTTTTTGCTATTCCTGAAAAAGCAACTGCTCTCTTCCCCTTTAAACCCGGTAATTCTGTGGTTGACTCTTTTGATCGTTCCCTGTTGATTTGCCTTGAGGCGATATAAGGTCTGTGAAACGTTCTAAACCATGGTGTGCCGGGATACTGTTCTGTCAGCTCTCTTGATTTTCCACTCTTTTCACCACTGTCTGGACTTCTTGTAAAAATCAGAGCATTGACTCTCTGCTTTGACATCTGGCAGGTTTCTCTTAACCTGCCTGCCGGAAGCAGCATATTATTTCCAAGGGGATTCATGTAATCAAAAAGCAGCAGATCCAGATCCCGTTCAAGCTTGAGATGCTGGAATCCATCATCAAGTACAATCACATCAGGCTTGAACATATCGATTGCTTCTCTTCCTGCCTTGAATCTGTTTTTACCAACAACTACGGGAAATATTCTCTTCTCAGCCATCATGTAGGGTTCATCACCGCAATCTTCTACCCTGCAAAAAATGGTCTCACCATCTGAAACCACCAGGGAGTCACCTGAATATCTGCCTTTATACCCCCTGCTCACAACAACCACACGTTTTCCCATTTTTTTTATTAACTTTGAAATATAGACAGTCATGGGAGTTTTACCTGTTCCTCCCACAGCTATATTGCCTATGGAAATAACAAAACATGGCAGTGTTTTCCGGCTTAATATTCTGATATCATATAAGATACTCCGTATCCTTATACAGAATCCATAGATAAATGAGATACAGAAAAGAAACCAGGCCCACGATAAAAAATCAGGCCTGACATCCTGATTAGAGACATATAAAATCTTCTTTTCTAATTTATCTATCCACTTTTTAAACAATGCCAATCTGTTCCATCTTTTTAATGATATTTTTTACAGAGCCTGAATTTTGTGAAAAGACTTCAAAATTTTTTCTCCCCATCTGCTCTTGAATCTCTCTATCCTTGAATATTATTTCAAGCTCTTTTTGTAATTGAACAGCAGATTCTACTGTTTTTGCTCCTCCATTATTCTGCAGCTTTTCTGCAATGGATAAAAAATCCGACATATCTGATCCAAAAAACAGAGGTTTTCCAAAAGCGGCAGGTTCAAGAGGATTATGCCCCCCTTGCCTCACCATTGATCCTCCAACAAATGCTGCATCACAGACAGCATATAATTTTGACAGTTCACCCATAGTATCGACCAATACAGCATCAGTACTGCCATTTGATCCATCAAGATCTGACATTAGAACCGTCTTGAGATTTTCTGAAAAAAAATAATTATAGATTTTACTGCACCGTTCCGGGTTTCTCGGAGCAACAATCATCAGAAGCTCAGGGAACATATTCTTGAGGTTTTTATAAACACTGCAGAGTACCGGTTCCTCACCTTCATGGGTGGAGCCTGCAATAAAGACTTTGGAATGATTCTGTATCCCGAAGAGAGTTTTCATTTTTGCCAGATGATCTCTTTCCATATCAATACATGGCTGATCAAATTTTATATTCCCCATTACAGACACTCTCTTCTCATCAGTTCCAAGAATCAAAAACCGTTTTTTATCCAGTATGGATTGAGCCATAATATGTGTAAGGGAAGAAAAGAGCATTGAAGAAAATTTTTTAATGGACAGATAGCCGTTTAAAGCGGTTTTTGAAAGTCTGGCATTAATTAATATTACATCAGTTTTCTGTCTCCTGGTTTCATATAAAAAATTTGGCCATAGATCTGTTTCAACGAGAACAACTGAATCAGCTCTGATTTTTCTACAGACTCTTTTTACAGCAAAACCAACATCAAAAGGGAAATAACCTATCTGATCTGCAGCATCAGCTGCATGACCTGATTTTTTTCCCCTCAGCAGAGTAACTGCGGTTTCAAACCCTGTTTTGGTTGAAACTGTAAATACAATATTCAAATCTCTTTTTTTCTCTTTTAAAGCGTTAACAAAAGGAACAGCAGATTTCACCTCTCCAACAGAGAGGGCGTGTATCCATATCCGTTTTTCTCCTGGTTTCCTGGATTTAAAAGAGGTGTTAAACCCAAGTCTCTGTAGTAAATTTGCTCTCCTTTTTTCTGAGATAAGATAGATAAAAGGCAAAAATGGAAGTGCCAGGACAAATAAAAGATTTACGACAGTTTTATAAAAAAATATCATTCTGTTTCATTCCATGTTAACAAGGTACAGCACACCGGAACATACAAAAAATATATTGGTAATCCAGGCACTTATAAGAGGAGGCAGGATATTTCCATACCCGAGTGAGAGGCAGAAACCATACATTGTCCAGTACAAAAAGGCAATGATGACACCAATAACAATGGATGCGGGAATATTCTGTTTTGCAAAGGATCTCATACCGGTGGCAGCACCTGTTAATACCATTATTACACAGATAAATGGAAAAGCTATTTTGGCGTGCAGATCCACCTTGTAGGTTCTTGCATCATATCCCTCCTCCTCAATTTTATTAACATATCTTTTTAATTCAAAAAAACTCATCTCTTCAGATTTTTTTGCCATTTTTCCAAGATCGTCTGGATTGAGTGCCAGAGTGATACGTTTCTCATCATAGAGATTAACATCATAAGAAGAGTCTTCAGCATGGATCTGTTCAATTACCCCCTTTAATATCCAAGCACCATCCTGATAGGTTGCTTTTCTGGCATCAACTCGTGATATCAGATCAAAATTCTTTCCAAGTGATGTAATCGTAATTCCGGCTATGGACTGCTTTGCCGGATCAAAAAAATTAATATGTATCAGTTTGTTTTCAGATTTTATCCATACATCTTTTTTTTTTGAAGCATATACGGGATGCTTTCTGATCAGATTATATTTTAAATAGTTTGCCTTTGCCATGGTGAAGGGGATAATTGTTTCTCCGAGAAACAACATCAGCACTGCAAGAGCCGCTCCTGCCATTAAGGCAGGTCTGATAAGACAATAGGGGCTGATACCGCTTGATTGAACAGCAAGAAGCTCATTGTTTTTATTCATCAGACTGAAAATCGTAACAGAGGCAAGTAAAATACATGCCGGCGTCAGCTGCACAAAAATGAAAGGCACTTTTAACAAAACATATCCCACGCCTCTGATGAGTGAAAAATCTGCATTTATAAAATTATCCACTTTGGACAGATACTCTATTAAAATAAACAGCACCAGAATCATCAGCTGTATAATAAAAAAAAATTTTATAAACTCTCTTAACCAGTATTTATGCAGATGTAACATCTTTTGTTTTTGCAAACCTGTTTTTCACAGAATAAACTGCTTTGATTAAAAATGCCGGCAGATGTACAGGCCTTTCCTTAGCATTTCTCACAAGAAAAAAAACGCCTGCTCCCCCCATAATGATGTTTGGCAGCCACGTACCAATAACAGCAGGATAATTTCCGGTTTCTGCTGCAGACCATCCAGCTGCCAGCAGCAGATAATATAAAAGGAAAAAAGAGATTCCAAGGCTGAATCCCGATGACCTTCGCAGAGAAGCAGATTGAATCCCCAATGGGAAGGCAAGCAGTCCAAGAGCCATGCAGGCAAATGGAATTGAAAACTTTTCGTGCAGATTCATTAAAGCTTCACTTAAATGAGCCTTATCTCTATTTCCCGAACGTATAACCTGAATCAGTTCAACAACATTTTTTTCATCCAGATCCTTTGATATTTTCCCTCTGTTTCTGTTAAGTACATTTAAATCAATATTAATATCATAGTTTCCAAACTCAATGCTGCTGACAGAGTTATCGTCCATATCCACCTGATTGATCACTCCATTATAAAGTTTAATCGTATATATTTTCTCATTTTCAAACCTTATCAGCCTTCCTTCAGGTGCTGTTGAAACAGTGACCACACCTTTTGTTCTCCTGTCTTCAATAAAGATATTTCTGAGTTTTTTTGTCTTCATGTTGACATGGCTGACATATATCATGATATTCTCTATATCACTGTTGAACTGCCTTTCCTGCAGTGCTGCATCCATACTTGTTCTTGCAAGCTCAATACTCTTTTTCTTAATTGACATCTTCCCCCATGACACACCGAAAAACGTAATACACATTGTTAAAACAACTCCTGCAAGAGAAAAAAGAAGAACCGGGGGCAGAAACCTGTAAAGGGACACTCCTGCGTTTTTCAATGCCACTATTTCATTATCTTGAGCCATGCGCATGAAAGTCAGAAGAATGGATATCATCACAGACATCGGAATCGTAAATTCCAGGAACCGGGGAAGTGTATAAATCAGCATGAGACCTATTGATGATATATCAGCATTATAATTAATAACCATGTTGGTAATCTCAGGAATTCTTGTCATTACAAAAACAAAAGTAAGAAAGAACAGGCTGATAGCAAAAGGATGCAGAAATTCCCTGAATATATATCTGTTTATCGTGTTAAAAGCTCTCATTGTCAGGAAAAATATAAGTTAGATGACAATTAGTCAAGATTTTACTGTTTTCACACATTCATATCCATGATAATAAACAAAGTATGAAATGTATAATTGTAGCCAGCGGTGACATGGAATACACCCGTGATATTGCAGATATTATTAAAAAAGCGCATATGATCATCTGTGCTGATGGCGGTGCAGGACATCTGCGGGCATTAAACATTCTGCCTGATATTTTAATAGGTGATTTTGATTCCATAAAGTCTGAAGATAAAATTTTTTTTGAAAATAAAAAAATAAAAATTTTAGACTATCCGCCTGAAAAAAATCATACTGACACACAGCTGTGCGTCTCCTGTGCTCTTGAACATAAAGCAAGTGATATTACATTTTTCGGTGTAACAGGAACCAGAATGGATCATACCCTTGCCAATATTTTTCTTTTGACAAAGCTGGCCAGGCTCAATATTGCAGCCAGAATTATGAACAGGCACAATGAGATATATGCTGTAACAGACTTTATGGAAATCAGGGGGAAGCCAAAAGAATTTTTATCCATCATACCGGCAACCAGGAGAGTTACAGGTATAACGCTTTCAGGGCTTGAATATCCATTGAAGGATGCCAGCCTGGAAATGGGGGACAGCCTCGGGATCAGCAATGTTTTCAAGAAAAATAAGGCATCAATATCTGTCCGGTCAGGTATTTTAATTGTAACACGATCAAAAGATTGATCCTGTCCCATAAAAAAAGGTGCTCATCTTATATTGAGCACCTTTTTTTATTATCATTTTACAACTGCCGGTTTTAATATCAGCAGGTTCCGGAACTGCAGCCTGAGCACCCGGATTGTCCCAGATCAATGTTGGAGTCAAGGTGAAAACCCATACCGGTAAAGTCAATTTTAATATTTTGTGCGCTTTCCATAAACGTTTTATCAACAACAAAACTCAGACCTTTAATTTCAAATACATCATCTGTATTCTTTGGCTCATCCAGAGCCATGGCAAGAGAAGGGCCGCCTCAACCGCCTGAATTCAGAAAAATTCTAATCGGAGTAGGCTCCTTTCCCTGAAAATATCCTTCGATCTGCTCTTTGGCAGTATCAGTCAATTCAATCATTTTAGTTTCTCCTTTTTATATATAAATATTATCTTTTCAGCCTGAATGCTTAATCTAAGCATACACACTGAATATGTCAATGTACATGTTTGTTTTTTTCCGTTACCTCTCCTTGCACTCTGATCATATTCTCTTTCCAAGGTATAATCAAGGATAGATATTCTTTGCCTGGATATTTGCCATAATAAATTTTTCATATCCGTTCAACAGCTCTTCTCATACGATTTTTACTGACGGCAGTTTAAAATCTCTTTTTTAAATATTTGCATTTTAATCTGCCCTATAATAGACTGATATGGAGTGTTTGATTCTAAAAAGCAGTGAATTATTAAAGGGAATTGTTTATGAAAATACTTGTTACAGGAGGTGCAGGATATATTGGCAGCCATACATGTGTTGAACTTTTAAATGAAAACTATGATGTTGTTGTCCTTGATAATTTTTCCAACTCTTATGAAAAAGCACTGCACAGAGTCGAGAAGATTACAGGAAAATCACTTGAATATTACAAAACAGATCTATTGAATAAACAGGATGTCTCTAACATATTTACAGAACATAAAATTGATGCTGTTATTCATTTTGCAGGCCTGAAAGCAGTCGGAGAATCTGTTGCCATACCTTTAAATTATTTTCATAACAATGTCACCGGTACGTTGCACCTGCTTGAAGTGATGAATCAGTTCGATGTCAAAAACGTCGTTTTTTCCTCTTCAGCCACTGTCTACGGAAAACCGGCATCCCTTCCAATCAAAGAGCATTTCCCTCTATCTGCAACCAATCCATATGGAAGAACAAAACTCATGATAGAAGAAATTCTGCAGGATCTTTATATTTCTGATAACAGATGGAATATTGCACTTTTAAGATATTTCAATCCTGTGGGAGCCCATGAAAGCGGAAAAATTGGTGAAAATCCATTTGGCATACCAAACAATCTGATGCCGTATATTTCCCAGGTGGCTGCCGGTATTCTACCCTGTTTGAACGTGTTTGGAGACGACTATGATACCCATGACGGAACCGGGGTAAGGGACTATATCCATGTAAAAGATCTTGCCCTTGGACATATTAAAACCCTGCCAAAACTGTTTGCCGGTTCAGGAGTGGCCATTTATAACCTGGGAACAGGCAGAGGTTACTCAGTGCTTGAAATGGTTAAAAGCTTTGAAAAAGCAAGTGGAAGATCTATATCATATAAAATCACCAGCAGAAGGCCGGGAGATATTGATGCCTGTTTTGCAGATCCTTCCCTGGCAGAAAAAGAGCTTGGATGGAAGGCGGATAAAACGCTTGATGACATGTGCCGGGATACATGGAACTGGCAGGAGAATAACCCTGATGGATATACATAGTAAAATAGAAACAGAGAAAAAAGGATAAAAGATTGGAAAACCGGCCTGTTGCCCTTGGAGCGAGGTTAAAAAAATATCCTGAAATTTTAACCATTGGATTTAAACCCGATTTTCAGAATTATTCTGAGTATGAAAAAAACCTGATATTAGATGCAGAAAAAATTTATTATCCAACCGCTTTTTATGCTGATCTTTTTAATGCTGTGGGGAAAAAAACGTTTCCAAGTTTCCATACATACAAATTTGCCCAGGATAAAATAAAACAGACTGCTGTTTTTAATCTGTGTGGGATCCCACATCCGAAAACAAAAGTTTTTTATGGAAAAAAAAAACAGCATCACCAAATCCTTAACTTTTTTGACTACCCCTTTATAGCAAAAAAACCAAGGGGATCAGCCAGGGGAGATGATATCCACCTTATTCAGAATAGAGAAGATCTCTCACTCTATTTAAATAAACATGGACCTGCTTATATTCAGGAGTATTTCCCGATTGACCGTGATATGCGTATTATAGTGATTGGAAAAAAAATACGGCTTGCTTATTTCCGGATTGCGGGTCCGGATTGTTTTAAAACAAATATTTCCAAGGGTGGAACAATAAACTTTGACCCATTGCCGGAAAAAGCGCTTGATCTGGCATATGTTACAGCATCAAGGTGCGGGTGGGATGATGTAGGTATTGATATAATAGAACACAGACAAAAATTTTATGTTCTTGAAGCCAATATGAAATATGGAACCAAAGGATTTATAAAAGCCGGCATTCACTATAAAGATATGATGGCAGATCTGATCGTGCGCGGCAGGGTTTAAATTTAATTGCCTTTTTCAACACATGTGTTCAATATACTCCGGCATCCCTGTCATCTTTCTCCCACTCGGCAAGGTATTTCTGAATACCTGCATATTTTGAACCGCTTTCCGGCTTGAAAAGCAGATAGCCGATCCGGTCTATGGAGAATTCAAGAGATAAAAAAAAAGCAGATTCAATACTTTTAGCATCTGCTTTTTTTTTATCTGACTCAAGCCTTTTCATCACATTTTCAGTAAGATGTCCTTCAGGCATGAAGAGGTCACAGCTCAATATATTCCACTCTTCCGGGAAATTACTGATTTTCCATGGTATCAATTTTTCCGGTCTTAAAATTCTCCTGTTTTCAGGATTAAATGCAGCTTGAACAATTTTCATTTTTCTCACTTCAAACTGCATTAAATTTTTCAGGAGCAGCGTCATATCATTTGAAAAAATCCACTCTTCCTGCTCCATCATAACCGGAGGGAAATCCATACTGGTCAAAGCGTATTTAAAAGGTCCTATCTCCTTCCAGAACCCTTTAAACTCTATTGAATTCAATAAAACTGCTCTGGTAATAATTTCCCTCATATTCAATCAATATCAGGCAATTTTACTCAAAACAGCAGTTGACCATTTAGCATCATTCATCCTGTTTTTAATGCTTGTGCCCAGCAGGGATAATAACCCGTTAGATGACGCTTTTTCCTCTGCCTTTGTATAAATTGCAGCAGCTTTTTCTGAATCACCAAGAAGAGATATTGATGTTTCAGCAAAAAACAGCAGATCATTAAAGGAATTCAGTTTTTTCACAGCAGAATCAAATATGGTAGACAGAAGAGGAGAATCTTGATCTTTTTTACTCACCTGGTCAATCAGATACCAATAATCTGACTGTGTTTGGCAGCAATCTTCTGCTGAATTCCAGAGCTCCTCTGCCATCTGTTTATTATCAATCAAAGTTATAGCAGCATCTGCAACAAAACAATATTCATACAGGTCTGCACTCTTTTCCCTGGCTTTCTCAAGCAGACTGCCTGCCCACTCCTTATCATCCAGTTTTTTTACAGCAATGGATGCAAGTTTTACAAAATCTGAGCTTGTATCACTACTTTTTTCTACATCAAGATAGATTTGTTTTATCCACTCTCTATCTTCCAGGGTACTGGCAATGGCTGATGTCACTTCATCATAATAGCTCAGGCTGGAACATTTTTCCAGGAGTTCGCTATAAATCGATTTAACCCACTCACTATCCTTAAGATCCTTATGAATACCGAATGCCAGTTTAATAAAATCATTAAAATTAACAGTCAACTCTTCGGCCTGTTTATACAATTTGGCTCCATAATAGATATCTCCGGTCTCAGCTACAACATCGCCGGCAAGCATTCGCATGGGATAGCTTGTTTTAGATTCGGACTCTCTTACTATAAATTCAGAGTAGAGGTCTTTGAATTCTTCCCGTTTTTCAAGCTGGAAGCTGATGGCATCTGTCCACTCTTTGTCATTTTTTATAATTTCCTGAATTGCTTTAGCAGTCTTGATGAAATCAGCATTGCTTTTTACTGCGTTTTCTGCCTGCTTAAGTACAGGTACAGCTGCATCCATATCCTTAAGATCATCTGCAAGGGCCTTGGCAAGATCTACGAGCTGGTTGCAGTCTGGGTTTGTAGCAGCAGCTTTCTGATATACAGAAGACGCAAATTCCGCATCACCGGTATTTTCAAATCCGGCTTTGGCAAGTTTCAGATAATCAATAAATCTTGTATAAACAGTTTCAGCTTTTTTATAAACTGAGAGGGTAAACGCTTTATCATCAAGCTCTTTTTTTACTGTTTCAGCAAATTTAAGCAGCTCATCGCCTGATTCAATTGATTCTACTGCCTTTTCATAAATTTTACGGGCAAGATCATTATCTTCAAGATCTTTGGCAGCTCCCTTTGCAAGGACATTGAAATCATCCGCTTTTGATGCTTTTTCCATTGCCTTTTCATAAACTTCCAGAGCTTTTTCTCTGTCATTAAAGGATTCAATAACGGCACTGGCAAATGATACAAAATCTGCAGCTTTTGAGCATTTTGCAAAGGCCTTATCTACAATCTCTTTTGCAAGCACTTCATCTTTGAGATTTTTTGCAATATTGTTGCTCAAATCAAGGAAGTCGGAAACTTTCGTACATTTTGCTGTGGCAGCTCCCAAGATTTCCTTTGCCGCATCTCCCAGACCCATTTCATCTGCTGCTGCTGCAAGGGACAAAAAATCATCCACTGTCCCGCAGAAATTTTTCCCATTATTCAGCTGGTCTACAGCTGTATCTGAATCATTGAGCAATTCCATGTATGCTTTTGCATATTCAATTGAATCTTCAAAAGTTTCTGCCCAGTCTGCCCCCTCTTCAAGGACTTCAGCTGCAAACTCATTATCTGAAAGACCGTCAATAATCTCTTTGGCCACACCTATATACTCTTCCGGCGCATCACACTCCTCAGCTTTTTCTTCCAGTTCTTCTTTAAGTCCCATTTTTTCTCTCCTTATTTAAAATTTGCTGTTTATAATTTTTAATAAAATTTATATTTGAGATATACAAAATTATATTTTTTATAAAAAGTCAATCCTTCAGGTACCACACATTAAAAATTTCTACAAACACTTAAATCTGTTCCAGGGATTTTTTACACTTATTTTCAAAAATATTTTGCCGTCATACGCTCTTTAAAAAGTGTGACTGAATTCAACACAGGAGTTTTTTTCATCATCAGCAATCAACACTTTTATCACAGCACTCTTTCCATTTGTCTTTTCAATTTGGCAAAGGCTTTTTCAAGCCTGGGAAAAAGAGCAGCAAGTCTGTCTGTATCCCCTTTTTTCCCGGCCTCTTCAATCTGGGATGCAATCTCTCTGAACACCTCTGCTCCAATATTTGCTGCAGCTCCTTTAATTTTATGTCCCTGTTTTCCTGCATCCTCACTGTTTTTCATTCTGATATACTGTGAAAGTAAAACCATCTGTTTTGGGATATCTTCCAGAAAACTTAAAATAACTGTTTCCTTAAGCTTTTCATCACCCATCAGACGCTTCATCAGAACTTCTTTATCAAATATTGTAAGATTCTGTTCCATGTCGGTGGCACTCACATCTTCCCTGGTACTCACGGAGATATTCAAGGATGTGGCGTGCTCCCTTTTTTCTGTGAGACAGCGTTCAATGGCTTCAAGCAATAATTTTGCATCAATGGGTTTGGTTACATAGTCATCCATGCCGGCTGCAAGACATTTATCCCTGTCCTTTTTCATAGCATGGGCAGTCATGGCTATGATGGGAATTTTTTCCAAATCTGATTCAGATTCCTTTCTGCGAATTACACGGGTGGCTTCAAGGCCATCCATCACCGGCATCTGTATATCCATTAAAACAATGTCATAGGAATTTTCTTCCAGCTCTTTTACAGCTTTTGCACCGTTTGTCACTGTTTTTACACCAGCATACCCGAATTTTTTTAAAATCCCTGTAGCAACAAGCTGGTTGGTCATATTATCTTCAACAAGAAGGATTCGAATACGCTTCTGTTTCTGTTCTCGAATCGAATGCCTTGTAATAATGGATTTTTCAGGCATTGAATCAGATACTCCTGCAGTAATGGTTGCCAGGCAGTCAAACAGATCTGAATATCCAACCGGTTTTATCAGATATGCTGCAAAGCCGGCTTGTTTAAATCGTTTTGCATCACCAATCTGCCCCATTGAAGTCATCATGACCAATTGCACGGATTCAAGTTTCTTATCGGCTTTAATAATCGTTCCCAGTGTCAGGCCATCCATTAAAGGCATCTGCATATCTAAAACAGCCAGTTGGAATGTCTCATTTTTATTATATGAATCGTATAGTATCTGGATTGCATCCGGCCCGTCCACTGCCGTTTTTACCTGGCATCCCCAGAAATTCAACTGTCCCTGGAGTATTTCTCTATTGGTTTTATTGTCATCCACTACCAGTATATTCAATCCTGATATATCCGCTTTTTCCAGTGACGTGAAAGGATGGACCGGATCCACCTGTTTTTTTAAGCTGACGGTAAACCAGAACTCAGACCCTTTTCCAACCTCACTGTTGACACCGATTTCCCCCCCCATTATTTCACACAATTTTTTCGAAATAGTAAGGCCAAGTCCGGTACCCCCGAATTTCCGGGTTGTTGAAGAGTCTGCCTGGGTAAAACTCTCAAATAACATGTCAAGCTTCTCTTCTGGAATGCCAATGCCGGTATCTTTTATAGCAAACTTAACTATAACTTCATCAGACATCTCTTTTTCCATAAAGACCTGTACTGAAATTTCTCCTTTGGTGGTAAATTTAAAAGCATTGCCAACAAGGTTGGTCAGCACCTGGCGCAGCCTTCCAGGATCACCCCTGAGCAGAGCGGGAATATCAGGAGATGCAGCACATATAAACTCCAGATTTTTTTCTTGAATCTGCTGTGATATTCCAGATGCAAAATCAGCCAGCATGGAGCGCAGATCAAAATCAATACTTTCCATCTCAAGCCTGCCGGCTTCTATTTTTGAAAAATCAAGAATATCATTTATTATGGTTAAAAGTGAATCTCCACTGTTCCTTATGATATTGGCATAGTGCTTCTGATCAGCGCTAAGATCTGTATCCAGCAGAAGACCGGTCATCCCGATTATACCATTTAACGGCGTACGGATTTCATGGCTCATATTGGCAAGGAATTCACTTTTGGCAAGATTTGCACTGTCAGCCTCCAGGGCCATCTCTTTTGCCTTGTAAATGGCTTTCTCAAGCTTTTCATTCACCTTATTCAACTCATTCTGAGCCTTTTTTTCCTGGGTAATATCCTGGAAATTAACCACCATTCCATTAGGTCTTTTCTCACTGTCCAGTAAAAGTGCTGCACCTGCTCTTACTGCAATCAGACTGCCTTCTTTTGTTTTTCTTACTGTTTCAAAGCCGGACAGTCTCTCTCCGTTAAAGATTCTCTTAATTGCTTTTTGTGTTGCCGCCACTTCTTCATCAGGAACAAAATCTATCCTCTTTCCTTGCAACTCATCTAAATTCCAGCCAAATACGCGTGTAAATGCAGGATTCAGGTATGTCAGATTTCCCTTTACATCGTACACCACCACAGGGTCAGCAATGGTCTCCATTACTGCCTTGAGCCTTTCCCGGCTTTCCATCAGTTCAGTTTCAGCTTTTTTAAGTGAACTGATATCCATAAATGCTTCAATGATTACATCCTGGCCTCCGATTTTGATGGGGAGTGCTGTTTTTAATACAGGCAACTGCCTTCCATCCCTGCGGATAATTATTTTTTCTGCATAATCAACTTTCTGCCCAAGATCTGTTATAGGACATCTGTCAATATCAGCAGGACAGATATTTTTATGACAAATATTTCCAAGAATATCTTCTTTATCATCATATCCTGTTATCTCAAGTGCTGCTTTATTAATCCTCTGGATTATTTTATCTTCTCCTACGATAATCATGCCGATGGGGATATTATCAATGATATTTTCTGTGATTTCCAAGGACGTTTTCAGTTTTTCTTCTATCTCCAGCTCCTTGGTTATATCCTTGTCGACCCCCCGGTACCCTGTAAGTTCACCTTTATCATCAAGTATAGGTACTCCGTTAGTCAGCAGACAAACCAGAGTACCGTCTTTTCTCAGGTTCCAGTTTTTTAAATCAACAATAGGCTGTTTTTTCTCTGCCAGCTGTCTAAAACGTTTCTCTATTTTCAATGCTTCTTCCTGTGGCATTAAATCAAAAGGGTTTTTTCCCAGGAGTTCTTCTTTCCCATATCCAAGTATTTTTTTTGAATCTCCTGCTGAAAAGATATATCTTCCATTAATATCTGTTTCCCATATCCAGTCCGCCATACTGAGAGAAATATCCCGAAAACGGCTTTCATTTAATGCCAGAATTTCCCTGGTCTTTCTGAGTGTATCTTCTGACTTTTTGCGTTCAGTAATATCCCGGCCCAATCCCCGAAACCCAACAGGTTCTTTTTCTTCATTCACAATCAAAGAGACGGTGGCTTCAATATGTTTTACAGTTCCATCCTTTCTTATAAATTTCCATACTGCATTAATGGCAGATTCTCCGGTTTTATAGACATTATTAAAAATTTTATAAACTTTTTCACTGTTTTTCCTGTCCAGAAACTCGCTGCTGTTTCTCCCTTTTAATTCATCATGTGTATATCCCATCATTTTGCAGAATGAGTGGTTAAACAGAATAAAATCACCTTTAAGATCAACTTCCAGATAACTGTCGTGGATACTTTCTAAAATATTTCTAAATTTTTCTTCACTCTTTTTCAGAATCATTTCAGTCTGTTTTTGTTCAGTGATATCGCTTCCTGAACTCAAGGATCCTGTAATATCACCATTTGCATCTTTTAAAATAGCATTATGCCAGGCGATAATTCGCTGGATCCCGTCTTTTCTTAAAACTGGATTTTCGTAATATTCAACCGGTTCAATTTTATCTGCCATCAACTGACGATAAACTTCCTGAACTTCTTCCCTGACTTGTCCTGGCAGGCAGTTTTCAAACCAGTTTTTATCAATAAGTTCTTCTCTCTCATACCCAAGGGTCTCCAGGCCGTATTTGTTAATAAGCACAACATTTCCCCTGGTATCAAGAACTACAAACAAAACCCTTGCAACGGATAGATATTTGTGAAGTTTGTCTTCGTTGTCCTTACCGGAAACCACACTCTCCAATTCTCTTACCCTGCGCTCAAGACTTTCATAGCTTAATTTTTTTTCCATAAAAATCCAATAAATTATAGATTAAAAAATAGACCTGTTCACTGGTTAAATTAATCAGGTAACGGCGATATCCTAACAAATTACGTCTATTTTACATTTTGGTCAAGAATGAATTCCATACATAACATATTTGTCAAACAGGTTAATTTTAAAACAACCTGCATCTCTGGTAGAATATGAACCGGAAAAAACCGGCACTGCTGCAAACTGTATTTGTGACTATCCTGGAATGGGTCTTTTAACACTTGTGACAAGCGCCTGTTTTAAAGAAATATTATCTGAAAATAATACAAAATTAATATTAGATATTGATTATAAAAATACTTCCATTTACACTGACTGAAATAATACTCAGCAGTAATTATGGATTTGAAGGAGTGGTGTATATGGTTAAAATACTCATGGTGGGAATAGGAGGGTTTGCAGGATCAATCTGCAGGTATATTTTAAGTGATTTTTCACAGAAAATATTCGACAACCCTTTTTTCCCCTATGGCACACTTACGGTAAACGTTGCCGGATGCCTTTTAATCGGTTTGCTGGGTGGACTGGCTGAAACCAGGCAGATCTTTACACCTGAAATCAGAGCATTAATTTTAATAGGGTTTTTAGGAGGATTTACAACTTTTTCAACTTTTGGATATGAGATATTTACCGCTTCCCGTGACGGACAGTTTATTGCTGCATTGACAAATCTTATGCTGCACCTCATACTTGGCTTTGGTTCAGTCTGGGCAGGATTTTCCATATCAAAATTGTTTTAAAGGAGATGTTTCCATGGTACTTCCGGAAAAAGGACATCTGCTCAAAATTTATATAGGCGAGAGTGACAAGAAAGATGGAATGCCGCTTTATGAGTGGATTGTAAAAAAAGCAAGGGAACATGGGCTTGCAGGAGCAACCGTCACACGTGGCATACTTGGCTTTGGCGCACACTCAAGAATCCACACCACTAAAATTCTAAGGCTTTCAGAAGACATGCCCATGGTGATAGAGATAGTGGATACTTTAAAGAAAATAGAGAATTTCATGCCCCTTATTGATCATACCATTGTGGAAGGGCTGGCCATTATTGAAGAGATAAGCGTACGATTTTACAGGACAAGATAAAACGCATCACAAACTATCTTTAACTGTAATATCAAGCAACTGCTGATTACGACTTTTATAATCAATTATTTTATTATGGATCTGCACTTCAAAACCGGGTAAACAGATAATATTGATGATTAATCAAAAATGCGTCCAGGTACTGGCAGTATAAAAGCACCTATATTTTATTCGTAAAGTTTTATTTTCCAGTTTTTTCTTGACATAATTCTCGATAGATATTAACATTTGAATAAATGTTCAAATGAAGAGGTGAATATATGGAGATATGCTCAGAAAAATGTATCAATCTGGCAAATGTAAAAAAAACAATCAGATCATTTCCTGACCAGGATACGATTGTAGGAATTGCAGATATTTTCAAGGCATTAAGTGATCCATCCAGACTTAAAATTGTTCTCTCTCTGCTTCACCGGGAACATTGCGTGTGTGATATTGCAGTTATATGCAGTCAGAGTGAATCTGCCATTTCACATCAACTGAGAATTTTAAGAGTCTTAAAAATTGTAAAAAACAGACGTGAAGGCAAAATCGTCTACTATTCGCTTGATGATGATCATGTAAAATCACTGATACGGATGAGTCTTGATCATATCCATCATTAATTTACCGAAAGGGTTATTAAAAGAGAAATATTTGTATGAATTTTATATCTGATATTCTAATGGAAGTATGGCATATATATCTTGATGTGTCGCTGTTTATGCTGTTTGGATTTTTCATTGCAGGACTGCTTTATGTCTTTTTTAAAACAGATCAAATAAAAAAACACCTGGGCAGAGGTAAAATTAAACCTGTATTTCTGTCTGCTCTTTTTGGAATCCCGATACCGCTGTGATCATGCGGTGTAATACCTGTGGTCACAGGTTTAAAAAAACAGGGTGCCAATAATGGAGCATCTCTCTCATTTATGATAGCAACCCCTGAGTCAGGCGTGGATTCAATTGCGGTTTCATGGGCAATGCTTGATCCTGTCATGACTGTTATTCGGCCCATTGCCGGCTTTATTACAGCAGTTTCAACCGGGATTGCGGAAAATTTTTTGGGCCAGATAAGACATCTGGAAAAGATGAAACAGCAGTTGTGCCAGGTACCACCTGTTAAATCTGAAAAAATCCAACCTGGCAGTACCTGAGACTGCCCCGCAGAAACGGATACAGTTGTACCCGATGCAGATAAAGCAATATTGCAAAAGATTATTGAAGGGATGAGATTTGCCTTTGGCAGCCTGCTTCCAGAAATTACAAAACCATTCATAACCGGTGTTTTTATTGCCGGAATTATCAGTTTCTTTTTACCGGAGGATATTACTGTATGGGCAGGTGATCATCAGCTACTATCCATGTTAATCATGCTGTGTGCAGGCATTCCCATGTATGTATGCGCGACATCTTCTACACCCATTGCAGCAGCTTTGATCCTGAAGGGTTTAAACCCGGGAGCAGCCCTTGTTTTTTTACTGGCCGGGCCGGCAACCAATGCAGCAACCATCAGTGTGGTGAAAAATATATTTAACAGAAGAACGCTTATTATATATCTGTCCATGATCACTATCTGCTCTCTTGCCATGGGTTTTTTTACAGACTGGTTCTATCTGTTTCTGAATATAGAGGCAAAGGCTGTGGCAGGGCAGGCTTCGGAAATTATCCCCCATGGTCTCCAGGCAGCCTGTGCAATAATTCTTGCCTTATTAATGGCTGGAGATCTGCTTAAGAATAAAATCAAAATCTGAAGCACAACCCTGATTCATCAGCGCATGTTGCCAGAAGCAAGATCCCCTGCCGGATAAAATGGTGTAAATTCATACAGCAGAATAGCCTGAACCGTTAATCTGGGAGGTTCTCTTTAAAGCGTATATTAATTCCTAACAAATGCCCGGATTTGACAGTAATCCCTGGTTTCATCTTTATGGTCAGGCCCGGTTTTGCGAATGTTTTTTTAATTTACTTATAATGTGACATCTTGTAAAATCTCGCTTATTCCTTGGACTGGCCAAGGCATTCATAAATGTTTTTATGGGGGTGTTGAATGAAAGTAGGATTTATTGGTTTGGGTAATGCCGGCGGTAAACTGGCAGGCTGTCTATTGAGAAATGGCTATGATCTCACTGTCAGAGATCTAAATCCAGAGTTTGTTCAGGACTTTATCTCCCGTGGTGCCCAAAAAGCAGATTCACCAAAAGAGATGGCTCTGGCCTGCGATATTGTCATTACCTGTCTGCCGTCACCACAGGTATGCTCCCAGGTGATGGAGGCAGATGATGGTGTACTGGCCGGGTTAAGCAGCGGTAAGTTCTGGCTGGAAATGAGCACAACAGATGAAGCGGAAATCCGCCGGATCGGTGCCCTTGTCGAGGCAAAAGAGGCCTTCCCTGTTGACTGCCCGGTCTCGGGCGGCTGCCACAGGGCTGATACAGGAAATATCTCCATTTTTGCCGGGTGCACACGGGAGACATTTGAACGGGTGCTGCCGGTTTTAACCACCATGGGACGTCGTATTCTCCATACAGGCGAACTGGGATCCGCCTCAATATTAAAAGTAATGACCAACTATCTTGCCACCGTTAATTTGGCCTCCCTTGCAGAAGCATTGGCCACCATGAAATTAATCGGTATGGACATGAATGTTACCTATGAAGCAATCAAAGCTTCTTCGGGAAATTCTTTTGTGCATGAAACCGAATCCCAGGTGATCCTCAACGGCAGCCGGGATATTAATTTTACCATGGATCTTGTCTCCAAAGATGTCGGTATTTTTAATGAACTGGCACAACGCAACAATCTCGATCTGGAGATAGCACCATTAATCGTTGATATTTTTAAAGATGGTCAGAAACGCTACGGCTCCAGGGAGTTATCGCCAAATATTATCAAGCGCCTGGAAGAGGCCGCAGGCGTAAAAGTGCTCGGTCATGGTTTCCCTGCCAGTATGGTCGATGATGAACCTGAAGCAACGGGCTATGAAGTGGTCGTGAATCACCGGCACGATTATCAGGTTAAATTAAACAGCACCGGTCATAGACCCTTCGACGGAGAAGAGAATTGAATGCAGGAGATGGAATTGGAGAGGGCGAGCGGCCCAAATACAAAGATCGTGAGAGAGCCTATCGGTGTCTGCGTACTGATAACACCCTGGAACTGGCCCATTAATCAAATCGTCTGCAAAAGGATATCAAGTCACTTTTTTCTTGACCTTTTGAAGTGCTTTAATCAGGCTGTCAAACCCGCCGTTATCATTGATTGTTGCCATGGCCAGCTCATTGAGTCCGCCAGGTGTCATTGATTCATTGACAAGTGAGTTCAAGTTACCGCTGGGTAGTTCCCGGGCAATGAGCGAAAAAGCCTCAAACATGGATGCAGTATAGTCTGATGCATTTTTCTGACTGATACCTTCGCTCACTGCCCACTTTACAATGTTTTCCAGCATGGCATAATAAGGAGCCATCAAAGCGGTGATAATGAACAGTGTATCAAGCTGCTGCTCATTGTCAGCCAGAATATTGTTTCCCAGGACATCAAAGAGCTGACAGACGATATCATTTTCAGGAAACATGGCAACCGGACCGCTGTGGATACTTACACAGGGAAGCGGCACTGCCCTTACAATCTCCATAGCGGGCTTTACCAGCGGAGCCAGCATATCGATTTTAATACCGGCCAGCAGATGGACAATGATATGATCAGGCCTGAATTCAATCTCATTTAAAATATTTTCCATCTGCTGAGGGAGAATCCCTAAAACCACCACCTCAGAATTATCTATAACCATCTGGTTATTATCCCCGACACGGACTGGATCAAATTTTTTTGCCAGTTCATCTGCTTTCTGATGGTTTCTGGGTGATACCCAGATCGATTCGACTTCAAGTTCTGATGTACAGATTCCTGTTACAATGGCAGATGTAATAACACCGGTACCAATAAATCCAAGTTGCATTTGCTTCTCCTATCTTCTCCGGTTAACAGCCGTATAAAAACTCCAGTTTGATTTATAAAACAAAACAGTAAAGTTAACATACTTATTTTATGATTTCACATTAAATAGAGATAAACACCTGTTCCACAGATGTTCAAGCATGACTATAAAATACAAAAGGGAACAAACAACATTATAAATACGCTTGTCCCCCACCAACTAAAGTGCCGGCTATACTTCGTCGATATCCTTCCCCTGGATTCCTCTCAATAAAGCCCCTCTTGTCACAACACCCACACACTTACTGCTCTCCATAATGGATATGTATTTTTGATCTGTTCCCACCATGATATCGATCAAAGTGTCCAGATCGCTGTCCGGACCGGTTGCTGGACATTTTTCAAGAGAAACGCCGGGATACTTTTTCTCAAAGAACTCTGGACTTTTCATAACTGTATGTGCATAGACGAGATGTAGTCTTGAAATACCTGCAACAAAATCAGCGACATAATCATCGGCAGGTTGTGTTACAATATCTTCCGGTGTTCCGATCTGAACCAGTACCCCGTCTTTCATGATGGCAATACGGTTGCCGATCCGTATGGCTTCATCCAGATCATGGGTTATAAAAAGGGTGGTTTTATTCATTTTATCAGATAGTTTTAAAAACTGATCCTGTAGCTGCCTGCGAATCAAAGGGTCCAGAGCACTGAAAGGCTCATCCATAAGAAGAATTGCTGGATCTGCAGCCAGAGCTCTTGCCAATCCCACCCGCTGCTGCATGCCGCCGGACAATTCATCAGGATAGCTGTCCCCCCATTCAGACAACTGGACAGTTGCAAGGGCTTTTTCAGCCACCTTATTGCGTTCTTCCCGTTTCACACCTCTTAATTCCAGACCAAATCCCACATTCTGCCTGACATTTTTATGGGGAAGCAGTGCCATATTCTGAAACACCATACCGATTTTTTCAGCCCGGATTTGACGAAGTTGATCCAGGCTCATGGTATTGATATCCTGTCCCTCGATCAACACACTGCCGGCCGTTGGTTCAATTAATCGATTGACATGGCGTACTAATGTAGATTTACCACTGCCGGAAAGTCCCATTATACAAAAAATTTCACCTTCATTGACGGTAAAACTGGCATCAACTACGCCGACACCACATCCAAACCTCTCCAGGATTTCTTCTTTAGTCAGGTGTTCTTCCTTCATTGCCGCCAGCGCTTTTTTATCCTGCTCCCCGTATATCTTCCATAGATTTCTGCATTCAATTGGCGGTACTTGCTGATCAGGCCATTGCCCGGAAGATTCCCCAGCTGTTCTTTCTGTTTGAGTTTTCAAAACATCTCCCATCTTATAGTGAATATGAAAGAAAAATCACGTAATATAAATTCTTTCATTTTCTGGTTTCTGCCCTTCAGGGTATTGTATCATAATTTAAAAATTTGCAAATCATATCTTCCGGATTCTGCTCTTTAAAGAATATGGCAGTTATTTCCAATTGGGCAGACCGTTGACATCAGTTTCCGGCCTGCCCGCAATCAGCGGCCTGCAGTATTTAGTTGGAGGCTTTGATGGCTTCTTGAATCCATTGATCAAATTGTGCCTGGTTGGCAGCAATCCATTCATCTGCATGCTGGTTGATATTTTTTATACTTTTCTCGCCATTCCTCATCTTCATGTTCTGGGCACTGACATCATTGATGGGGATTTTCACCAGTTCAAAAAAACGTTTGGCTGCAGGATTCTTGCTTAAAAACTTATTGTTGGCAAACACATGGATAGAATTGACTGAAAATCCGAGATTTTTTCCATCTGACGTCTTTGTATTGGCACCTTCCTGTCCTTTTGGCAGATCAGTGTGGGAAACTTCCAGCCAGGTCACATCTTTGCCCGCAACCAGAACGCCACCCACCCATTGAGGAGCCCAGGTGTAATAAAGAACAGGTTTCCCGGATTTGTATTTGGCAATGGTATCTGCGATCAGAGCAAAATAGGATCCCTGATTATGCGTTACTGTTTTATCCAGCTGATAGGCTTTGATATGGTGTTCAATCACCCTTTCACAGCCCCAGCCGGGATTACAGCCAGTGAGATCTGCTTTACCGTCTCCATTGGAATCAAAGAGTTTGGCAAGTTTAGGATCGGTTAAATCATTAATGGTTTTAATCCCGTATTTATCTGCTGTTTTTTTATCAATAAGATAGCCCTGTACAGCTCCTTCAATCAGTGTTCCAATACGGGACACCTTGTCTTTTCCTCCGACTTTTTCATAGAATGCGTTATGAAGAGGTATCCAGGAGTGCGCATTGTAGTCAGCATCGCCTTGTCCCACAGCAAGATGCATGGCAGTAATTTCCAGTTCCATGGGTGTCTGTACATCATATCCCAGTTTTTCCATACCTTTGTTGACAATGAGCATCTGGAAAAGCTCTTCTGCAATCCCGTTGTAGCATGGTTTAACCTTTTTGCCTTTTCCAGGCAGATCTGCCAGAGCCATGCCACTGCCTGCCAGAGTGATTGCTGCAAAAAAAATAAATATCATCCCAAGTTTTTTCAGCATGTGAATCGATTGTTTCTCTTTTTTCATCTTTTTTCCCCTTCCAATTTTAATATTAATAATTGTTATATCCTGAAATCCCCTGTGATTCATTCCAGGAATGATTTCATCTTGTTTCCCTGTGTCATCTATTTAAGAAAAACTATCATTTCTCCAGAAATCACACATATCCCTGTTCACTCCTATAGAAAAGCAGTTGTTTTTGTTCAAATTCATGAAAATTTTAACCATGGATATATATAGAATATTCCCAGTTTAATAATTGCTGTCCACGCATAAATTCGACAAAAAATGCCGTTTTCCCACTGAAATTATTTAATCAAACGTCATAACTGCCGCTCCCCAGATGTCCGTATCCGGCTCAATCCCCAATCCAGGTCCTTTTGGCACATCAATATAACCATTTACAATTCTAATCGCGTTCTCTGGGTCATAATGGGAAGTGTTGTAAGGTGCAGACAGCCAGACACCTTCTGACAGATGCGGTAAAACCGTCGCACCCAGATGTACGCAGGCAGCCGCAATAATATCTCCGCCCCATGAATCATCGCAGGTCATTGGTTTGTTCATCTCATGGCAAACCTCCCGAACGGTCCGCATCACGCTGATCCCTCCGAGACGGGTGACTTTAAATCCAAATCCGTCTACAAAGCCATCGTTGACAGCCTTAAATACAAGACCCAGATGTTCGGTATTTTCATCCAGGTAAATGGGGTGGCATACCCGTCCTTTCAGGGAACGATTTTCATCATATGTATTGCAGGGCTGTTCCAGTACCAACGGAATCCTGCAACAGGCGTTGGAGACCATCACCGCATCCCGGGTTGTCCAGCTCCGGTTGGCATCAGCAGCCAGCCGGATACCTGGTTTCAAAACTTCAGAAACCTTTTGGATAACGGCAATATCTTCTTCAATTGATCTGCCTCCCACTTTCAACTGGATACGCGGATACCCTTCTGCCTGTTTTTCCCTGGCTGTTTCAACTGCTTCTCTCTCGCTGCAGATACCGATGGAGTGGTAGGAAGGCACTTTTTCCCGGACTGCCCCGCCCAGCAGATCACAGATACGGGCATTGTAAAATTTGCCGTTAATATCCCACAGAGCTGTATCAACAGCTGCTTTGGCATAATTATGGCCATTTAAAGCATCATCCATGGCATGATATACATTATGTATCTCAAGGGGATTCAATCCGATGAGATGCAGTGCTATTTCCTGAAGCGCTGCCCTGGCACCCAGAGCGTGCTGGGGTTGATACACCGGCCCTACCGGACAGGTTTCTCCGTAACCAACAATACCGGTATCAGTGGTGATCTCTATAATGGTTGAATCAAAATGGTCCAGAACCGTGTTTGACATTTTATAGGGTTTGCCCTTGATGGGCATATCATATTGATAGATTTTAATTGATTTAATCCGCATATTCAGGCTCCTGTCAGAGGGGGGGGATGAGTATCAGTTTCCCGAAAAATGTTTTTGACAGAAACATTTTCTGGGCAATGATGATATCTTTCAAAGGATATGTTTTGGCGATTACGGGTCTGATATCATTATTTTCAATCCTTTTGACAAGGTTTTCAAACACGATATCGTCTTGAAATGTACATCCGAACAGTGTCAGATCTTTTAAATAAAGGGTCCGAACATCCAGATCGACCAGGGGTCCTGCAATGGCACCGGCCACGGCATAACGGCCTCCGCGTTTCAACACCTCTAAAAGCTTTGGCCACACCTCACCGGCCACCACATCAATCACCACATCAACACACTCTTTCCCAATTATTGAAACCGGGTCACTGCCCCGGAGAAGCACTTGATCCGCACCCAGCGATTTTATCTTTTGGATCTTGTTTTTACCGGCAAAAGCAGTTACATGTGCTTTGCGGCATTTGGCCAATTGAACAGCAGCCGATCCAACTCCACCGGAAGCCCCGGTAATCAATACATGATCACCAGCCTTCACACGGGAGCGATGCAGTAAATTCTCTGCAGTGGAATAGGCACAGGAAAATGAAGCCAGCTCTGCATCGGTTAAATCACTTTTTACCGCATATGTTTCAAGGGATGGCGCAACAGCATACTGGGCAAAGGCGCCATTGCATTCAGATCCGAATACCCAGCATTCAAACGGACGAAAATCGCATGGTGCCCGCATCAGATTACGTACAATCACCCGCTCTCCAATACGTTCCGGATCAACCTGCCTGCCGACAGCCACTATAGAACCGCAGAGATCCGCTCCTTGAATAAGGGGAAAATTCAGGCTGCTGCCGGACCAGGCACCGTCATTTTCAACCTCTTCTTCTTTGCAGCCGTCACTGCCACCGGCATTGGTATCGGTATAAGCCTGTTTTGAATACCAGCCGATCCTGGTATTAATGTCTGTATTATTCACTGACGCAGCTGCCACTTTTATCAGCACCTCGTTGTCATCAGGAATGGGGACAGGTACATCTTCCCTGTATGCCAGTTTATCGAATCCGCCATGGCCGGTTAAAAGCACG
The DNA here is from genome assembly GCA_964636495.1 of uncultured Desulfobacula sp. Classification (GTDB taxonomy): domain Bacteria; phylum Desulfobacterota; class Desulfobacteria; order Desulfobacterales; family Desulfobacteraceae; genus Desulfobacula. Next base: position 67,983 of record CAZWSL010000003.1, on the reverse strand, counting down.
GCTGCCATTTTTGATGGAATATTTTTAACCATTTTTATTGTTCGTTTTTCTTTTGAATCATTTTCATCACTAAAAACACCGGCCCCTTTTCATACCAGTGCCGTGTACCTCTCTGCCGGGGAGATTGTCCCATAGCCTGGGTGAGCCGGTCCAATGAAATGGCCATCAGAACGATACCCAGTCCCCCGACGGCTGCCTGCCCGATATCCAGCCGGCCGATTCCACGAAGTACCATCTGCCCAAGGCCGCTTACGGCAATCATGGATGCCACCACCACCATTGACAGAGACAGCATTAGGGTCTGATTGATGCCTGTCATAATGGTTCTTAATGCCAGGGGGACTTTTATTTTCATCATCACCTGTTTTTCAGAGGCACCAAATGCATAGGCTGCTTCCACCACGTCATGGGGAACCTGGCGAATTCCCAGTACAGTCAAACGGATCAAAGGCGGAAGGGCAAAAATGATGGTGACAATTATACCCGGTACATTCCCCACACCAAACAGCATCACCACCGGTATGAGGTAAACAAATGCAGGCGTTGTCTGCATGGCATCCAGAACAGGCCGGAGGATATTTTCCATTTTTTTGCTGCGTGAGGTTAAAATGCCCAGGGGTATTCCGGTTAATATACAGAAAAAAACAGAAGTGAGCACCAGTGCCAGGGTTGTCATTGCCTGGGCCCATGCACCGACAAGACCGATCACTCCCATTGAAATTAAAACAAAAATCGTAATTTTTTTATCAGACACCTGCCATCCGATAAGCCATGCAATAATCATCATAATGGTTTGGGGAATAGATTGAAGCAGCTGTTCAATAATTACCAGGGCAAAATCAATAGGTATACGGATAATTTGGAAAATCCATCTGTAATTACTCACAATCCAATTTAATAAATCATCCACCCAGATGTTAAACGGGAGAACAAACAGTTCAAAGGGATTTAATATAATCTGCCAAAATGTCACATTGCCCTCTAACATGATGTGTTCCTTTATTCATAAAAAATTATTTGTGTATGCTGTGCCAGACCGCAGGTATCTGGATTTAAATCAAAAACAGAAAAAAATTGTAAACATTTTAAAACCAGAACTATTATGGAATTTGCAACGACTATACCAATACTTAAAAACATTTTTTTTTCTATTGGATATTTTGGTGTGAAATAGTTCACAATGAAATCAATTTACCACTAATTCATTGAATTCATAATAAAATAATTTCCATGTGGTTAGATATTGGATAAAATGAAAGGGAGATAAAAAAGTGTAACTTTTGTAATTAACCGTTTAAAATAAAAAAATATGTCGCCATTTTATAGCGACATATTTTTTCACATCCGGAATCTTTTTTATTATCAGGCTGACACCAAGTCCAGATATTTCAAATCGACCTCACAAATAGTTGGAGGTCCTTATCAATATCTGCGGGCAGATCCGGTGCAGTATACGCTTCAAGATTTTTTTTCCAGGCATGGTTGGCTTTCAAAACCAGCTCTTTCTCATCAGAATTTTTCCACATGTCATAGCTGGTTCTGTTGCCCAGCAGCGGCATGAAAAATTCTGTCCTGAAATGCTTGAATGTATGACTATTGGAGAGATAATGTCCCCCGGGCCCCACCTCCTTAATGGCATCAAGCCCCAGAGTTTCAGCCGTAACACTGACACCGTTTTTAATCCGTCTGGCCATGCCGCACATCTCATCATCTATGATGAATTTTTCATAAGACATGCAGTTGATGGATTCAAGTGCTCCAGCTGCATGGAGGATCATGTTCAAACCACATGACACTGCAGAGGTCAGGTTCATCATCGATTCATAGGCAGACTGGCTGCCCACCTTCTTGGCTTCTGTTAAGGCGCCCGCTGCCCGGCTTGGAATATGATAAAACCGTGCCATCTGGGCTGTCATAATATTGTTCAATGCCATTTCCGGCGCACCCACCGCAAGGGCGCCTGTCCGCATGTCTGTACTGGTGGAAGCCCCTCCGTAAACCACCGGCGTACCTTCCCTGACCTGCTGGGCCAGAACAATACCAGCCAGGATTTCAGCATTTTCAACTACCAGGGTACCGGCCAGGGTTACAGGAGCTGTTGCGCCGGCAGCGCCAAGAGAATTGACAATTACAGGTTGTCCAGCCTTTGCATATTCCATCAGGCACTCCAGCATCAACTGATCATATTTCAATGGGGTGAGTGAACATGGAATACTGATGACCCGAGCCTTCTCCTGCAGTTTCTCTTCTGTAATGCCAAACAGCATTGAAACCATTTTCATGGTCTCTTTTGCTCCTGTCCGGCCCAATGCACCTCCCATAAAACATTTATCCGTATACTTCATGGTGGCATACAGCATTTTAACGTTCCGCTGTTCAATCGTGATATCTGATGGCTCTATGAGGATGTTGCTGGACATATCCAGATGTCCGCTGCTGTGGGTCAGTTTAACAAAATTTTCATAATCTGTCAGGGTACCATACCGCCGGCCTTGATCAAGATCAGAGACAAACGGCGGACAGTTTGCCGGTAGAAACAGAGAGTGATCCCCTCCTATAACGACGTTGTTTTCCGGATTTCTGGCATGAAGACAGAATAGTTCCGGTGCTTTGCCTACCGATTCTTCAACCAGTTTTCTGGGGAAGAAAACCCGGCTTCCTTCAACTCTGGCCCCTGCCTTTGACAGCAGTTCCACTGCCGGTTGGTACAGCAGATCCAGCCCCGTGGTTTCCATGACAAGAAGTGTGGCTTCATGGATCTGTTCCATATCTGAATCAGATAACACTTCAAAATAGGACATCAACATACTCCTTATCAATAAACGGGTTTGGCCCCGGTCACCTCTATGGTGGCCCCTGCAATGTATCCGGCAGCATCAGATGCCAGAAATGCCATGACTTCAGCAATGTCAACCGGTTCTGCAACCCGCCCGATGGGAACGGTCTGGTTCAACTGATCAATGGCTTTTTCAGGATCCAGTCCCCGTTTGGCAAACCCGGTTTTCAGCATGGGTGTATTGACTTCATTGGGACAGACTGCATTCACCCGAATCTTATCTTCGGCATGGTCCCTTCCCAGATTTTTAGTCATGGCGGCAACCGCCCCTTTACTTGTGCAGTACGCAAGATGTCCGGGGCCCGGGTATAACCCCCAGGTGGAAGAGGTGTTGACTATGGTACCGCCCCCCTGCTCTTTCATGTGCGCAATGGCTGCACGGGAGAGATAAAACACGGCAGTCAGATTGATATTTAATGCAGAAAACCACATTTCATCAGTGGTTTCCAGAATATTTCCCCTGGGAATCACACCTGCATTATTTAAAAGGATATCTATGGATCCAAACATATCAACAGTGTGTTCAACCAGTTTTTCACAATAGGCCTTATCAGAAAGATCTCCGCAAAGGTATTCTGCATCCCAGCCTTTCTCTTTAATTTCCGAACACATCTCTTTACATCCCTGTTCTGACAGGTCAGACACCATCACACGTGCGCCTTCTCCTGCAAAAATTCTGGTGGCAGCTCTTCCAATCCCGCCGGCTCCGCCTGTTATTAACACTGATTTCCCTTTAAACCGCATCTTCTTCTCTCCTTAAAATCTAATTTTAAACAGACATTAACAAAATATTCAAAACAGCACTCTTTTTTATGTTTTACAGCATGACCACCTGAAAAACAGATAAATATCCAAGTGAATATAATGGCATTATTGACAGGTAAACCCGCCATCCACCAGCAGGCTGGCACCTGTAACATAACTGGCATCTTCTGATGCCAGAAATGTAATGGTCCGGGCTATCTCTTCAGGATCTCCCATTCGCTGCAGGGGAATTTTCTCTCTCCATATCTTTGACATCTGCTCCTGTGTGACAGGCTGCTGGTGCTGTGAAAAGGGCATGGGTGTGTCAGTTGCTCCCGGACAGACCACATTGACCCGGATATTGTCGTCTGCACAATCCAATGCCAGGGACTGTGTCATCTGGATAAGCGCTCCTTTGCCTGTACTGTAGGCAACCAGTGTCTTACGACCGACAAAACCGTTGATGGAAGAGACATTCACAATGGCACCGCCCGTTCCCTGACAACGCATCACTTCCACTGCAGATCTGGCCATAAAAAAAGGGGCATCCACATTGATGGCCATGATGGAACGCCATTGTTCATCAGTCGTTTCACAGGTATCCGCACGTACTATGGCCCCTGCATTATTAATCAGCACATCTATACAGCCCTTCTTTTTCTCAACATCTTTCACGATCTGCCTACAGATATCAGATTGGGTGATATCGCCTGTTGAATGGTAAACAGCCCGGGTTTCTTCTGCAACTGCCCGGGTCCGTTGAGGATCACGACCCACCAGAGCCAGTATGCCGCCTTCTTCAGCAATACATCTTGCCGTTGCCTTTCCGATTCCACCTGAAGCTCCGGTGATGATCACTACTTTATTCTTAAATCTCATTTTTCTTTTCCATACCGCCAAAATCAGCAAGTGTCGGCCGGGCTGTCCGTCCACCATCAACAATAAATTCCTGGCCGGATACAAAACCGGCTTCATCACTTGCCAGCCAGCATACCATATTGGCAATATCTTCAGGAGTTCCCATTCTGCCCACCGGATGCAGTTTTTCAATGGCTTTTTTCCCCTCCTCAGGATATTTAAGCTGATCAAAATAGGCTTCATTGAGTTCTGTATTAATCCATCCCGGGCAGACCGCGTTGCATCTTACTTTGCTGCGACGTCCTTCATCCACGGCAATAGCTCTTGTCAATGCATGCACAGCTCCTTTGGAAGCAGCATAGGCAGTATGCTCCGGATTGTTGGCAATGCCTTCAATGGAACCAATATTGATAATGACCCCCCCTCCTCTTTCCCGCATTGACCTGACCGCATATTTACTGCAGAGAAAAACCCCTTTGACATTAATATTCATCATGCGGTCCCACTCTTCCTCTGATGTATCTTCCATCAGCCGTTCAAACATGATACCTGCATTATTCACCAGGATATCCAGCCGGCCGTAATGATCTATCACCTGCTGGATCACAGTTTTGACACTCTGGACATCTGAGACATCCAGGTGCATAAAAGACAGCATTGACTTATCACTGCTGTCATCCAGGCCGGAATCCATAATATCACCGATAATAACCGTTGCTCCTTCATTGTTCAGTTTCCGGGCAATGGCCTGTCCTATCCCCCTGGATCCACCTGTAACAACAGCGACTTTTCCTTTTACCATATCCATATGTATCTCCTTTCATATCCATGCCTCATCCACAGGACAGATGACAGACTGCTACATTTAAACAATAAATTTCATCCCCCGATCTGAACCGCGATACCATATCTCCGGATGATCTCTTTTAAACATTCAACCTGTCTCAGTTCTGGAGGGCGAATCCTGGTCAAGGCATACTCTTTCCCGATAACCGGATAGATGGACACACCATACCGGTGATACGGCAGCAGTTCTATCCGTTTAAGTGTTTTCAACCCGCTTGCAAACTCTGCCGTCTCAATTATGTTGTTCTTTTCATCATTATATCCCGGGATGACAGGCACCCTCAAAATCAAGTCGATATGGGGAAAGGCCTTGTCAAGGCGGCGGATGTTATCCAGAATCATGTCATTGCCTTTTCCGGTTAACAGCTGATGGGTGCTGGAATTCATCTGTTTTATGTCCACATAGGCCAGATCAAGATGCTCAAGGATCAAGGCAAATGGCTGCCAGTTTGAATAGGCACAGGTTTCAATGGCTGTATGGAACCCCATTTCAACCGCTTTTTTTAAAATTGCAGCGGAAAATTGAGGCTGAAACACGGGTTCGCCGCCGCTTAAGGTGATCCCGCCCCGGGAACGGTGGTAGAAAACCGTATCTTTCTCCAACTCCTGAATTACCCGGTCCGCGCTGGTTTTCCAGCCGATCATATTCCTGGCATCAAACCGGCAGGCATTGACGCAGTCACCGTTGTTCCTGCATATTCTGCGATTGAACACCATATCTTTATTATGGGTCTGCTCAATCGCTCCTGAGCGGCAGGCATCGGCACACGCCCCGCATTGGGTACATTTTTCCGGCCAGAATCCAATTTCCGGGTCTGTTTTTTGAGACTCAGGAGAGGTGCACCAGAGGCAGGAAAGCGGACACCCTTTTAAAAATATGACCGTCCGGATTCCCGGACCGTCATATACAGCCAGCCGCTCAATTTTATAGATCATTCCGTCCGTTGGTATCATTACTTTTTCTCAGCTGCAGCAAGCGCCGGACAAGCGGTTGTCAGGTTTATAGCTTAATACAGTCCGACCGATGATTTCATCCTGGACATCTTTTCCCAGCTCAACAAAATATGCTGTATAGCCAGCTACCCGGATGAGCAGGTCCCTGTATTTTTCCGGTGTTTTCTGTGCGTTTCTGAGTATCTCGGCTGACACCACATTAAACTGGACGTGGTAAATCCCAAGATCACACATGCTCTGTATCAGCCACATCAGATTCCTCAAACCCTTTTCATCCGCAAGGAAAGAAGGATCCAGCTTCATATTCAGCAGGGTCCCTGAAACAAACATGTCATGGGGAATCTTTGAAACTGATTTCAGTACTGCTGTCGGGCCGTTTACATCACTTCCGCCTGTGGGAGACAACCCGTCGGTCAGGGTGGTCCAGGCTTTTCGTCCCGAAGGCAGGGCACCAACGACAAGTCCTAAAGGCACATGTGCGGTTACCGGAAGAATACCGCTTATCATCTTTCCGTGGGGAGAATCATATTGGTCTATTTCATCGGCCATAAATGCGAACATCTCAGAGGCTATGTTGTCACAGGCAGCAATGTCATTCCCGTATTTATGGGCATTCAGACAGAGGTAACGTACATCGTCATATCCTTCAAAATCATTTTCAAGCGCCTTGAGCATGGTGTCCCATGTGATTTTTTTCTCTTCATATATCAGCTGGTTAACAGCTGAAACACTGTTTATGAAATCAGCAACACCATCAAGGATAATTCCGTTCCCGGTGGAATACTTGGCACCGCCCCATTGATAATCCGTTGCCGTTTCAACACACTCTTTAAACGTCAGGGATGCCACGGGCACCGGCCGGTTGTTCCAGGTGGGTTCAAGCACGCTGTTTGCCTCTACAATCACCTTTATGATGTGTGCTACCTGTTTTTTAACGGCTGCTTTAAAATCTTCAAATATTTCAAATGTTCTGGGATCTCCGGTACAAACGCCCAATGTCTCTCCTGTTTTCCTGAAAATCCCGTCAGTCATGGCAAATTCCACTACGCTGCCAAGGTTGACATCTGCAATTGCCGTATACCCCCGCAGTTTTCCCATCAGATTAGTTTCCACGCAGCCGCAGGGGTTCCAGTCATAGGCCTCCTTTAAGGTCACTCCTTTTTTCAACAGCATTTTTACTCCCACTTCATCATTGTGGATAGCAGGAAAACCAGTACCCTCCTTAACCAGTTCAGCAATTTTTCTTAAAAAGGAAACCGGATTTTTTCCGGCATTGTAACGGACTGACAGGGACGGCTGATACAGTTTGACCTCCTTCATGGCCTGGAGCATCATGTAGGAGAGTTCATTCACTGCATCCTGTCCGTTTTCATTAATCCCTCCGCAGCAGGCATTCTGAAACATATTATACCCGCTGGCAAATTCAGCTGTTTTACCATCCTGGAACAGACAGGGCTCTGCATATTTCACCCATAGACAATCAAACAGTTCCTGGGCCTGGTCATCGGTTAATCTGCCTTCAACCTTATCTTTTTTATAGAAGGGATAGAGGTATTGATCCATGCGGCCGGGGTTGTAGGAAGCAGCATTCTGTTCCATGAACACACAGGTATGATACAGGTAAACAGACTGAACTGCTTCCCGGAAGGTTTCAGCCGGACGGGCCGGTACCCGCTCACAAATATCAGCGATCTCTTCCAGTTCTGCTTTTCTTCTCTGATTCTCCTCCATGGCTGCCAGACGTCGTGCTTCTTTTACATACCTTGCGGCAAGGGTTACAATCCCCTCACAGCAGATAAGCAGAGACTTCAGGTAAGTCTGTTTCTCGTAACCGTCGGGATCACTTAACTCTGTCCGGGCCAGCAGTTTTTCCACCTTTTCCTGAATACCATTGATCCCTCTCTCCAGAAGCCAGTCAAACCCGGGAGTCAGTTCCCCGGGCCCTCTGACCGCTTTTCTGTCTATATAAATAACAGCATTGTCTCTCAGCCCTGCCACGCTGTCTGGAATACGTTTCAGCCATTTTTCAAATACTGACTTGTTTTTCCAGTACGGTTTGATCACCCTGTTAAAAATCTTTTTGTCTTCCTCTGTCACCTCAAAAGGATCATAAAGCCTGTCATTCATTGTATCAAGCTCATTATCCATGACAGACCAGCAGACATCCGCACTCAGTATCCCGCCGCGGGTTTTGCTTCCAGAGCAGCCGATGATCAACTCTTCATCCCATATGGTAATGCTCTTCTGCCGGCACTGTTCACGGAAAGCCACTGCTTTTCTCAATACCAGCGGTTCTCCTTCGGTTTTCATAAAGCTGCGGGTCAGGATAGCCGCGTTTTCAAGATCAATAGCCGGTCGGGTGGAAAGCACCCTATCCTTTAATTGATTTATCCGCCACATATAAGACGGCTCCGTGCCGGTCCGGTCATATGGTCTTGCTGTATTATTCATCTTGTTTCTCCTCTGTTTTCAACCTGCCATGCACCACTATTTAATCTTAAAGAAAACTGAACCCATGCTTCAACGGATCATTCGGATCAATCAAAAAGGTATGCATACCTGTTACATAGGCACTTCCGGTAACATCAGTGATCACGGCATCAAATTCACCTACGCTGGTCTCTTCAAGCACCTTTGACTTGAAAATCGTGCCGGTAGTGGCACTTTCGTGAGCAAAATCTGTATTTGCTGCCAGTTCACCTCTGGCATACAGTTGAGCAAGCTTTGCACATGTACCGGTACCGCAGGGTGACCGGCTCACTGATCCCGGTGGAATGACCACTGCATTTTTCAGAGTACCGTCCGGATGGCTGGAGGGTGCTGAAAAAAGAACATGGGTAGCTTCATTAATAAAGTCCATATCTGGATGATACACTTCAACACTTTTATTCACTGCATTTTTGATCTGGTTTCCCAGCCGGATCAGTTCCTTGATATTACCGGCATTAAGATCCACACCCAGGTCAGCCGCTTCTACAATGGAATAGTAAAGCCCGCCAAAAGAGAGGTCCACCTTGATCTCACCGACTCCAGGTATATGGACCGGGATGTCCTTTTTAAAGAGAAATGCTGGTGCATTGGTAAAAGTCACCTCTTCCGCAACCCCTTGAGAAACTTCAACCGCCACTTCAACAACACCTGCCGGTGTATCCAGTTTAATGTATGTTGTCGGTTCTCTCACGTCAACCATACCGCTTTGTACCAGTGCAGTGGCCACACCAATGGTATCATGGCCGCACATGGTTAAATATCCTCCCACCTCAATATAAATCACACCGATGTCAGTTCCGGGTGTGCAGGGCTCGGTCAGTATCACTCCTGACTGCACTTCATTGCCCCGTGGCTCAAACATAAGGGTTTTCCGGATCCAGTCCTGGTTTTCCTTCAGGTAGAGCATTTTTTCTGGAATGGTTTTACCTGGGATCACCGGAATTCCACTGGTAACCGTCCTGGTCGGGTCACCACAGGTATGTGTGTCAATGGTGGTAAACATTCTTTCAAATTTCATGGTACAACCTCTTTATCGTTTTCAAATCTGTAAAGGTCCTATCCCGGTTTTTGAAACAGCTGATCTACTCATCTCATCTATAATTAAAAAAGCAATCCATGTGCCACCCTTCCAAAAAAGACAAAACCCTTTTAAAAAAAAATACTGCATAATGATAACATGCTGAAATAAAAAAAAATCATCTATTTTTCTTACTCTGTGTGTCTGAACGAATCTTCGGAACGAAAAAATATGGAACCTAAAAAAAAATGGAATAAAGAACGAAAAAAAATGTAACGATACCGTTCTGACTCATTTATTTCATTTTCTGGAACGTGGATTTTAAAATAGTGTATTTTTTCATTTTATAATTTAATAACTGCCGGGAAATAGAAAGGGATTGTGCAGCAAGAGCGATGTTTCCATTGGAATCCAAAAGAGTTTTTTCAATTTTCTTTTTTTCAATATTCTCAAGGATTTTTTTTCTGTCAATAGAATATTTTTTAATTTTCCTGTGCAGTGTCTGGCGTGCGATATTCAACATACCAGAGGCTTTTTTCACATTACAGGAGTGATGAATCAATGCCTGCAAAATTTTCTTTTTTTCTTCATTGTCTTGTCCATGTCGTTTTTGCCTGTCAGGCATCCTGACACTCCTGTTTTCTTTTAAAAACGCTTCATGATCCTTTTTATTCCACCTCAGGGCAGTTCCGCTATTTAAAACGGCTGATTCTTTTTTCTCATGAATAGTGGTTTTATTTTCCAAGAATACAGCATCTGAAGCGATATGACGTCCCTTTATCAACCATCCGCTGCCCACCATATTCATGGCGCCTTCAACCAGATTTTCAAGTTCCCTGACATTCCCGGGCCAGTGATATTTCTGAAAATAATTTTTCAACTCCACAGAAACCCTTTTCACATTTTTACCCAGTATTTTATTGTGTTTTTTAATAAAAAAATCGGTAAGAATTTCGATATCGTTAATCCGTTCGCGCAGGGGGGGGATGGCTAAAAAAATCACCCCTAACCGGTAGAAAAGATCTTTACGAAGGTTGCCATTGGAGATTGATTCCTGCGGCAGTTCATTGATCGAACTGATAATTTTAAGATCCAGAACGATCTCTTTACTTGCACCGATTCGCCGTACTTTCTTCTCCTGTAATACCCTGAGCAGTTTTGCCTGAAGTGCAACCGGCATTGAATTAATCTCATCAAGGAAAATAGTACCGCCGTTTGCCTGTTCAAACAGGCCAGGTTTTTCCATGGCACCGGTGTAAGATCCTTTTGTTGAACCAAAAAGAATCCCCTCCAGGAGAGTTTCAGGAAGGGCTGCACAGTTAACCGCCATGTAAGGGGCTGATTTTCTGTAGCTGTAGGTGTGGATAGACTGTGCAAAAAGCTCTTTTCCGGTACCGGTTTCGCCATACAGCATAACCGACGAAGGCGAATTGGAGGCCAGTTTTGCCTTGTTCAGCACCTCCCGGATCAAAGCGGTTTGACCAATAATACTCTTAAAGGTAAAGCAGGTTTCATTCTGAATTGGAATTTTCCGGTATGTTCCTTCTATCTTGCTGATAATACCGTCTAAATACTCATAGTCTTTAACAAAACAGATGGCACCTATCAATTTCCCGTTTTTCCGGATCGGAAAATTACTGTTGATACTGTTAACCACCCTCCCGTTTCTTGCTGTATATATATGGTTGGTGTTGATAATCGCTTTATTATCTCTCAGACACCGCATAATTGTGCTTTCGTTTTCATCCAGATCGTATATCTCAACCAGTTTCCGGCCAATGACATCTTTATTCTCAAGCCCGTCCATTTTCGCATGGGTCTTGTTGTAATAAAGGATAGAGCCATCTTTATCCGCCATGAGTATCCCCTGGTCCAGTGCTTCTAAAACCGGGAAAAAATCTCCAGATGTGACATCAATAAACTTGTTATCCATAATGACTCTGTTCACTCATATTTTTTCGCAACGGCACCTGCATATATTGAATATATACAGCCGCCCCTGTAAATTCAAGGAAGGATAATATCAGCCAGTTGTGCAAACCCGGACCCGCCTCTCTCTTCAGTAATCCAGGAAGGTTTGAAGGCAAGTGTGTCTTTATAATCAAGAATATTTGCAACACCGACAGAGTTGGGGAAATATTCAAACATGGGTTCATCATTGGGTGAATCTCCGGAAAAAATAATAGTCTCTTTTATTTTATCAATATTTTTTTGAAACACTTCCCTGAACATAATTTTTGTCATGGAGAGTTTATCATACCTGCCAAGCCATCCATTTACATGTATTGAACTTATTTTAGCTGTGGCACCCGCCTGTTCAAAAATTTCAACAATTGTTTTAATATCTTTCCGGGAAAGAGGTTCAACATCTTCTGAAAAATCGATGGCAAGATCAGCTTCTCTATATGGCTGATCAGCTGAGACCATACATCCGGGAACTGCTTTGAGCACTCTGGATTCTATCAAAGCAAGCTTTTTTTTATCTCTGGCCCTCTCCTCGTCACTTTTAAAATAACGGCGTATCATCTTTTTCTCATCTGCGTCATAGGTGAAGTAGAAAGCTCCGTTTTCACCTATGACTGCTTTGACAGGCCACATTCTGGCAATATGGTCGCACCATCCAGCCGGTCTTCCCGTAACAGGGATAATTCTTATACCGGCATTATCAAGATCTTCAAGAGCCTTGAATGCACATGCTGGAATTCTACCCCTGCTGGTGATGGTATCGTCAATGTCAGTAAGCAGATATTTAATTTGCGATCTTTTATTCCAGGGAAAATTTTTTATCGGCTCCATACCTGCTATTTCTCTTTTTCAATCAATCCCTTGACAAACCAGCGCTGCATGAAAAGAACTACAAGAACAGGCGGCAGCATGACAAGGATAGCAGCACCCAGGGCAATATTCCATTCAGGCAGATCATCGGCCTGGGGAATCAGATTTTGAAGACCAATAACTGCTGTTGTCATTTTAGGGTTGGTTGTAATAAGCAGAGGCCACAGATATTGATTGTAACCATATACAAACTCAATCACCACAAGGGCTGCAATATTCGTTTTTGAAAGAGGAAACAATATCTTTCTGAAAAATGTCATGGGAGATGCACCATCAATTTTTGCAGCTTCACACAACTCTTCAGGTATTGTTAAAAAAAACTGCCTGAAGAGAAACGTACAGGTTGCAGAGGCAACAAGGGGGAGGATAAGCCCGGTGTAAGAATCCAGCAGACTCCAGTTAAGCCGGACTGTGATATCATTGTTAGTAAACCAGGAGACAACACTGTTTAAATGAAGAAAATCCCATATTGACTGAAGGGGGGTCAAAACATTTGCAGCCATTTCATAGGTTGGAAGAATTCTGACTTCCACTGGAAGCATCAGTGTGCAGAATACAGATGCAAATGCAACAACTCTGAATCTGTAATCAAAATATACTATTGAAAATGCACCTATCATGGATACGGCAATCTTTCCTACCGTAATACCCGATGCCATAACAAAGGAGTTTAAAATCTGAGTTCCAAGATCACCCCTGCTCCACGCTTCTTTAATATTCACTATGAACTGGTCTCCCGGGACAAGAGGCATGGGAACTTTTGAGACATCTTCCAGCGGCAGAGTTGCGGCAATGAGAGAGTAAATAATGGGAAACCCGACAATAAAGATTCCCGTTATTAAAAATATATATGTAAAAATATCAAGTAATGGAGTTTTTTCAACCATAATATGTCATCCGCTGTACTGTACTTTTTTTTCAATAAATTTAAACTGAAACACAGTGATCATTATTATCAGGCTCATCAGAACCACTGACTGGGCGGAAGATGACCCAAGATTGAGACCTACAAACCCGTCCTGGTAAACTTTATAAACAAGAATATTTGTTGAGCCGCCCGGCCCTCCCTGTGTTACGGTATGAATAATCCCGAAGGTTTCAAAAAATGAGTAAATAATATTCATAACCGATAAAAAGAAAAATGTCGGTGATAAAAGGGGAAATGTAATGGTCCAGAATCTTCTGAAAGGACCTGCTCCATCAATGGCTGCTGCTTCAATAAGGGATTTTGGAACAGCCTGCAGCCCTGCCATGAAAAACACAAAATTATAACTCACTTCCTTCCATGCACTTGCCATGACGATCATTATCATGGCATCACTGCCGTACAGAACAGGATTCCAGTTAATCCCGAGCCACTTTTTGATCCCAAGGGCAACAATACCATAGGAGGGGTGGAGAAGAAAAAGCCACATAATACCTGAAATTGCCGGTGCTACCGCATATGGCCAGATAAGCATGGTCCGCACAAGAGCTTTTGCCTTAAGGGCTCTGTTAGCCATTGAAGCGATAAAAAGCCCCAGAGAGATTGATACAAAAGCAGTTGCAATGCTGAAAACAAACGTAATTAAAATTGATTTTAAATAGAGCGGGTCGGTAAAAAGTTCAATATAGTTGTAAAACCATACAAAGCGGGATTTTCTTCCAAAGGGGTCACTCAAAAGAAATGACTGGATAAATCCCTGAAAAGCAGGCCAGTAGAAAAAGGTCAGGGTAATAAGCACCTGGGGAAAAATTAAAAGATATGGTAAATATCTTGATTTGAAAAATGATCGTTTAATCATGACAGAGATTTAAGAGCCGGATAAGTTTTACACTATTTATCCGGCTCCATCATTGCTTACTTATTTATAGGTTTTTTCAAAAGTTCTCAACTGGGCATTACTTCTTGCAGCAGCTGCATCCAGTGCTTCCTGGGGTGATTTTTTCCCGTTCCATACCAGTTCCAGCTCTTCATTGATAATATTTCTGATCTGAACAAAATAACCAAGGCGCAGACCCCTGGAAATTTTTGTCGGGATAGCTCTGTTCAACTGGTTGATTCCAACCTGCTGCAGAGGATCGCTATTGTAATAGCCTTTTGATTTTAACGATTCATAGGCATCAATTGTAATGGGAAAATATCCTGTCTCTTTGTGCCAGTACTCCTGCATTTTATTGCCGGCAAGAAATTTAAGGAAAGCCGCAACTCCCATATACTCCTCTTTTGAATGACCATTAAGCACCCATAATGATGCACCGCCTATTATACTGTTCTGGGGTTTTTCAGTTCCAGTCTCCACAGGAAGCGGAGCTGCATCCCATTTAAAATCCTTTACCGCTTTTTTCAATTTTGCAATACCACTGATGGAATCTATATATACAGCTGCATTCTGGGCAATAAATTCTGCTTTCGGTCCCTGATATTTCTGTCCGCCATACATGAATCTTTTATCTGCTGACCATGATTTAAGCCTTGTAATATGATTTACCACCTGGGGATTATTTATTTCCAGTTCACAGTCAAGCCCTTCATATCCGTTGGCTTTACTTGCAAAGGCTATATTATGGATAGCGCTGTAGTTCTCAAGCTGAGTCCATGACTGCCATGCGGTTACCATGCCGGCAGGTGCCAGTTTTGCATCAACAATTTTTTTAGTTATTTCACCCAGCTCATCCCATGTCATGGGTTCAGATTTTGATAAAGGAGCAATGCCGGCTTTGTTAAAAAGATCTACATTATAATACATAATTGGTGTTGAAGAGTTAAAAGGCATGGACATCAGATTGCCGTCAGCATTCATATAGTAGGAGAGAACAGCCTGCAGATATCTTGACCAGTCCACATCAATTCCAGCATCTTTCATCAGCTCAAAAACCGGATATACTGCTCCTGAAAGCATCATGGTCTGTGTACCCACTTCAAAGACCTGTAGGATATGGGGTTGTTTTTTAGCCCTGAAGGCTGCAACTCCTGCATTCATTGTTTCATCATAGTTACCTTTATTCGTACCGACAACCATATACTCTGACTGAGATGCATTAAATTCATTAATCATGTTTTTAACAACTTCTCCCCTGGCACTTCTCATGGCATGCCACCAGTGTATGGTAACAGGCTTGGCAAATACTGATGCCGGAAATATGAAACATGCTGTAATAACACAAAGTAGAAATAATTTTGTGGTTCTCATCTAAAGATCCTCCATAATTAAATTATTAAAAAAATCCAAAATACGCCTCAACTCTCTCTTTGAATCTGAACTTCATAAGTGAACTCTATATCTCTTGTTGTACATCATTGCAAGATAAATCTGAACAGTGCGCTGTAAAGGGTCTGCAGCACAGATAACAATTTTATCGTTATTAAACAGCTCTGGGTGAAACTCGGTTTAGAGCTGTTTAATATTTAAATACCACTATTCTGCAGCTTTAATTTTATCAAGCACTTCTGCCTCAATTTTTTCAAAACCAGCCGGCACTGGCGGATGCCATTTTATGTTATCAAGATCTTTTTGTGGAAAAGAGCGGCTGAAATCAGCCTTCAACTCTCCGTTAAGATATTGAAATGCATCAGCAGAAGCGGTTCCATACCCCATTTTGTTGGTAAAATAGGCTGCGTTTTTAGGCTCCATCATAAAATTGATCCATTTGTAAGCAGCATCAAGATTCCTTGATTTTGCAGGAAGTGCAAATGTATCCATCCATCCAAGTGCTCCGCTTTCAGGTGCAATAAAATCAATATCAGGATTGGTTTTGTGGAGATCCCACCCTTTTACATCCCAGCCGGAGATAACATTCGCATCACCGCTCTTGATTATTTCAACCTGAGTGTCACCACTTGTCCAATATCTCTTAACAAGTTTTTTGCCTTTAATAAGTGTTGTTTCAACTCTTTTCATCAATGCCCTGTATGCATTTATATCTCCATAAAGAGCAAAGGGATCTTCTTCCATGCCAAATGCAGTTGCAATAAGAAGCGGTCTTTTCAGTCTGTAGGAAATCTTGCCGGCATATTCTGGATTCCAGAGATCTGACCAGTCATTTGCCCCTGGAGCAAATTTTGTATTCACAATCATACCCGTAGTGCCGTAGCAGTGAGGTACGCCATAGCTTTCACCATCAACCGCAGAGTTTCTTTTCACCGCTTCAAGCATTGAGGTAACCAGCTGGGCTGTATTTACCCTGCTGTAGTCAATCGGCTGATAAACAGGAAATTTCATCTGTACAAAAGAGATTCTGTCCAGACTTGGCTGAGCCAGATCAAACTTGCCGCCCCGGGCTGCTCTCAGTTTGGCAATCATCTTTTCATTGTTGGAGTAGGTAATTTTTACATCAATACCCGTTCTTGCTTCAAAATCCTTTACAAGCTCTGCCGGTGCATACCCTTTCCACGTCAGCAGCCTCAATTTATTTTCTGCCGTAACAGCATTTTCAGTAAACATCATCAAAATAAAAACTGAGGTTAAACTGATTAATCCTATTTTTTTCATTTTCCAATCCTTTCACATCTGAATTAATATAACTTTATCTGTACTATATTTTTTCAACTTATAAAACTGATGCTGTAATTTATTATTGACCCGGCAAAAAAAAGATTTGTTGTCAAGATAAAACTGCTTTGCCTCAAGGACAATTTTTTACCCGGGCTGGCTGTTACTGAAAACTGTGAAATACCGGCAGATGTGACAGGTTTGTAATTTTTCTTTGCAAAAACAGATATCCGGAAAGGTGAGTTTTCAAGTTTGCACTCTCCTGCTCAAATGGCAACTCAGGGAAGCATCTCTTTCATATCATCACATTCCACATGATGAATACTGGACAAATCACCATTATTATCAATCAGTTAAAAAATATTTCCATTTTTGTCATTTAAGGCACACGATTTGCTATACTATTTAACACATTAAAAAACGTACTAAATGACGAGCTGTATTTAAAAATAAACGTTAATCTTATTTGGAGAGAAAAATGAGTAAAGCTGTTTTAAGCCCCCTGGCTGTACTGGCCGGTATATTTGGAATGATTGCTTTAATTGCTGGAACCGATATTTTTCATCCTGTTGTAAAATTTATACATAATGAATCCATAACTTCCCTTGAAGCTTTAGCTTGCTTGTTCTTTGCCATTGCAGGCTTCAGTGCAAGTTATTTTCTATTAAATACAATATGCAGTTATTTTGTTCCCCGTATCAAGGATTCTGACTAACGTTCTGACAAGTTATGAAAAAAAAGATCATGCATACAACAAGGTTTGCAGAAAATAATAATAATTTTAAACGGCAACTGTCAAAGGAGGACTATATGCCAAACATCAAAGATCACATGCCGGTCATAATCATGAGCGGGCTATTAATTGTTTACGGACTCATTGTGCAAACAGGAGCCCTGTTATCTGTTATGAAGTATCTTCATACCCATAAATCAATGGATCTCCAGGTAACCTTATCTCTTATTCTCGGTGGTTTGGCACTTGTCGGTGCTCTCATTAACTCTGCCAAAAAACCGGGGAATACAATTTTTGACCGCTTTTTTCTCCAGCCGCTTGGCGGCGTTGTCATGATACTGATAATGGCAATGGCCATCCGGTGGTATCTTGAACCTCTTGTTAAAATCATGAGTGCTTCTTTAAAACCCGTAATCGGATTTAAAATCTATAAGGTTTTAAACCTTAATTATGTTGTTTTGGGGATCCTCGCTGGAGTTGTTCTGACGAACTCATACGGTATCCCGAAATTTGCTGAAGCAGGTGTAAAATGTGCCCGTTTTGTCCTGAAGATGGGTGTTATCATGCTGGGTGCCCGTTATTCATTTGCAGAACTTGCAAAACTGGGGGTTTACTCTGTATGGTTAATAGGCTTTTTTGTACTTGGAACTGTTTTTCTCGTACTCTGGCTCGGACATCTGTTTAAGCAGCCAAAATCAATGACAGGTGTTCTTTCAGCCGGTATGGGTGTATGCGGGGTATCAGCCACTGTTGCTGTTGCACCTGTGGTAAAAGCCAGAAGTACTGAAATGGCATATACCATTGGTACGATCCTCTCTTTTGGAATTCTCTGCATGTTTATCTTTCCTACAATCGGCAAGCTTGCAGGCATGAGCCCGGTACAGTTCGGTGCATGGGCAGGAACAGGTATCCTCAATTCAGCACAGGTTGCAGCTGCAGCCCTTGCATTTAATGCTGTTGATATTGAAACCCTTAAGGTTGCTGAAATCTTTAATATCACCCGTGTTCTTTTTCTTCCCATAATCGTCTTGATACTTGCCACCTGGTTTGGAAAAGAGACAGGTCAGACACTGAGTTTTAAAACAGTTGTAATTGATAAATTCCCTCTTTTTATAATTGGATTCCTGCTTCTTTTCGGCATGTCCTCAGCCGGTCTTTTCTCACCTCCAAGCCATTATAAAGGCAAGTATATTGATGTCTCCTATAATGACCGTACCCAGGTTACAGCTGAAGAGTGGGATACGCTCAACAAAGCAATGACTGCAGGTAAATTTACATCCTTGAAACCCGCACAGCTTGAAGCGGTTGAAGATCTTGTCAAACAGAGGCAGATTGCAGGAGACTACGATGATCGAAATGATAAAAAAGAGTTTGATAAAGTCGGTCGTGCCAGACTGGTCCAGCTTCAGGGCGTACTGGCTGCTGCAAAAGCAAAACAGGTTTCACTCTCCAAAGACGTTAAAAGTGCAATTAAACACGCTGTTAAACAGGTACATAAAAAATCAAAAACCGTTGTTACACTCACTGATTTCATGATCTGGTTTTTTGCTTTCGGTTTGATTGGCCTTGGTATGCAGATTACCAAAAAATCAGTTACACAGGCAGGTGGATGGCCCATAGTCATGGGTGTTATTTCAGGGGTAACCAAGGCAGTACTCTCTTTCTTTGTTGTCCTCTGGTTGGTCAAAGATGTTGTTTTAAATTAGTTTCCAGTCAAAGGAGTTTACTATGAGTAATGATGAAAAAAATATAACCATTGAAACAGGTGATGCAGGAAAAGGGAGCTCAGTAATTGCTGAAAGCGCAAATACTGAAGAGCTGGAAGAACGTGCACTGTCAGTTTTTGCCAGTGAACGCAATGAAGATATGACCGCTCTTATTTTCTGCCTGATTACTACTTTTCTTGTTTTACTATTCACCAAATGGATGGTATAATCCGATAACAGGTAAATAACAGTCAGTCCAGTTCCATGGCCGGTTATCAGACCGGCCATGGAATATTGAATCTTTTAATATGTGTTCAGAGGAGTTTTTTTTATGTTTAACCATGTTCTGCTCTGTACCCATGGAACTGAAGGTGCAAAAAAAGCAGAGTCTCTTGTTTTTAACCTTTCAGATGCCAACCCTGCTCTTAAGGTAAGTGTGCTCACAGTTCTTGATGAGGACTGGCGTGCCATGACCGGTGATGACTGGCTTAACTCGAGCAAAACCCATTCTGACTTCCTGGATCATGTTGAGGCACAGGTTACTGAGGAGATAGACCTTGAATGGCAGAGAATTAAAGAGACTTATCCCGCAGCATCCCACACTGCTTTTCTGCAGAGAACCGGTTCCATTGAAAAAACAATTGCATCAACAGCAAGGGAGCTTGGCTGCGACCTTATCGCAATAGGCCCCTACCAAAAGAGAAAAAGCATATTTTCTACCCGTATGGAGAAGGGTCTGCGGGCAAGATTACAAAACAAGACCTTTCATTCTCTCCTGCCATGCCCTCTAATGATAGCTGCATAGAAGAATCACAGAAGGATTTTCTCCAGGAATTCGACCTCGGCCTGAAGATACCACAGGATTTTGACCTGAAACCACTTTTTCCTGAAGATCGTCTCCTGCGACTCAATCCCCACTGGTTCATCACTGATTTTAAAAAAGAGCACTCCCTGTTTTCAGCAGAGATAGAAGATTATGCCACCAGGGAAAAATTTTCTCTCAAAGGGAGTATCCGTTACAGGGATAAAGCTTCTGAACTGATGAGTCTCCGGTTATCCGGCAGCCTTCAACAGAAAATTATTTTTCTTGAACAGGACGGAATCCTGAAAGCACAGATTGCCTCTTCCCTGAATAGAATAGATGATGATGACCCTCTGCTGCTCTGGATAAGAGGTATAAGAGAATATATACGCCTCTTTCTGAAACTGACACCCGTAACTCTTTTTTTCCGTCTTCTCATGAATCATATGATTCTGAAGATGAACCCCTCACAGCGGAAAATCTCCATGATGATCACTAAAATTACTGCAGTAGAAGTGCTTGTGATAATACTAATTGTGGTCGGCTATGTCATATTTGTCCTCTAATAATTATAAACTGCCTGATACTGGAGATACCCTTGATATTTTCACAATAGAGTCAAGGCTGCATAAAGGTGCCATGTCCACTCTTTTCCTTGCCAGGGACCTTTTATCCACGCAGAAGGTTGTTTTAAAAATACCACATGATGATATCCTGAACCATCCCATTTTTCTCTACCACTATCAGAATGAAGAGAGAATCAGCCGGCTGCTTGATCATCCCGGGATCATACGATTTATTCACCGGCAGAGGAGCAGGCAGTACATTATAATGGAGTATATAGAGGGGAGAGATCTTCGATCCATGGTTGGAAGAAACCGCTGGCTTGATCTGGAAACAGCCCTTGGACTGATGCTCTCTCTTTGTGAAATTGTTTCATATCTGCATAAGAATAAAATTGTCCATCTGGATCTCAAACCTGAAAATATTATATGCCTCAAAGATTCCACCATAAAAATTGTTGATTTCGGCCTTGCAAGCTGTCAGCTTCTCCCTGATTTTTTATCAAGAGACCTGAACAATCCCCAGGGCACACCATGGTATATTGCCCCGGAACAGCTGCTCGGCCAGCGTGGTGACCCCCGTTGTGATATTTACAGCATGGGAATGCTGTTCTATGAAATGCTGACAGGCAGACTGCCCTGGTCCCGCTCCAGTAAAATACATATTGCCCGCCGCCGCCTTAGCCACGACCCGACTCCGCCCCGCTATCACAACCCTGAAATTCCGCCCCAGATCCAGGACATCATTCTGCGTGCCATTTCCCGCTGTGCCAAAGAACGATACGCCTGCACAGATGATATGCATCAGGATATAAAAGAGTGGCAGAAACTTCCGGTAACACCATCCGGACTGAACTGCAGTAAAATTTCCCTCTTGAGACGTTTATTCTCATTTAAATCAATAAAACCGGACTTTAAAACAGAAAGTAAAATAAAAAGTTCTCCGGACAAACCACAGATCATTGGCGCCTTAATTGATACCCCGGAAGGCAGTCTCATGCTGGATGAACTGAAAAAACAGGCACTTATCAATTCTGGCGAAGTAACACTGGTTCATGCTATTGAGGAGGAGAGTGATTCAAGTTTCAGACGATATGGTATTGCCGCTGAAGGTGAAAGATTGATGAAGGAGCTGGAAAGATATGTACAGAACCTGCGTCGTTTAAATATTGATCCCAATATACGACTGATTAAAGGAGATGCAGTTGAAGTGCTCAAAAATATCTGCAGAGAACTTGATGCACAATTGCTGATACTGGGTTCACTGCGTAAAAAAGATGGATTTCTGCGTGGCGCTTCAACAAAAAGCCGCCTTGAAAAAATCACTTCCTGTACAATCATATCTGCAGAAAAGCAGCCATTCTCACCAGATGTCAGCCTTTTCAAACTGCAGCCGGATCAGATGACAGACAGTCAGGTTCTTGCCCTGGATATTTTTCTGGTTGATCTCTGGTATGAACATCTTCATTATCATACTGATTTTATCTACAAAAAACTCCTCTACCCTGATCATCGTGTTGATCTCAGTGAAAACAACTGCAGATTCGGCCGCTGGCTGAACTCTCTCAGAACCTCAGAACAATGGAAGAAAATAACATCAGAACTCGTACGTATCCACCGCTATTTTCATAAACTTGCCTTCAAAATATCTGAACAATGCCGGAACAGTCATGCCTGTATGCAGGATATGTATATACAGAAGACTTTGCCGCTTTCCTACAATCTGAAAAAAGAGCTTGGAAAACTGTCTGTTTTTCTTCGCAGTCATCTTGATGTCCCTCCCCCTGTTTTGCCTTTTATGAAAGAAGAATCATACCCCTTTACCATACCTGATATGCCCTGCTACGGGCCGCTGCTGAGCTCAATTAATCTGGTAAATGACATGGAAAACTTGATTCACAAAGGGGAAAAACCGGTATCATATTCAACATTAGGGGAGAAACAGTAATGCGCCTTATGATATTCTCTGATATCCACGGTAATATCGAAGCCCTTGAGCGTGTATTGCAGGATGCTGAAAAAAAAAATATTCACAGGCGTATCTGTATTGGAGATATTGTGGGATACGGCCCATGCCCAAATGAGTGTATCGAACTGATACGCAGTTTGAAAAACTGTCGCTGCATTGCAGGGAACCATGATGTTGCAGCATTGTGGGAAACTTCTCCCTATGGAATGTCATCAGTGGCTAAAGAAGCAATCCTCTGGACCATGGATCAGTTGAAAAGTGAAAATAAGAAATTCCTTGAAGCACTGCCGGACAAACTTGATATTGCTGACATGACTTTTGTACATGCAAATCCATACAATCCAAGAGGCTGGCGTTATGTCATGGACCGCAAATATGCATTGCGAAGTTTTGCTGCCACCGGCAGCCGGCAAATCTTTATCGGCCACAGTCATCGCCCGCTCATCATAACAAAAAGACATCTGCTGGCAATTGACCTTCAAACGGTGGAAGGTTCCATGCATTACAGGATTAAGGACAATAAACGCCGGATTATCAACTGTGGAAGCGTAGGTCAGCCAAGGGACAGAGATCCAAGATCCTGCTACCTCATTTATGACAGCCGCAGACAGCAGCTTGAGTTTCACAGGGTTGAGTATAAAATTGAAAACACCACTGATGCTATTTTATCCAAAGGGCTGCCGCCAAAGCTTGGCAAACGGCTGATAAAAGGTATGTAAGGAATATGATATGAAAAAAAGAAGACATGGACAGGTAGCAACCACCAATCTTAAAAAACGGTTTTTTCTCTGGTCTGCCCTTATACTTATAGGGGGAGGTCTTCTCCTGTCAATACTCTCATTCTGGAACACCCGCAGGCTGCTGATGGATGAAGCCATGACCAAGTCCGAGGTTATCTTAAGAGAGGTGGAATCCATCAGATCCTATGTAAAAGAGGAACTCAGACCAAAAATGTATGAACTTCACGGCCTTGAAACCTTTATTATTGAGGCAATGTCTACCACTTATATCAGCACTACGATCATGGAACATTTTGCAGAAGCCATGCCCAACTATGTTTATCGCAGGGTTTCACTCAATCCCCATAACCCGAGAAATCTTGCTGACCCTTTTGAAGAAAAGATGTTTGACTGGTTTGAAGATGATCCGGAAAGATCCTTCTGGCAGGGTGTAATGAAAAAAAATGGAGAGGCTTTTTTTATCTCAATGGTACCTGATTACTTCTCTGAAACCTGTATCCGCTGTCATGGAAATGTGAAAGATGCTCCACAGGTTCTTATCGATAAATATGGCACCTTTGGAGGATTCAGATTTCAGGCTGGAGATCTTGCAGGCATCAACTCTGTGGCTGTTCCTGTTTCAGCATCACTGCGTGAGGCATGGCAGGGAAGCCTTGTGATTTTCGGCATAACACTCAGCTCAAGCATTATCCTGCTGTGGCTTTTGAATCTTCTTTTCCAGCGACTGGTTATTGAACGTCTCGGTGTCATGCTTTCTATCATGGATGAAAAGAAAAAAGAGAGTGGAATAGTCGGCTCAGGTGATGAGCTTGATGTGCTGCAGGCATCACTTGGCTCCTTGAGGAGTTACATCCGTTCAGCACGCCAGGGATCCGCTCTTCAACCCAGTTTTATCAGTGATTATGCTGTTACTGATCCGGTTGCAGCCGGTGCAATGTCCTGGCTTTACAATGGCTATGATACCGTATCTAAAGATAAAATCGCTCTTAAAATCGGTTTTGATGAGGTGTTGCAGAATCCATTATATAAATCGTGCCTTGAAACAGAACTGCAGTTGTTTAACAGTATATCACACCCCTGTCTGCCAAAAGTGCGGGAGCGGACAGGAGATGTTCTGGTGCTTGAAACTGTTCAAGGAGAAAGCCTTATATCGATTTTAGAAAAAGGACATTTGAACGACGATTTGATTCTGCCTGTTTTTTCCCAGCTGTGTGACTTTCTGGCATCTCTGCATGCTGCAGGTATTGTTCACCACGATCTCAGACCCCATATCATTCTGCTTGACGACAGAAAAAAAATCAATGTAATTGATATGGGACTTGCATCAAGCGATCTCAAACCAGATCCTATTGTGGCAGCAGGCCTCGGTCCCCAGGGCAATCTTCTCTATCTTGCACCGGAACTGATACAGGGAAGGCGGGGAGATCCGAGAAGTGACATCTATGCCCTGGGATTGATACTATATCTTGCAGTAACAGGCAATCTTCCCTTTAACAGTAAAAGAGGGTCACTGCAGAAATGGCTGAAACTAAAAGAGCAGGTTACCGCTCCCGGAAGTTACCGATCCACTATCTGCCCTTCTCTGGAAAACATAATACTCAAAGCTGTATCTTATGATGTTAACAAACGATACCAGTGGGTGGAAGATCTTCTGGAAGATTTGTATAAAGCGGAAAAGCAGTTTTAAAACATCCTTTTAACAACTCTTTCTCCCGTATTCAAGCCTTGCAATTTATCAGTGGATTATCTATTTTGATATCATTCAAAAGGGAGAATTAAAGATGTTTTTAACAAATTTGAGTCTTAGAATAAAATTCATAACAGGGCTGGTACTTTTTGCTCTTGCTTTAGGCAGCTGCATCAGTATTATTTTATATTTTCATTTTAATTCCATAATGAAATCTCAGATCAGCCAGCGCTCTCAAATGCTTCTTGCCCAGTCAGATGCTGTAATGGATTATGTTAGAACTGTATTACGCCCGGAAATGTTCGACTCGCTGCCAAAAGATCGATTCATTCTAAAAGCGATGTCTTCATCATATATTTCAAGAGAAGTAATGTCCCGTATGAATATAAAAGAGAATCAGCACTACCACTATAGAAGAGTGTCAAAAAAACCGCGAAATTCTGAATCATCGCCAGATATATTTGAAAAAAGTTTAATTGACAAATTTGACAATAACAGGGATGTGAAAATCTGGGAGGATGATGCAATGGTAAACAATGTTAAATATCATATTGTTGCCCGCCCGGTGATTTTTAAAGAATCGTGTATGCATTGTCACGGACGACCGGAAGATGCACCTGTTGAATTACTGGAGATTTATGGGGGCAAAAACGGATTTCACTATACACCCGGAGAAGTGGGAGGTGTTGTTGTTGCCGGATTTCCGGTTGATTTGATAACAGGACCTGCAAAGGAAGTAACATCACAGTATCTTAGCTTCTATCTTCTTGGTATTCTGCTTTTTGCAGGTCTTATTTCTCTCTTTTTTGACCGCCTTGTAATGAAAAATCTTCACAATCTGACAACTATTTTTAAAACACAATTTTCCGGGAAGCAGGAGTTGCAGATTATTGACCGTTTAAAAGAGAAAGGTGAGATAGAAGGCCTGATCGAAGGTGTTGGAGAGCTTGCCATATGCCTTGCCGATGCACGCAATGAACTTGAGGGCTATGCTCAAAATCTTGAGAAAAAAGTCGGGGACAGGACCAAGGAGATAAATGACAAAGCCCAAAAACACAGGGGAGATGTAAAACTGTTTATCGACATACTGTCCCGGTTCGGTGAGGCCCTTAATACCAGGGAAGTTATTGCCGGTGCAATTGAGAGTATCGGAAAAAGATTTGAGGCAGACCAGGTGATATATCACTGTACAATAGCGTCTGAGCAGTCCTATGCCTGGAAAAAAGATTTAAAAGATACCACAATAAATAACAGCATAAAAAAAATCCTGTGGAAAAATGAAATCCTGTCTGAGGATAACACGCTCTATTTACCGGTCAAGTCACAGGAAAGTCATTGGGGGATTTTAAGTATATCATGGGTTAACATGCCGGATTTGAAAGAATTAAATCCATCTGTTTTACTGGGACTGGGGCAGCAGATGGCCATTCTGATAGAAAATATCCAGGCATCTTCCAATATCAGATTCCAGAATGATATGCTCCAGTCTGTTTTTGAGGGTATTTCTGATCCTCTTTTATTAATAGACATGGAGTGCCATATTCTAATGGCAAACAGAGGCAGCCGTGAGATGCTCTTGAAAAAAGCAAAAAATGAAAGGGAGAAAGAGCTGAAAAATTTTCTTGCTTTAGCTGAATCTGAAAACATAGAAAACTCCATCTTTTTCAAAATGTCTGAAAAACAGGCTCCTATCAGCCGTGAGATTGAAATATCTGATAACAGATCATTCAGGATTTACCTCTATCCACTGCCAAAAAGAGAAGAGGCAGACTTGAGAATTGTGCTGTATGCACGGGAAGTCACTCTGGAAAAACAGATGATGCTCAGAATGCAGCAGGCGGAACGCTTAAGTTCTGTCGGTAAAATAGCTGCCGGTGTTGCCCACGAGATTAATAATCCACTGGGTGTCATCAGCTGCTATACTGATCTTGTTAAAGATGCTGTCTGGGAACAGGAGATACTTGAAGATATCAAAGTGATTGAAAAGCATACAGGAAGCGTTAAAAAGGTTGTTCAGGAGCTGCTAAAACTGTCCAGACCCAAACAGGTGATTTCAGGTGTATGTAATATCAATGATGTTGTTACAGATGCCATAAAGATATTTCAGACACAGGCTGCCTCAAAAGAGATCACGATTGTATCATCACTGGAAAGCGGCTTGCCTGATATTAAGTGTGATGCTACTATCCTGGAACAGATCTTAACCAATATATGGATCAATGCATTTGATGCACTGCAGGATGCAGGTGGAAAGGTTGAAATCACTACCAGCAAAGCAGATAGAGGGAATAAAGTTCTGTTGTCTATCCAGGATAATGGTCCTGGAATTCCTGACAGCATTATGAGCAATATTTTTGATCCCTTTTTTACAACAAAAGATATTGGTAAGGGAACAGGATTAGGCCTGGCAGTTGTTTATGGTTTTATAAGCGACCTTGGAGGCAGCATAGAGGTTGAAAATGATGAAACCACATGTTTTAAAATGTATTTTCCAGTTGAAAGGATTAGACTTGAAGAATAAATTTGCTATTCTTGTTGTTGATGATAACAGGGATTTTTTAACAGGAATAATCAGAAACCTTAAGAAAAACTTTTCTCCCATAGAGATTGCAGGTGCCTTATCAGGAGAAGAGGCGGTTGACATATTAAAGAAAAAAAATATTGGTGTCATGCTCTCTGATCTTAGAATGCCGGGAATCAGCGGACAGGAACTCCTGAAAGAGGGAATCAGAATTAACGCCCGCCTGTGCGTTATCATGATAACAGGGCATGGAACAGTGGAGACAGCTGTCAGAGCATTAAAAAAAGGCGCATGGGATTTTTTGACAAAACCAGTTGACAGGGCAACACTCTATCATACTGTGGAAAGAGCAATTGAACATTACAGGTTGTCAAGTGAAAATCAACGTCTCCAGGATATGATAAAGAGACTGAAACCAGACAATAGACTGGTTTGCGAAAGCAGCAGAATGATAAAGCTTAAAGAAGAGATTACAGCCATTGCTTCAACAGATTATTCCATTCTGGTTACCGGAGAATCTGGCAGCGGCAAAGAGTATGTAGCAAGGATCATCCATGATCTGTCAAAGAGAAAAAATGCTTCCTGCCACTCTCTGCACTGCCCTGCAATTCCGGAACAGCTGCTTGAAAGTGAACTTTTCGGCCATGTAAAAGGGGCTTTTACAGGAGCTGACAGGGACAGGAAAGGCTTTTTCATGTCTGCTGACAAGGGAACATTAATCCTAGATGAAATTGGAGATATCTCCCCTGCCATCCAGGCAAAACTGTTAAAATTTTTACAGGACAAGGAAGTCAAGCCGGTCGGCAGCAACTCTTCAAAAACAGTTAATGTCAGAATAATCGCCATAACCAACCAGAATCTTAAACAGAAAATCAGAGATGGAAGCTTTCGTGAAGATTTATACTATCGCCTGAATGTATTATCTGTCAAAGTTCCACCTTTACGAGAGAGAAAAGAAGATATCTCTGTCCTTGCACGGGAATTTTTAATAAAAAGCTGCCAGGAACTTGATATGGAACCCGTGGAAATTGATCCGGCAGCTCTGAATTATCTATCAAGAAAAGAGTGGAAAGGGAACGTAAGGGAGTTATTAAATTATGTCAGGAGGCTGGCAGTTTTTTCCAATGGAAAAAATATTGATTTCAGCCTTATTCAGACCATTGACGGAGAAAACACCTCAGAATCAGGCGGCACAGCCATGGATACAATTAATTTAGGGCACTATACTCCCTATAATGAGGCTAAAAAAGAGGTGCTTGACCTCTTCTCAAGAAATTATCTTCATAATATGTTTAAGGATACTAAAGGAAATATTTCTGAAACAGCACGAATCAGTGGACTGGAAAGGGCTTCTATTCAGAAAATAATTAAAAGACTTAAAATAGATATGTCCTGTTACCGCAAAGGATAAAGTCATATTTTCCACCTGTTTCACCCCGGAACGTGAAACCACTACCAGTTGCATCTTCTCCTGGAGGCCAGTAACTGAAAACCAATCATTTAATCAGTAACAAATCAGATTGACCTGATCCCCTGATTCATATACGAATAAAAAAATCAGGCAGTTTTAAAAGGAGACCTCATTAATGACCAGCAAGAAGAAGAAAAAATTCCAGATGATCTATGTGGCCTCATGCGGTGAAGGTATCAATGCCTTCAATCTAGTGGAATCCACCCTGGTTCAGTTTCCGGAAAGCAATATTACGGTTATCAAAGTGCCGCATATCAGAACGGAAAACCAGGTAGATGAGATGATTGAAAAGGTAAAAGATATAGAGAGTATGATCGTCCATACTGTTGTGAATCGAAATCTGAGACAATATCTCACCCGCAAGGGACTGGATAATGGAATTGTTACCATTGACCTGATGGGACCGGTCATTTCAAAAACCGAGACTTTTTTAGATATTAAACCTTTGGAGAAGCCAGGCCTTTACAGAGAGATTCATCACGTAGACATGAAGCAGATATCAGCTATTGATTTTGCCCTGTCCCATGATGACGGCTTAAACCCTGAAACCCTTTCACAGGCGGAAATTGTTATTGTCGGGTTATCCAGGGCGGGAAAAACCCCTCTATCCATGTATATGTCGGTTCTGGGATGGAAAGTGGCCAATATACCCTATATACCCGGCGTTGGCATGCCGTATACCCTGAAGGAAGTTGACCGCCGCAGAGTCATTGCTTTAACAATAAATGCCGATCAGCTGCTTGCTCATCGGAAGATGCGTCAGGAAAGCCTTGGTACCTGGGATATTTACTCCTACTCCTCCCGCAAGGATATTGAGATCGAAATTCAGGCGGCACAGAAATATTATATTACCAGCGGATTTTCAATGATCAATGTCAGCGATAAACCCATTGAGACCAGTGCGGAAGAAATTATTGAAATGATCACACGCCGGTTTAAAAACAGAGCCCATTTATAATGACGC
The DNA here is from genome assembly GCA_964636495.1 of uncultured Desulfobacula sp. Lineage (GTDB taxonomy): Bacteria > Desulfobacterota > Desulfobacteria > Desulfobacterales > Desulfobacteraceae > Desulfobacula. The sequence goes on along the minus strand of CAZWSL010000003.1, from coordinate 37,774 downwards.
AGTAAAGTTATCCCGGCTTGAGCAGGATTTTTCCGGTATTCAGCTGTTTTTATCAGAAACACTGAGCCACAGAGTAAGCAAAAGGCCTGAAAAAATACTTCATCTGTATCCTTTCAGGCCTTAAAACCAGTTTATCCGTGCTTGATGGCTGCCTGGGCAGCTGCCAGTCTGGCAATGGGCACCCGGTAAGGTGAACATGACACATAGGTCAAACCGGTCCTGTGACAGAACTCAACAGAAGCCGGATCACCGCCGTGCTCCCCGCAGATACCCAGTTTGATATCCGGCCTGCATTTCTGTCCTTTTTCCACAGAGATTTCAATCAGGGATCCAACAGCTTCCTGGTCCAGGGTTTCAAAAGGATCTGAGTTTAATATGGCATTATCGATGTAATCATTCATGAATGATCCGATATCATCCCGTGAAAATCCAAAGGACATCTGTGTGAGATCGTTGGTGCCAAAGGAAAAAAATTGAGCATGTTCAGCCATTTTATCGGCAATAAGAGCGGCCCGTGGTATTTCAATCATTGTACCGTACATGTAAGGAATCGTTTCAAGGCCAAATGCGTTGCACACCTGCTGGTAAACCTCTTCAGTAATCTGCTGAACAAACTCCAGCTCTTTTTCATTGCAGGTCACTGGAACCATTATCTCCGGTAAGGGATTTTTCCCGCTCCTGATCAGATCCGCACTGGCTTCAAAAATCGCCTTGACCTGCATTCTTGTAATTTCCGGAAAAGTAATTCCAAGCCTTACTCCTCTGTGACCTATCATGGGATTGGATTCCTTCAGCAGTTCTCCACGCCTGACGACTTCCTCCAGGTCAATAACAAGGGCGTCAGCAATTTCCTGCTGATTCTCAGTTGACTGAGGGATGAATTCATGCAGCGGCGGATCCAGGAGCCGGATGGTTACAGGGAGATTGTCCATTACCTCCATGGTACGGGCGATCTCCATCTTTACATGAGGGAAAAGCTCATCCAGCGCCTGCTGTCTTTCTTCCGGCGTACGGCTCAGTATCATCTTGCGCAGCAGAAAAAGTGCTTTTTCCGAGTCTGCTCCATAAAACATATGTTCTGTACGGAAAAGCCCTATGCCTTCAGCACCAAATTCAAGTGCTTTTTCTGAATCTTCAGGTGTGTCAGCGTTGGTTCTGACCTTCATGGTCCGGTAGATGTCGGCAATATCCATGAACTTTTTAAATCTTGGATTTTCTGAGGCATCTTTCATCTTTAGCTTCCCCTGATAGACCATACCTCTGGTTCCGTTCAAGGTAACAAAATCGCCTTCATGGAGGGTGTGGGTACCGACACGGACACACTTTTTAATAAAATCAATTTTCAGTGCACCTGCCCCGACAATACAACATTTTCCCCAGCCCCTTGCCACCAGAGCGGCATGACTGGTCATGCCTCCCCGGGCCGTAAGGATAGCTTTGGCAGCCCTCATACCTTCGATATCTTCAGGGTTGGTTTCCTCTCGAATAAGAATCACATTTTTCCCGCTCTTTGCCCAGTTTACTGCATCTTCAGATGTAAACACGATCTGCCCGGAAGCCCCGCCCGGACCTGCGGGAAGCCCTTCTGCAATCTGGACTGCTGTTTTTTCGTTATCCGGATCCACAATGGGATGCAACAGATCATCCAGATTTTTCGGTTGAATTCTTAACACCATTTCCTTCTCACTGATCATTCCCTCTTCCAGCATGTCCATCGCCATGTTCAACGCAGCCGTGGCTGTACGTTTTCCCACCCTGCACTGCAGCATGTAGAGGATACCCTCCTGGATGGTAAACTCGATATCCTGCATATCTTTATAGTGCTGTTCCAGCAGGTTCCGGATATCAAACAGCTGGTTGTAAAGCCCTGGCATTGATTCTTCAAGGGACTCAAGATGCTCATTCTGTGCATTTTTTGTGTCGGTGTTCAACGGATTGGGGGTCCGTGTGCCTGCAACCACATCCTCTCCCTGGGCATTGATCAGCCACTCTCCGTAAAATTTGTTCTCACCTGTGGCTGGATCACGTGTAAATGCAACACCAGTTGCCGATGTTGATCCCAGGTTTCCGAAAACCATGCTCTGAACATTAACGGCTGTTCCCCAGGAATCAGGAATATGCTCGATGCGCCGATAGGAGACAGCTCTTTTTCCATACCAGCTTTTAAAAACCGCTCCAATGGAACCAAGAAGCTGCTCTTTCGGGTCATCTGGAAATTCTGCATTGAGATAGGCCTTGATTTTCTTTTTAAATCTGCTGCAGAGAGCCTTCATATCTTCAATGGGTATATCTGTATCCGTTTCATAGCCCTTGTCATTTTTCAGGTTATTCATCATCATTTCAAGGTGGAGGCGGATACCCAGCCCATCCTGAGACTCAATCTGTTCCGCTTTTTCCATAACCACATCAGAGTACATCATGATCAATCTTCTATATGCATCATAAACAAACCACTCATTATCTGTCTTCCTCACCAGACCTGGAATTGTAGCTGAACACAACCCTACATTGAGAATGGTTTCCATCATGCCGGGCATGGAACTTCTTGCACCAGATCTGCAGGAAACCAGCAATGGATTTTCAGGGTCCCCGAATTTCATTCCCATCTGCTGTTCAATGACTGCCATGGAATTGTCAAGCTCTGACGCCAGAGACTCTGGAAAGCTGCCTCCACGCACAAAATAGTGGCTGCAGCATTCAGTTGAAATAGTAAAACCTGCAGGAACCGGAAGACCTAATCTGGCCATTTCCGCCAGATTTGCACCTTTGCCGCCCAGAAGATTTTTCTCAGATGCATTGCCGTCTGTCTGATTCGGACCAAATTGATAAATGTATTTTGTCATTTTTCCACTCTCAAATAATAGGTTGTATTGAAGTCTAAAGGTGAATATTAAAAAAAAAATCCCAGCTCCGTCAAGAAATTTTAAACAGTTTTGCCCTTTTAGAGTGTTTAAACCTCTCTTTTCTGACTGTTTCAGTCAAGCTGCAGTTTTTCACGACTTGATCTTCTGTTGATATTCTGTTAACCTCTCTGGCGAAAAATGGTTAACGACAATAAAAATATAAAAGAAGATATTATCAGGCATCTCTACCTGGCAGAAGGTAGAACTGTCTCCGGGATGGAGCTGAGCAATCTATTCAAAATTTCCAGGACAGCAATATGGAAACATATTACTCACCTTAAACAAAACGGTTATGGCATTGAATCCAGGCCAAAAGGCTATGTTATCCTGAAGAGGGATGACCTTTTAATGCCGTTCTGCTTCAGACAAAAATTTCAAAACAGGATTTTCCATTACCAGGAGGTGGATACCACCATGGAAAAGGCAAAATCCCTGGTAAAAAAAAGTATCCCCCACTTGAGTGTTGTCATTGCAGAAAATCAGACAGCCGGCAGAGGAAGGCTGAACCGGAAATGGTTTTCGTCCAGAGGCGGACTGTGGTTTACCATTATTTTAAAACCTCACACACCACCGCAGCTCTCCTATATATATAATTTTGCAGCATCATTAAGCCTTGCTGAATCACTGAGAAAACTGTTTGATTTAGATATTCATGTTAAATGGCCCAATGATCTTTTATTAAAAGAGAAAAAACTTTCAGGTCTGCTTTCGGAGATGGCAACCAAAGGAGATATGGTACAATATATTAATATCGGTATTGGACTTAATGTTAATAATATGCCGGATCAATACGAACCAAAAGCGATCTCTTTAAAAAAGATTTTAAAAAAAGAGGTGTCAAGAAAATTAATTTTAGAGACTTTTCTTGATGATTTTGAAATCAGAATTCAGACCATTGACTGCCAGAAGATAATTGAACAGTGGAAGCAGGTCACTTCAACAATTGGAAGCCGGGTCAGGGTTGAAACATTGACAGAAACTTTTCAAGGGGTTGCAATTGATATTGACGAGACAGGTGCATTATTTATTAAAGATAAAAAAGAAAAAATAGAAAAAATAATCTATGGAGATTGTTTCCATACATAGGAACCACTTAGACAGCCAGGGAGCGAAATCATGAATAATCAGCTTAAAATGAGCGTATATACGTCTTTGTTTGTTGCATTAATTGCAATGGGTGCATTTATTGCCATTCCAGTCGGACCTGTCCCTATTGTACTGCAGAATATGTTTGTTCTTCTCGCAGCAATCATACTCGGTCCTGCATGGGGGATCGCCTGTATCAGTATTTATCTTTTGATAGGACTGGCAGGACTGCCTGTGTTTGCAGGTGGGACATCAGGGATTGGTAAACTGTTCGGACCAACAGGAGGCTATCTTATAGGATATCTGCCATGTGTGTTTGTAACGGCTGTAATCTCAAAAAAAGCAGGGAAAAATATATTTTCTGATATAACTGCCATGGTAATCGGCTCTTTAATTGTTTATGCTGCAGGAGTGCCATGGCTTAAATTTGTAACATCAATGACATATGCAAAAGCGTTAACCGTAGGAATGTATCCATTTCTAATCGGAGATGCACTGAAAATTATAGCTGCTGCATTTATAGCCAGATCACTGCGGCCTGTCATAAAATAATATTTTGAAAAACCAGAAAACACATTTCAGATCACGCTATTTATCATGACACAACATACCATAGGCACAACCCCTGAATTATCCCCTGAAAAGATCATTGAAATAGAGGGTGTCACACACACATTTTATGATGGACACAAGGCAGTCAGTGATTTATCTTTGTCTGTTTTTAAAGGTGAATTCATTATTCTGGCAGGAAAAAACGGATCAGGTAAAACAACTTTTCTGAAACATTTAAACGGACTCTTACTACCGGATTCCGGAAAGATATTTGTCAAAGGCAGAAATGCTGCAGAAAATCTTGTTCAAACAAGGAAACTGATCGGGATGGTTTTCCAGGATGCTGATACACAGATTATTGCAGACACCGTTTTTGATGAAGTTGCATTCGGTCTTGAAAACCTGAAATTTTCGCGTGCAGATATTAATGACAGAGTGGTTAACGTGCTGAAAAAACTAAATCTGATTCATTTAAGGGAGAAAAATCCCTCATCCCTTTCAGGAGGGGAAAAAAGAAAACTTGCCATTGCAGGAATCCTGGTCATGAATCCTGAAGTTATTATTTTTGATGAGCCTTTTTCCAATCTGGATTTTCCAGGTACTCTCCAGATCCTGTCAACCATTACTGATTTAAACAGAGCTGGACGTACCATTATTATCGCCACCCATGATGTTGAAACAATAATTGATAAAGCGACAAGGATTATTGTAATGGAAAAAGGAAAAATTAAAATTGACAGCAAGCCTGAACAGGTTGTAACGACCCTTGAATCATTTGGTATCAGGGAACCCTGCTCTTCCAGACTGGGTATGGGAATACAGCCGTGGACAAAGTAATACCCTTTACATATATACATGGAAATTCAGTACTGCACCTGCTTGATACCAGGTGTAAATTTTTTATTATCTGCATCATCAGCATATCCATGTTATCAGCTGATCTCTTAAGCATCCTGTTATATTTTATAATCATACTTTTATTCATGAAAACCAGTGGTCTTAAAATATTAAAAGCACTGCACGGTATCAGATACTTTCTTGTTTTACTATTTTTTATCTTTCTCTCCCGCAGCATTACAACTCAGGGTGAAACAATTTTCTCTTTTTTAAATATCTCCGTCAGCATGGAAGGGGTGAAAGAGGGTTTTTTAATAGCATTTAAATTTTTTCTGATTATGCTGACAGGCCTGATTGTTTCATCCACCACAAATCCATCTTCTGTAAAAGGCGCAGTACAGTGGTTTTTAAAACCTCTCCCCTTTATCCCTGAACAACGAGTGAGCATAATGATCAGCCTGTCACTTAAATTTATCCCGGTTATTTTAAAACAGGCCCAACAGATATCTGATGCAAGGAGAGCAAGATGCAGCGATCTTGAAAAAAATCCAGTTAAAAAAATTACAGGTCTTGCAATACCGCTGCTTAAAAAAACTTTTTTATCAGCAGACGGACTTATACTTGCAATGGAAGCACGCTGTTACAGCGATGACCGGACAGATCCGGAATTTCATCCTTCCGGAAAAGAGCTGCTTTTTATTTCAGGAAGTGTTGTCGTTTCCACTGGATTCATCTGTTTTTAAACAAAAGATTATTTTTTTGTCATCTTTTAATTTTCCACCAGTTTTTTATTGATTATCACCTTTTTTTATTGTAAAATTCAATCCAAAACATGACCACATTACTAATTGAAATATATCAATTTTAATCATGTAATACCGAGAGGAAACTCAATGTCAAAAATAGAGGATCAAAACCTTAAGGCAACCATGTTTGATTTACGGGGAAAACAATCGGTACGGGCAACTTTCAAGCTTTCCCAGAAGGCAATTGACTCCATAGGACTTGTTGCGATCCATCTTGGCATAAAACAGAAATCACTTTTCGACCATATTATAGATGATTTTGATGCCCTGGACACCCTGGCCCAGGAGATCCAGATAAGACAGTTTAAAAAAATACCCAGACGACAGAAAACTTATGTATTAAGCCGTAGAACCATTGAAGCACTGGAAGCTATTTCCCAGACATATGACACACCAAGGGATGCTCTTGTTGAATATTCTGTTAAAAAACTTGAGTCCATAATAAAAGCTGAAAAAGCAAGGCATAAAGAGAGAAAAATTCTGTATCGGAAACTCACTGATCATTTTAACAGGGGAAAAACACTTTATAAAGATGCTGTTTCTCATTTAGGCAAGAATGATCCTTTTTGCAGACAGATGGAAAAAGCACTGTTTTCCTGTGAGAAGACTCAGGAAAACCTTTCTGAATTCATAAAAAAAAGCAGAATTCTCGAAGAATTTTCATAATACAGGGCAATCCTGCTATCTGAAACACTCATATTTAAATACTAAAATCAATATTATTTACAGGAGGAATCTTGATTGAAGTTAAAAATTTAACCAAGTATTTTAAAGATTTTCGTGCGGTTGACAATATCAGCATGAATATCAGTAAGGGCGAAATTCTTGGCCTGCTCGGCCCCAATGGTGCCGGGAAAACGACAACCCTAAGAATGCTGACAGGATATTTCAGACCAGATTCAGGTACAATTAAAATCAAAAACTTTCAAATGCCTGAAAATACTATTGAGATAAAATCTTTAATCGGTTATCTGCCGGAATCAGCACCACTCTACCATAATATGCTTGTTTATGACTATCTCGATTATGTAGCAAAAATCAAGGGTATTAAAGAGAAGGAAAAACGATATGACCGATTTTTACAGCTCTCTGAGCTCTGCGGGCTATCTTCCATAATGTCAAAACCCATTGCCAATCTATCAAAGGGGTTAAAACAGAGAGTTGGTCTTGCCCATGCCATGATGACCGACCCTGAAATTTTAATCCTTGATGAACCCACGTCAGGTCTTGATCCAAACCAGATTGCTGAAATAAGAGATATTATTAAAACAATCGGCAGGGAAAAAACGATTATTTTTTCCACCCATATTTTAAGCGAGGCAGAAGCGACATGCGATAGAGTTGCCATTATAAACCGGGGCAGGAAAGTTGCAGATGATACCACTGTAAACCTTAAACAGAGCGCCAAACAAAGCGCTTTTATAAAACTGTCCCTTAAGGATGCTGCCCGTGATGATGCAAAAAATATGCTGGAGAGTATTGATGCTTCTGTTTCAGTTAAACCTATTGAAGAAGATGACAACAGCATTGTATCCTTTGAAATTTCAAATTCTGACAACAGGGATTTAAGATCTGAAATCTATCTGAAAATAAAAGAGACCAGCTGGATTATCATTGAAATGTCCAGAAAAACCCAGGCCCTTGAACAAATCTTTAAAGAGCTGACAAGGGAGGATATATAAAATATGAAACAGATTAAAACAATTGCCATAAAAGAGTTTAAAGACTATTTTATTTCACCCATTGCCTATATAGTGATATCACTTTTTCTCATCGTGATTGGATGGTTTTTCTTTTCAACCTTTTTCCTTTATGGTAGAGCAGATTTAAGGGATTTTTTCACCCTGCTCCCCATTACCTTCTCATTTATCATACCGGCTGTCACCATGCGGCTTTTTTCAGAAGAAAAAAACATTGGTTCCTATGAAACTTTGTTAACCATGCCGGTATCTTTTACTGAGATTGCCCTGGGTAAATTTTTTGCTGCAACGTTTTTTACCGTTGCCATGCTTGTTCCAACCCTATCCTATCCCGTTTTTATCTCATTCATAGGAGAGATTGATCCCGGTCCGGTGATTGGCGGATATATCGGAGCTGTTTTCCTTGCAGCAGCCTATTGTTCTGTCGGCCTTTTTGCCTCCTCACTGACAAGGAACCAGATCATTGCTTTTATTATCGGATCTGCTTTCTGCTTCATTCTAACTATTCTTGATAAACTTCTTTTTTTCATGCCGGAAAAAATAATTGGCCTTGCGGAATTCATTGGAGCAGATTCACACTTTGCCAATATCTCCAAAGGAATTATTGATTCGAGAGATATTCTATATTTTATAAGTGTGATTTTTATTTTCATTTTTTCAACCTATCTTGTTATGCATGAGAAAAACTAAGGAGACACAATGGGTAAGTTTTCAATAAAAGAGAAATATTTTAAATTTATTTTATATATTGCTGTTATCATCCTTGCAAATATTATAGGCGTCAGCCTTTTTGTCAGGGCAGATCTTACAAAGGATAAAATCTACTCTCTATCATCTGCCAGCAGTGATGTTGTCAAAACTCTGTCTGAACCGTTGAGCATAAAAGTATTTTTTTCCAAAAATCTTCCTGCACCACACAATAATACAGAGAGATATTTAAAAGATCTTCTGGCAGAATACACTGCAAAAGCCGGGAAATATTTTAATTACTCATTTTACAATGTATCCCAGGAGGAGGATGGATTAACTCAAAACAGTGATGAAAACAGAGAGCTGGCACAAGCATACGGTATTCAGCCTGTGCAGATCAGAATAATGGAAAATGATGAGCTTAAATTTAAAAATGCCTATATGGGGCTGGTCATCATCCATGGAGATCTCATTGAAAAGATTCCAGCTGTCACCGCTACAGACGGCCTTGAGTATAAACTGACAACTGCCATACAAAAACTCAACAACAAAATCAGTGCCCTTATGCGGATTGATGATAAAATAAAGATCAATATGTATCTATCATCTGCACTGAATAAAATCGGTCCTCTGATCGGCCTTGATCAACTTCCTCTGCTTGCAGGAGCAGTGGAACAGACCATTGAAGAACTCAACAGTAAAAGCCATGGTATTCTTGAATTTAAACATATTGATGTCTCAGGCAAAGAACAGCTTGATCTGCTTTCAAAGAAATATGATCTGATGGCCCTCTCCTGGCCAGGTCTGCCTGAACAGAACATTGAAAAAGGATATGGCGCTGCAGGAGTTGTCATTGAATATAAAGATCACACCACAACCCTGCCCCTGATAAGTGCTGTAGAGCTTCCTATAATCGGCACCACCTATCAGATGGCTGATACAGCTCTTCTTGAGGAGCAGATCAATGCTGTTGTGGAAAAACTGATAGGCATAAACAAAGACATCGGTTTCCTGGCCGACCACGGCACACACGCTCTACTGCCGGACAGAATGGCGATGATGCAGGGACAGCCTTCCCAGAGCATGCAGGCATTTCATACGCTTCTCTCATCCCGTTATTCAATTAAACAGATTAATTTAAAGGAGAAAGATATTCCTGATGGTCTAAGCTGCATGATCATAGCAAGACCAACAGAAAAGTTTTCAGAATATGAACTCTTTAAAATTGATCAGGCATTGATGAAGGGAACAAACATTGCGTTTTTTTCCGACTCATTCATGGAAGTCAGGAATCAACAGGCTGCAATGATGGGGATGCCACCACAGTTTGAACCCATTGATACAGGTCTGGAAAAACTGTTGCACCACTATGGTGTTGATATTCAGAAAGCATATGTGCTGGACAAAAACGCTTACAAGCATAATGCCCCCCAAAGTGCAGGCGGTGGAGAACAGAGTATATATTTTGCACCGATGTTAACAGAGAAAACAATAAATAATATCCCCCTGTTCATGGATAACATCAAAGGACTTGTGGCAATGCAGATTTCTCCGCTCAAACTGGTAGAAAAAAACATTGATAAGGATAAAATTGATGTAACAAAACTTCTCTTTTCATCGGATGAATCCTGGCTTATGGAAGATAGGATTAATCTTAATCCCCTTTTCATCACACCTCCGGAAGAGAGTGATAAGATGAAATCATATGATCTTGCCTATATACTTGAAGGTACCTTTACAAGTTTTTTTAAGGGCAAAGCCATACCGCAAAAGGAAATTGGAGAAAAAGAGATTGAATCTGAAGATAAAGAAGAGATTAATTCTGAACTGAGAGATAACCATACAGAAGGGATTGAAGAGACAAACATTGCAGCTCTCAGTGGACTGACAGCTGAAAACACCTTCCTGGAAACTTCCAAGCCGGCAAAACTCTTTATCTTACCGTGTTCCCAGATGCTCCAGGACAATATGCTGGATCCTGAGGGCAGAACAACCAATTCAACATTTATTTTAAATATAATTGATCACCTGAATGATGAAGACAAGATTGCAAGCTTGAGAAGCAAGCAACAGACACTCAATCCGATCGCCCAGACCACACCGTTTGCAAGGGTTATTTTTAAAACAATGAACATCATAGCTCTCCCGGTATTAGTCATAATGTTTGGACTTATTGTATTTACAAGGCGTAAAGCAAAGAGAAAAAGAATCGCCAGGAGATTCATTACAGAGGGGGAAAATAGATGAAAAAAGAATTTCTTATCCTGATTGCAGTGATAATAATGGCAGGAGGTTATCTTTTCCTGCACAAAGAAGACCAGAATACGGTTAAATTGCCTGAAATTCAAAAAATTGACACTTCAAAAATCACTGAAATGATCATTGAAAGCAGCCTGGGGAGCATTCAATTTACAAAAAAAGAAGATAACTGGGTTCTGACTGAAAAAGCATTCCCTGCAGATGCAGCATCAATACAGAATATGATGGATACATTTAAATCCTTCAGGCTGACGGCCCTTGTGTCTGAAAAAACTGATCTGCAGCGGTATGAACTTGATAAAAAACAGAGGGTTAATGTAAAACTGCTTGAAAACAACAGCTCTTTTTTTGAACTTTCAATAGGCAAAACCGCTCCAAGCTATAACCACACTTTTGTTATGATCAATGGAAATAAAAACATCTACCACGCCAATGGCAGTTTCAGGTCTGATTTTAAAAAGGCACTGGATGATTTCAGAGATAAAAAAGTTTTCCAGTTTAAAGAAAAATCCATAAAAAAGATTTCGATTGATAAGGATCTGAATGAAAAAACAGTGGTTGCGCAGGAGAAAAAAAATAAACAGAATAACACTTCTATATCCTGGGTCGCAGAGGATGGCACTTCAATTGACAGGCAAGCTGTGTCAGGGCTTTTATCCAAACTCTCATTTTTAGAGTGTGAAAGATATGCTGAAGACCTAAAAAAAGAAGATCTGAAAAATAAAAAAAAGGTATTCGCAATACACCTTGAAAACAGTGACAGAATGGAGTTGATTTTATACAAAAGTAAGAAACAAGAAGCATTTATCGGAACGTCATCAATGAGTGATTATATTTTTTATTTAAGCCAGTTCAACGGAAAAGAGATAACAGAAGAAATAAATAAGATTCTTGGAATAGAAACAGAAAAAAATAGTGATAATTAAGGACTCCAGTCCTGTTATATTAATTTGATTAACAGAGGAAAAACACTTACCTGCTGCAGCTCAACTGAACAGATTGCAGAAAATCAGACTGTTTTATATCATATGAAAACTCCAGAAAAAATATACCTTGAAGATTACACGCCTCCACCATTTTTTATCGATCAGGCTGATCTGATTTTTGATATTCAGGATGATCAAACTTTAATTACCTCAAAACTCCTGATGAGAAAAAACAACGAGGTTACAGACAATTACACTCCTCTTGTTTTAGATAAGGGAGCGTATACAATTGTCTCCGTTATTGCCGGCGGTATGCTGTTGATGCCTGGAGAATATGAAGAAGATGATCAGTTTTTCAAGCTTGCAAACACACCTGACAAATTTGAACTTGAAATCAGCAGTATTTTAAAACCACAGGAGAATACAACCCTTGAAGGGTTATATAAATCCGGAGATATCCTCTGCACCCAGTGCGAAGCCCAGGGATTCAGAAAAATCACCCCTTTTCTGGACAGGCCCGATGTTATGGCGGTTTTTTCATGTACCATTATTGCAGACAGGAAAAAATACCCTCATCTGCTTTCAAATGGTAATCTTGTAAAATCAGGCAATCTTGACACTTCACGCCACTATGCCAGATGGGAAGATCCCTTTAAAAAACCCGGCTATCTGTTTGCTGTTGTTGCAGGCAGTCTTGAACTCCTGAAAGATGAATTTATTACATCTTACGGCAGAAGAGTTGATCTTAGAATATATGCTGAAAAAGAGAATATTGATAAGTGCCATCATGCAATGAAATGCCTGAAACAGGCCATGTCATGGGATGAGAAAAGATTTGACCTTGAATATGATCTTGATCTCTACCAGATTGTTGCCATTAACGATTTTAATGCCGGAGCCATGGAGAACAAGGGATTAAATATTTTTAATTCAAAATATGTTCTTGCAGATCAGAAAAGTGCAACAGATGAAGATTTCATGAATATACAAGCCGTTATTGGCCATGAATATTTTCACAACTGGACAGGAAACCGTGTGACGCTTCAAAACTGGTTTCAACTGAGTTTAAAAGAGGGTTTAACTGTCTTCAGGGATCAGGAGTTTTCTTCAGATCTGAATTCCAGGGGAGTGAAAAGGATTGAAAATGTCTCACGATTAAGAGCCCATCAGTTTCAGGAAGATGCAGGCCCTATGGCCCACCCGGTACGGCCTGAATCCTATATCAAAATGGATAACTTCTATACCATGACGGTTTATGAAAAAGGGGCAGAAGTTGTAAGGATGTTACACCAGCTGCTGGGTGAGAAAATTTTTCAAAAAGGAATGAAGCTATATTTTGAAAAATTTGATGGCATGTCCGTCACCATAGAGGATTTTCTGAGTGTAATGCAGGAAGTTTCAGATACTGATCTCACGCAGTTTTCATTATGGTATTCACAATCTGGAACGCCAAATGTCAAAATGATCAGGTCTTATGATAACAGCCTTGAACAGCTGACACTTACATTTGAACAGAACACACCTGAAGACAGAAACCAGAAGATAAAAAAACCATTTCACATTCCCATTAACTTTGGGATCATAGATATGATGGGAAATGATATTGAAATTCATATTCCCGGAAAGAGAGAAAATAAAAACAGGAGATTAATTGAACTGAAAAAAGAGAAGGAAGCATTTGTTTTTAACCATGTTGCAAAAACAGCTCTTCCATCAATATTCCGACAATTTTCTGCTCCCGTGAAAATAGAGAGTGATCTTACCGATAAGGAACTTGCGTTTTTAATGGCGTATGATTCTGATGAGTTTAACAGATGGGATGCAGCGCAGGCTCTGTTTATCAAAGAGATCAGACAGATCGTAAAATCCATGACCGGCAAAAAAGAGTTTTCCATATCCCTGAATCTGATCAATGCCTTTAAAAAAGCGGTAACAGACCCACATACAGACCGTGCTTTTTTATCAAAGGTTCTCTTGATTCCATCGGAAAAAGAGATCATGGATCATTTTGATATCATTGATGTTCATGCCATTCATAACGCAAGAGTTTTCATGAAACAGAAGATTGCAGATCAGCTTAAAAATGAATTTATAGATGTGATTGATCTCTGTTCAAAATCTGATGCCCTGAGTCTCTCACATAAGGCAATGGCAGACAGAAGTCTGAAGAATCTTGCTTTATCATATCTTGGGTGTTTAAAAGAACAAGAGACATCTGATCTTGTTTCAGAACACTTCATCTCAGCACAGAATATGACAGATGAAATGTCTGCTTTTAAAATTCTTGCAGATATTGATCCTGATATTAAATCATGGGCTGTTGAAAAATTCTTTGTAAAATGGAAACACAATAAACTTGTTCTGGATAAATGGTTTGCTGTTCAGGCAGGCTCATCGCTTTCCGACACCCTCAATATTGTCGAATCCCTTACTGGACATCCTGAATTTTCCATTAAAAATCCCAATAAGGTGCGATCACTTATTTACATGTTTGCCATACACAACCAGATTAATTTTCACCAGGATGGAGGAGCAGGGTACCGGTTTACTGCTGATCAGGTTATTGCACTGGATTCTATTAATCCCCAGGTGGCGGCAAGGCTCTCTTCATGTTTCAATCACTGGAAAAAATATGAAACCACAAAAAAAATATTAATGGAAAAAGAACTTGAGAAAATTCTCAGCACCCCTGGTATCTCCAAAAATGTTTACGAAATTGTTTCAAGAGCCCTCGGCTGATTTATAACCGCCAGAATTTGATATCCAGCTCCTTTGCCTCAAGGGGGTCAAAAGCTGACTTTACATCCACCATGCATCCGCCTGGTACAAGCATCTGTTTGAAATAAGAGAGTTTGCGGGTAAGATACTCCTTATGTGCCACAGCAAAGATAATGGCTGAGAGATTATTCAGCTCTTCCCACTTGACAAGGTTGACATTGTAAAATTCCAGTGCCTCATTTTTATCGCAGATGGCATCATGAACAAGGATATCTGTTCCATAGGTCTTAAGCTCATCAACAATATCAATAACTTTTGTGTTCCTCAGATCAGGGCAGTCTTCTTTAAAGGTAAGCCCTAAAATCCCTACCCTGGCATTTTTTACAGTCAATCCCTGGTTGATCATCATTTTTATGGTTTTTTCCACCACAAATCTTCCCATGTTATCATTAATCCTTCTTCCTGACAGAATTATCTGGGGATGATAATATTCTGATTCCGCCTTAAAGGTTAAATAGTACGGATCTACGCCAATACAATGTCCTCCGACCAGTCCCGGTTTAAAGGGAAGAAAATTCCACTTGGAGCCAGCTGCATCAAGGACATTTTTTGTATCAATATTCAACTTGTCAAAAATAAGTGCAAGTTCATTCATTAAAGCGATATTCAAATCTCTCTGAGTATTTTCTATCACCTTTGCAGCTTCTGCTTCTTTTATTGTTTCAGTTCGATGCACACCTGCTTTAACAATTGTTTCATAGAGTCTGGCAACCCTGTCACAGGTTGTTTCGTCATCTCCTGAAACAATCTTCACAATCTTGGACAGAGTGTGCTCCTTATCGCCTGGATTTATCCTTTCCGGCGAATATCCCACATGAAAATCTTTCTTCCATATATAACCTGACTCTTTTTCCAGAATAGGAATACAGACATCTTCTGTAACTCCGGGATAAACCGTTGACTCATAAATGACAACAGCTCCTTTTTTCATATATTTTCCAACCGTTCTGGATGAGTTTTCAAGATATTTCAGATCAGGACGCCGGGCTTTATCTATGGGTGTAGGAACAGCGACAATAATGTAATCTGCATTAGCAATTGTTGAGGCGTCAGTGGTGGGGTGAAAATATTTTGCACGCTTAAACTCATCTATTGATACTTCCCCTGTCGGATCTTCAAATTTTTTACAATTTTCAATAATACCTGCTTTTAAATCAAGACCTGTTGTGTGAAATTGTCTCCCGAAATGGACTGCCAGGGGTAATCCAACATAACCAAGTCCTATAATTACAATTCTTGTATCCATATTCATAAGAAAGTTTCCTGCTTATATAAACATTTTAAAATTGAGTTGTATTGCTGTCTGATTATTATTGCAACCGTTACAAGCCATGGGCTTTTTATGCATAATATGTCTTATACCATCTGACAAAATGATTTATGCCTGTTTCAATGGAAGTAAAGGGTTTAAAGCCTGTATCTTCTACAAGGTCATCTATATCTGCATAGGTTGCATGAACATCTCCCGGCTGCATTGGCATGTAGTCCTTAACTGCTTTTTCCCCAAGGGCTTTTTCTATGATTTCAATAAAATCCATCAGGGAAACAGGCTGGTTATTACCAATATTGTATAACTTATAGGGAACACAGCTTGACGATGCATTAGGCTTTTCAGAGGACCATTCAGGATCTGCCACGGGAATATTATTCATTACCCTGACCACCCCTTCAATAATATCATCAATATAAGTAAAATCTCTCTGCATTTCCCCGTTATTAAATACTTTGATAGGTTTTTTGTTTAAAATGGCTTTCGTAAAAAGGAAGTATGCCATATCAGGTCTTCCCAATGGCCCGTAAACAGTAAAAAATCTCAGACCGGTTGTGGGAAGATTATAAAGGTAACTGTAGGTATGTGCCATTAACTCATTGGCTTTTTTAGAAGCTGCGTAGAGGCTTATGGGATGATCAACATTGTGGTGCGCAGAAAAAGGCATGTTTGTATTAAGACCGTACACTGAACTGGATGACGCATACACAAGATGCTGGACCCCTGTATGTCTGCATCCTTCAAGAATATTGCCGAAACCCACCAGATTGGAATCAACATAGGAGGCTGGATTTTCAATACTGTAGCGCACGCCTGCCTGGGCTGCCAGGTTTACAACGCAGTCAAACCCATGGATTTTAAATATGGTTTTAATTTTGTCTCTGTCTGCCAGATCAGCAAGCACAAATTCAAATTGAGACTGGTTTTCAATAATTGCAAGCCTGCTCTTCTTCAGATTTACATCATAGTAATCATTCAGATTATCTATGCCGCAAACAGTGTGACCCTCTTTCAAGAGGCGGTCTGCCAGATGAAATCCGATAAATCCTGCTGCTCCAGTTATAAGAATGTTCATAAGAGATCCATTTATCTAACAATTATAATATTTTTCTCTTCTCTAACATAAAAGAGAGGCTTAAAACAATATCTTTCCCTATATTGTTTTATTAATGATGTGAATACGGGGTGGTGGAAGGGATTTTCATGTTGATGTGGGAAGTAAGAAGCTGTGAAATGTGAAAACAGTGTAATTTACACTCAACCCACATCCCACAGCTGGCATGTCACATTTGTACCTATTCCTGATATTTAAATGAGAGCCTTAAATTTGTCCTGAACTGTACTGGTTTTCCATCTTCAATTTTAATATCAAGTTTCTGCACTTCGGCAATTCTTAAATCTCTCAAAGATTTTGATGCTCTTTCAATTGCCTGAGTTGCTGCATCTTCCCATGAAGTAGGGCTGCTTCCTACAAGATCAATTATTTTGTAAACACTCTCTCCCATAAATTACCTCCTTTAAATAAAGTTTAAATAACAATCAGGTGGCAGATCAGATTGACTGCCACATACAAAATGGTAAAAAATAAAACTGCTGCAGATATGAAATGAACCCAATTTATACAGAATCAAATGAAAAGAGCTGATGATCTAAATTATAGAAGAATATCAAAAATTGTCAAAAGATTTTTATGAAAAAAATTTAATCTGCATTTTTAATGTCAGGAGTGTTATTTTTATCTGCCAGATAATATAGAGTAGCGCCAACTGGTGCAAAAGATAAAAAAACAATATTGAGCCATGGTATAAGGAATAACAATCCAAATCCAACATGAAACATTAAATTCTTTTTTAACAGTCTGAATCTTGTTCTAAACGGATGCATCTGCCTTGCCGGAATAAGATCAGTATTATCCCAGGCAAGGAAAACTGCTGCCGTGACTGAAGATAGAATCATTATAACCGGGCCAAGAGGCGTCAACAGACCTGCCAGCATTATCACCAAAGATATGAATACCGGAATAACAGCTCTGGGAAACTCCTGTTTTACCAGATAGATAAAAAAATGCATCCATGATCTCTGGTCATAAGGCTGCTCTTTTCCCATGACAATCTTTTCTGTTATCCTTGACATATAATCCATGATAAAAACACAGAAAAATATCTGGGCAATCAGATAGGAGAGTATCATTCCGACAGATGCAAGTATTATAGATAAAAGCCATGCTGAAGCTTTCCATATATATAAGAGCAGGCCTGATTCAGGCATTGTCCAGATCACTGACAGTATTTCATCATGCCAGTACAAGATAAGGCCTGATAAAAAAAAACAGAGAAGCAGCACAATAAGAAAACGCAGCATACCGAGCATCAGAAGCTTCGGGGTTTTAAAGGCCAGTATCACCCCTTGAATATTATATTTTAATCCATGGTAAAAACCCATATTAAATTTTCAACCCATCTCCATACGGGATGCATTGAATCAAATAAGTGACAGGTTGTGAAAATTCTTTGTAAGAGGTATTATTGTCCCTGAAAATAATATCTTCTCCAAGATTAAAATTTTTTTTAAAATAATCAAGGAAATTGAGGCTGTCACAGCCACCTGGTTTTATTTCTACATCTCTGGCTCTCTGCATAATCTGCCATATTTTCTTCTTCTCTGCTGTTATCCAGGCGTCTTTCAACAGGTTCATTACGATCTGTGAGGTGTGAATCTGTCCGGGCCTTCCACTGCTCTCAAGTCTGGAGGCATCATTTACAGCTTTCCCGATCGCTGTAACAATTTTTCTTTTCCTGCTTCCAAGAGGACCTACCATGGCAGAACCTGTTTCTACCCCTGCTCTGAAACTCAGACGGGTTTCTATTTCCCGGACCATGTTTTTTACTCTGCCTTTTTTATCCATATCATGTTTTCCAGCCTGCAGATCACTTATCTCTTTAAATGTGGAGGCAAGTGTCATGAATATAAGCATGACTCTCTCATCCACCCCCATTAAAGCGTTATCAGCATCATTGGTGTCTGTATCAAAGGGTGAAACACTCTGCAGGTATACACAGTCACCCATGAAGTTATCTAACCGGCAGGAAAATTTTGATGCGTTATTGGCGGTAATCTGATGAAACATATTTAAAACAAACAGATAATCCCGGGGTTTTAAATATTTTCTTAAACTTGCTGACCCCACCATATCCATAAATGCATAAACACCATCTTCTACATTTACAGCCTCCATATTAAGCTGATTTTCAGTTACTGCACCCACGGCTTTCAGGTATTCTTTCTGGGCATGTAATTCTGCAGCCTTATTTTTCAATTTCAATGCCGTTTTTCTAAGACGTTTTTCTTTTCGCCAGATAACACGGGCAGCCTGCCTTCCCCTGGCACTGCCGATATGGGCAAGGGAAACCATTTCAATTGCAGATATCAGAAGATTCAGCCTCTCTTTAAACTCTTTTTCATGAATAAATACTTTTTCCTCTTTCTGCAGCAGCGCTTTGTTGACCGTATTAAATACTATTGCACCATAATCAGGTATATATGCTGATAAAAAATTTTGTGCTTTAAACTGTTTTACAATGGAATTGTTGACTTTTAAATCAGGCAGTGTTTTAAAAGTTTTTCCATCAAAAGATATAACAGCAGCACCTGACTCGTTCAATTTATCATCTTCCTCAATATCGATTACAAGAATTTTAATACCCTGCTCATAAAATTCTTTATGTGTTCTGAGGACAAAAGAGATGATTCCTTCAGTCTCTTCCTTTGTTCCGGATTTGCCAGACTGATACAGTTTTACTGGAGACAATCCTTTATAACTTACTATAAAATTTCCAAAATATTTTAATATTACTCCAGACAGGCCCCTGCCATTGAATTTATGCATCACACCTCTGTCCCATTTAACAGGGGGCATAAATTTCAGATACGTTTTGTCCGTGCCCAGAAGCAGACCCACATGTCTTGCCTGCATAAGCCTGATGGAAAAAGAGAGAAGAAGATCCAGTGGATTTTTCTTTTTAAAGACAACTCGTTCAAATTTGTCTATATCAGGGAACTCTGATTTCATTTTTTGAATAGAGACTTATAAAAGGATCAGTATCACAGCTATTTCTAATATTTTTATGAAAAAGATTTTGGAAAAGTGCAATTTCCTCTGTTTTAAAAGAGATTAACGATCCTATAAAAAAAACATGATATATGCGATAAATATTATCAGAGACAATTTTTAACAGTTTATCTTTCTGGTTCTCCATGCGGGTGATCCAGTCATTCAATGTTTTTATATAGTGAGTACGAAAATTTTCAGCATTCAAAAGTTCAAATCCTGAAGAAGATGCAAGCCTTATGAGGTCATGCTCAAACATGAGCTCTCCACCGGGAAACATGTATTTATCAAGAAAAGAGTTTTCATACCCTTTTTTTCTGCTGGTGTTTGTTGTGATGGTATGCTGCATGAACAATCCGCCTTTTTCAAGGCTGTTGTAGACTGTTTTAAAAAATTCAGACATGTTTTCTTTACCAACATGCTCTGACATTCCTATACAAGAAATTTTATCAAATTTTTCTGCACCAAGATCCCTGTAATTTAAAATTTTTATATCAATTTTATCGGAAAGCCCCTCTTTTTCAATCCATTTTTCAGCATATATTTTTTGCTCTCTGCTAAGGGTAATTCCCGTTACATTAACACCATATTTTTTTGCAGAATAAATGGCAAAGTTCCCCCATCCGCAACCAATATCAAGAAGCGTCTCATCTTTTTCAAGTCTTAATTTCCTGCAGATGATATCCATTTTTTCATTTTGCGCATCTGCCATAGTTGCCTTGTTATCCACATAATAACCACAGGTATAACCCATTGTTCTTCCAAGGAAAAGGCGATAAAAATCACTTGGCACGTCATAGTGATATTCAATATTTTCTCTCTCTTTCTCTCTTTTTTTTTCAAAAAAACCGGCACAGAGCTTCAGAATACTCTTTTTTTGCTCTGTTTTAAGAAGACGTTTGCAGCAGAGTTCATAAAGCTCCTTAATACTGCCTGAAATATCAAAATATCCTTTTACATAAGCTTCACCTAGGGAATATGCATCAGGAGAGACAAGCGCTTTAAAAAATTTTTGATCCCTGATCACGATTTTGTACCTGATATTCTGTTGTGCTGTTGAATAAGTGTTACCGTTTGTGTCTACAACTTCAAGGGGGACCATCTCCTGATTCAGTACCTGGATAAATTTTTTTACGAAAAATGATTCTTTTCTGTTATTAACTTTCATAATTCCTTCTTTCATAAAAGATTGAGATTATAAAAACTGATTTCAGATAGAATTGAGCAGAATTATTATTACGAAACCATTTTCAGATCCAAAATATTGTATAAGAACATAAACAAAATAATTAAATATGTAAAGGAAAAACTGACCAGAAATGACAACTGGAATAAATCATTTATGATATTGCCTTGAGTATATTTCTGGCATCAAATATGGTTCTGGACACGTTATCTCTTTTTCTACCAAAAGTAATTTTAATGGTATCTTTTTTAACAAACTGAAATACTGCCACACGCTTTAACTCTTGATGCAGAGAATCAAGCGGTCTGCTCCTGTGTTTTTCAGAAAAGGCGATAATAATTATGTTAACCGAGATATCAAGCCTCTTTACGCCGGCTTTTATACAGTAAATCCTGAGCATTATTGTTAAAAGCATATTTTCAGCTTCTGTCGGCAGTTTACCATATCTGTCAACAAGTTCTCTTTTCATATCACGGATTTCTGAAATATCTGCAAGGGTTGAAAGTCTGCGGTAAAGCGTTAATCGCTGCTCAACAGATTCTATATAGGAGTCGGGAAATCCAGAGGAGATGGAGACATTAATTTCAGGGGCAAGGGGCTCAATAACATCTTCGCCTTTGAGATCGTGAATTGCATTATCCAGTAATTTTAGAAACATGTCATAACCCACTGCTGCAATATGTCCTGACTGAGATGCTCCAAGGGCACTGCCTGCACCACGAATCTGCAGGTCTTTCATGGCAATCTGAAATCCTGACCCCAGATCTTTATGTTCCATTAATGCTGATAACCGTTTTTTTGCATCTTTTGTCAGCCTGCTCTCATCAGATATAAAAAGATATGCAAACGCCTGATGATCACCGCGCCCCACTCTTCCGCGCAGCTGATAAATCTGTGAGAGTCCGAACCGTTCTGCTTTGTTGATTATCATTGTATTTGCAGAAGGAATATCAAGTCCTGATTCAATAATGGTTGTGCATACAAGGATATCAATTTTAAAATTTACAAATTCAATCATTATCTTTTCAAGCTGAGTTTCGGATAATCTGCCGTGAGCCACGCCCACTCTGGCTTCAGGAACCAGTTTTTCAAGCGTTTCTGCCATTTTAGATATGGTTTGTATATTGTTATGAACAAAAAACACCTGCCCTTTTCTTGAAAGCTCTTTTTTAATCGCATCTTTAATTATTGTATCTTCATATTCTGAGATATACGAAACAATGGGTTGTCTGTCTGCAGGCGGGGTTGTAATCACACTGATATCCCTCATGCCCGTAAGAGACATATGAAGCGTTCTTGGAATAGGAGTTGCCGTCAGGGCAAGAACATCCACACTGGATCTCTTTTTTTTAAGTACTTCTTTATGTTTTACACCAAAACGCTGTTCTTCATCTATAATCAACAACCCAAGTTCTTTAAAATTAATATCTTTCTGTAAAAGCCTGTGGGTTCCTATAACAATATCCACAGAACCTGAATTCATTTTTTTAAGTATGCTGTTCTGCTCTTTTTTTGACCTGAATCTTGATAAGCATTCAATATTAAACGGGTAGTTGACAAATCTGTCGCTGATTGTTGTAAAATGCTGCTCTGCCAGAATGGTAGTCGGTACGACAAAGGCCACCTGTCTGCCATCATTAACCGCTTTAAATGCCGCCCGTATGGCAACTTCTGTTTTTCCGTATCCCACATCACCGCACACAAGCCGATCCATTGGGATATCAGATTCCATATCAATATTGACATCATCAATAGCCTTTAGCTGATCACGGGTCTCTTCATGGATAAAGGCAGCTTCAAAATCATTGTAGTAATTATCAGGCCTTGAAAATGAAAAGCCTTTTTTAACTTTTCTCTTTGCATATAAATCCAGGAGGTCCGCTGCAAGCTTCTCTACCTCCTCTTTTGCTTTTGCCTTTGATTTAATCCACGCTTTGGAACCTATCTTATCAAGCAGAGGGGTATAACCGTCGACTCCAATATATTTGCCGATCATCTCGATACGGTCAACAGGCAGATACAATTTGTCACTGTCCTGGTAGACAATGAGGATAAAATCCTGTGATACACCATTAAGCTTCAGGGTGCACAACCCTTCATACTGTCCCACCCCATGATCGGAATGGACTACAATATCGCCATTTTTAAGCTCCTCAGGAGTGATGAATTCTGTTTTTAAATCTCTTCTGACTCTTGCCCGCCTGGGAATTGATTTTTTCCCGAAAATCTCATTTTCTATGACAAAAGCAATTCCCTGATCTTCCAGGACAAATCCTGAAGACAACTCTCCAAAAAGGTAATAAATTCCAGTCTGCTGCTTCATGCATGATGAAAAATTTTTACATGACAGCGGTTGAATACCATATGGCTGTAACAGAGATACCAGCCTTTTTGCCTGTGACTCCTGGCTCAGAACACAAAACACGCTTCTTTTATGATCAATATGATCATTAAACCACTCAACCAGAGGAGATAATGGATTGTCCTTTTTGCCCTCCCGTTTCAATGATGACGACAAATCACTGTTATCCTGATAGTCAAAAGATAAATTTGACGATAAGGCAGAGCCGGAATATGGAGCTGTAACATCAAGGGTTTTAAAGGACATATTTTTTTT
Source organism: uncultured Desulfobacula sp. (assembly GCA_964636495.1). Lineage (GTDB taxonomy): Bacteria > Desulfobacterota > Desulfobacteria > Desulfobacterales > Desulfobacteraceae > Desulfobacula. The sequence goes on along the minus strand of CAZWSL010000003.1, from coordinate 14,056 downwards.
TGATTCAATAAGCAGTCTGATATCATCCCACTTCATATAAATGGATGCAGGCGTTACACAAAGTCTTTTATCTCTGGCAGTGGTTTTATAATTTAAAACAGCTTTTTTCTCAAAATCCATAGCCCCTGCTTCAAGATCAGCAGGAGAGTCCTGGATAAAAAATATATTTTCAGGAAGATAATCGAAAAAACTGTCCAGACGCTCATAAACGATTGAAAGCATGCTCTCAATACCGGGGAACCTGCCAAATTCTCTTGTTTTTTTTACATACTCCCTCACCTTTGAAGCCTCCAGACCTGCTGCTGCTCCAGCCTGTCTCAGCCGGGCAAGCATGTGGGGAAGATTTTCTTGAGTCACGACAGCTTCGGTTGCAGGAATGATGACTATTTCATAAATTTCTTTTATGCCCCGCTGGGTAAAAACACTGAAATATCGCATGGATTCGACAAGGTCACCAAAGAATTCTATTCTGACAGGATGTTTTTCACCTGGAGGGAAAACATCCAGAATACCGCCCCTGACCGAATATTCGCCTGGATCTTCAACCAGAGAGGTCCTGATATACCCGCCATACTCAAGTTTCAATATTAACTGATCCCTGTCAATCTCTTCATTGGCAATTATAATTTCCATAAAATCATTTATCTCTTTTGCCGGGATGACTTTCTGCAGAACAGTCTGGGCAGTTGTTACAACAATTAAGTGTTTTGAACCCGGCTCCATGATCCTTGACAGGACAGACAGCCTCTCAACAGACGTCTGTTTATGATATGACAGAGATTTAAATGGCAGTATGTTATATCCAGGGAAAAAGATAACCTGTTCATGATCATCCGGCAGAAAAAATTTTAACTCCCCTGCAAAACTTAAAGCGCTTTTGCTGTCTTTCAAAATAACAACAATTGACGTGTTCATGGATTTATACAATTGTGAGATAAGAAAAGCGTTATGAGAACCGTCACCATGTGAAACAACTACACTTTTTTCTCTGCTTTTAATTTGTTTGATTAACTGATTTAACATATCTGCCTGAAATGTGATTATTGAAAAGGTTGATTTATACAGTAAAATTTATAAGTTGTCAAATTCCGGCATCACCAGATTCCGGATTGACGATATTTGAAAATCCCCGCCTGAACGTGTCTTATCCTTGAAATTTGTCAACTGGAAAAAGATCGGCTGCCCTGTCACTCCATCATGAAAACAATCTTCCAGATGGAATTAAGCTGCAGGCAGTCTGAAGTCATTAAACAGTCTATGCAGGGAAATGGGTGTATCCATCAGCATACGGTTTTATTTATACTTATTGGTCAGTTCGTTATCAATTACATAGATACACACTTCATTGGCGCCCTGGAGTTTATACTCAAATTTTTTGCATAGATTATCCAGAAGAAAAGTGACATCTTTTTTAATCCTCTTGTCATGGGATTTAAATTTTGAAGTATCATAATCCTTAATGGCATTTCTGAAATTCTCATTTTCAATAAAGGGATCAAGAACTTTTCCTTTAAGATTATGAACATATCGTGAATAGAGAGATTCAAAAAGTCTTGTTTCGGAAATATCTTTCTCATCAATCATCATCTCCTGGGTAAGGGTTCGGGTTGTATACTCCTTTAACACATCAATGCGGTTTTTCTCTCTCTGTTTTTTATCTAAATTTTCAGACATCAGCCTGTTTTCAATACTTTCAAGCAGTTCCTCTGTTACATGAATCTCCTCTTTAGTGAAAATACATTTCACCACTGAGTCTAATTCATTTGTAACAGCAGAAATATAATATTTAATATCCTTAGCTATCTGCTCCTCATTATAATAATATAAAGACTCTTTAACCTGTTGAAGCACACTGTAATCGTACATTCTTAATAACGAATCAAGAAATCCCCTGGGAATAACTTTTTTTGTCTGGTCATCAAGTCTGGTAAAAAACGTACAGAGATCAGACATATTGATTAAACGATCTTCTTTTGCATATTTTGAGTAGAACTGATCAAACAGCTTGATTGAATCTCTGCCGGACAATCCCTCTTTTCCATAAATTTCAGATTCTGATATAATTTTTTTAAGAATGTTACCATCAAGAAGTTTTACGTCATCATTGTCCAGCCATTTGGGGATATTGGCAGAAAAAAGCTCCATTTTTAAAAGCATCAGTTTATCATCACAGAAGTTCTCATATTTTTTTGGATCTTTTATCCATTCAGCCAGTGCAGCAGATTTTTTCCCTATCCTTGTTGAAATAATAGTTCTGGCAAAATTTTCAAGAACCATTGGCAGAAAACTGCCTTTGATATGTCTTCCGAAAATATTATTATAAATTTTAACCTCTGTTTTAATATCAAGCACATAGGGAATATCAATATACTGGATTCTGTCTTCAAACGAGGGAAAATCACGGATATGTTTTTTATCTTCAGGATTCATCAGAGCAAAGAAAAGAGAGTTAACTCTCTCTTCAATATCCTCTACCTTGTGAAGCCCCTCACTGATTATATTATGCAGTTCCACCATGCGCTCCACATTATGGGATTTTATATCCATAAGTGCATATATACCATTATTTATTTTTGCAAATCTTGAGTATATATAATTTATAGCATTGCTGTCCTGGAACAGGGAATTGATCTTGTTCTGCAGGATCCTGTTTGAAAGGACACTCTGCTTTAAAGGATGGTCTCCAGGATTAAAAACACTGATACCGTTCCCGAGACGCCTGTTAAAATAATATGGTCTGGCATAAATCATTTTAAAAACTTCAGAAGGATGTTCAAGATGCTCAAGCAGAAATTGAAAGATTGAAGAACAGATGGTACAGACATCTTCCTTAAACACCCACTCATACTCTTTTTCCGCAAACAGATGCCATTTAAACTCATCATTTTTGATCAGACCATCAAGGACTTCCCTTCTTTGATCTTTGGGTATTGCAAGGAAGGGATTATCGTGTGAAATACATGGAATTTCAAGATAATCCAGGTTTGTATCAGCAAACTTCTTTTCAACTGATTCCTGTTTCCCGCTTTTCAGAGTTGATGTATCATCTTCTCTTTTTTCTACAAAATGTATCAGTTTTTCAAAGGTATCAACAGAGACAGACTGTCCCCTGTTTTTCAGTTTATTAATGTCAATATGCCATACTATTTCATATCTGAGCCCCTCTTTTGTATTTGCATAAAGCTCAAATTTTTTTAACAAATTATTCAAAAAAGTGCTTTTACCGCAGCCATGAGGTCCATGGAAGATAAATATTCTATTCTGCTGGGCACCATGACGGAGATATTCCATCTGTTTCATAAACCGGTTTGCAAAAAGCATATCAGTAAAATATGGATTTTCAGAGCCTTCTGCAAAGAGCTTTGAGCAGTCGTAGTGGATAAAATCAAATTTATCCATCTTTTTGGAAATTGTATCTTCTGATTTTATAACATAACTGGCTACCATGTCATGAAATGTCTGGAAAATATTTCTTAAAATTCTGGATGGCTTCGCTTCCAGAATATTTAAAAATTCTTCAAAGGAAATTGGTTTAAGCCTCTTATAATCTGTAATTTTTTCATCCAGCATATCAAAAGTGTTGTCAATGGCTCTTCTTTTAAATGGTTTTTTTCCCATATTCAATCACAACTCCTGTTTTCGAAATTTACGGTTCTTAACCATATATCTTACTCTCTTCCATTTGATATCATCAGATTTTTTCTTTGTGATTTTTGTTACTCCAGCTACAGGATCCCAGTAGTTTGCATAACTTGCCTCTGCCTTCTTGGGCACTACAGGCTCAGATGTCTCAAGGTGAACCGGCCCGCCCCATAAATATTCAATCCCTATCATTGTATTTTCAATATAGTCAATTTTTAATGGCTTGTTCTCAAATTTATGGTTTAGGTATAAAACACCATCTTTAGTAGATGCTCTGTCTACGGATATCTGAGGGGGATGATAGAGGGTGTCAGTAACCATCTCTTTATAATCCCGCGCTTTTTTAGATTTTATATAATATTTCCACCTCATGACAGATTTATCCAGATACTTTCCTGCAACAAAAAGCTTATGCTTTGTTACAAAATCCTGATCAATAAATCTGTTTATAAATGTAAAATCATTAAAATTTTCCCGCACACTGAAAATATATTTATCTCCGCTTTTTTTTTCTCTGTTATACTGTTTTCTTGCCTGTTCATCTTTTAAAAACAGAAAATCCATCGAGTAACATCCCCTGTCTTCCATCTCTTTAATATTCTGGAATATTCTTAATCCAAGTGCATATGGATTCAACCCGACTTTTGGCATGGATGTTACGCCTGCATTCACTTTTGCGAAATCTGCTTCATGTCCCTTTATTCTATCATCTCTCATAAACAGATATTCATGCCAGTAACTTGCCCACCCCTCATTCATGATCTTTGTTCTGATCTGGGGCTGGAAATAGAGGGATGTATTGCGAACAATCTGGATAACAGATTTAATCCATTTGTTTTCTTCCTCTTTTAAAAACGGGGAGTGTGAAATGATAAACTGCATCACATCCGGCTTAAAATTTTTATTAACTGAATTCTCTTTTTTATAAAACTCTATAAATTCAGGGTATTTTTGTACCACTTCATCAAAAAACTCTTTTTCTTTTTTATTTAATCTATTATACCTCTCAATCTCTTTCAGATATTTATATTGTGGAATTTTTTTTATTTTCTGCAGAAATATGTCAAAATAAAAATCACTCTTATCCATCTTATGCCTGCTCTTTTTTTCAATGAGTTTATTTAATTCCTGATGATATCCAACAAGATTGTCAACTCCACGGGCAAACTCAATTGCATAATCAACCCACCTTCCCTTTTCAGATCGCAGGCGGGCAATAATTCTCTTATCTGCCAGAGCCTGTCCCGCCAGATCAATATCCCACGTATTTTTATAAAAAAGGTTATTCTGGAAAAAATCAATATGTCCCAGCACATGATAAAAAATCATGACATTAAGCCAGTCAGGATTATTATCATTGTAAAATGAAATAGCCGGCCTGGTATTGATAACAGTTTCATAAGGATTTGAAGGATAGGCCTCATACATGCCTTTTCCTGAAAGAACTCTTACATCGTGAACCCAGTAATCATAAAGAGTTGGTATCATTACTTTAGGACTCAATTCAATCATATCCCGGTTCGTTACAACATATTCAAGGGTTTCATCATTAAATTTCAACCCTTTGTCACGGGCTCTGATTTTGCACTCTTCCATTATGCTTTTAACATGTTGACTTATAAGTTCCATATGTTATCAATCCTTCGGGTTGTGAATTTCAAGGTTAATCTGTTACGCCTGTCTTCATCACCTTCATATCCAGCTTATGATATCATTTTTATGTAATAAGTCTTTTTATACCTTGAATAATCCTTGAATCATCTGCATTTTCATCCATTACATCCAGCTTAATGAGATTACTGTTCTTACTGAGTATCTGAGATGTTTTTAAATACTTCTCAACCTCTGTCTGCCCTGACCCCACATAGGCGTGTTCAACTATGGAGATCCCGATTCTGGATACATAATCAAGCATTTTTTCTATCTCGGCAATAGTCTGTTTACCCTCTTTGTCCCAGTCATCTCCATCTGTTCCGTGAAAAACATATATATTGTAATCCCTTGCAAGGCTTTCTCTTTCAACTATGTCGTTTACCATTTTAAAAGCAGTAAACACATTGGTGCCCCCTGCAACCTTGTAAGAGTAGTATTTATAAAAATCATCCACTTCCCTGGCTTCAGTATCATGGAGAATAAACCGGGTCTCAACCTGTTTGTCATATTGATATAAAAGCCATGAATAGAGCATGACATGCTGCGAAACAACAGCCTGCGTAACTTTTCCTCCCATTGATCCTGAATAATCCCTTAAGAAAAAAACAAGTGCCTGGGATTCAAAATCTTTCTCACGGGAAAGGATCCTGTAAACCATATCCTGTGGAGAAATAATAAATTTATCTGTATCAATATCATTGACATCAGGGATATTGCCAAGGGTAATATTTGTATCAACAATCTGCTTTAGAGTCGCTTTTTTATCAAGAATCTGCCCTGTGCCTCTATTTTTATCTGTCAGATCATACACATATCTGGCAAGGGCTCTTTTTTTACCTTTATCCTTCAGATTGGGCAGTTGGAAATCCTGGGACAGAACCTTACCAAGTTCATAGGCATTGGACTCCAGCTCATGCTCTCCTCCCTTACCCTCACCCGGACCTTCACCTTCCCCTTCTCCTTCACCCTCTTCAGGTCTGACAGGCTGTTCTCCTATAACATCACCCTCTTCTCCCTCACCGGTTCCTCCTGTGGATTCACCCTCACCCTGCTCTGGAACAGGATGAATTTCATCGTGAATAAATTTTTCCTCCACAGTGGTTGGAACGACAATAATCTTCTCTTTTCCTCCTGAACCCGGTTTGACAATTCTTCCTATGCGTATTTTACGTTTAAAACCGTCTTCTTCTCTTTTCCGGTCTCTTTCAAGAAGTTCATCAAGGGTAATCATTGAATCCTTCCTCTCCTCTTATGAATCATCGAGTCCAAAATCTGTGATAAACAAACAGACATTTCTGTTATCAGTGATGGCAGCAAAAGTCTTGCAATCCATATCAAGTGGATCTTATATCTTATTTATCATCCTCCTGGGTGCAGAAATACTCAATAGTCTTTTGAGCACATGTTCTGCAGTAGCCGAGTTTCTCATTCATGGTATAAATCATTCTGTCATAAAGCTTTTGATTCTCCTCATTTGTTCTGTTGGCAAGCGCGCCAATCAGGGAACCGGCTCCGGCTATATCTGATTTAAGCCTTACATCTGTTATCGCTTTAACCAGTTCAAGATTATCCATGAAATCATAGTTTGCATCAGTTGAAAGTTTCTGGCCGTATATCTTTCTAATGGAATTTCGGAATGAAGCTCTCTGCTCTTCTGTTTTAAGCCCAAGTCTCTCTTCCACATTTTTTATATATCTTTCATCAATTTTAATGGCTTTGAGTTCATCTGTCTGGGGATCCTTATATTTCCACATCATATCAGGCCCAAGATGTTCTGCATCAACACCAATGATCATATTGACATAATTAAGTACATCCTTTTTGATAGCCAGGGGTTCATCCATATAGGCATTGAACATTTCAGTCATGATCCGTTCCCGGTAAAGACCCCTTGCAATCTTCAGATCATCCATGAATTTTGCCCGGTCTGATGGTTCCTGAACATAATCAAGAACGGTTCTTTCAAGAGCATTAAAAATATCAAGAGCAAACATGCAACGTCCCTCATTTGTTTCAGAACTTTCCAGCAGCAGCTGCACTGCCCTCCCTAGATTTCTCTGGCCAAGACCTTTCTGACCAAATCTCTTGGTCATATCTGTATCCTGGTTTAAAGAATCAATCAGTTCAGCAAGAGTTTTCAGGCTTTTTTCCCCTGCAACTTCACCTGCAGCAAGTTTCATGATCTCTACCGGAGTCAGTTTCTCAGATCCCGGCAGCCTTGTGAGAACAACACCCACTGATGCGGAGTAATTCAGATTGGGGTCCTGGTGAAGCTCCTGTGAATCAAGCGTTCTTTTAGTATCTGTTCCTATTGCATATTCTGTCAGCATTTTCTGAATTTTGTAATCCGTATTGTGGGCAACATAGCAGATTCTGCACCTGTCTACTATGGGAGCCTCCTCTCTTTCTGACAAAAAGGTATCAAATTCAGAGTTATTGCTTGTGGCAATGATTAAAGTATCAATGGGCCACTTGAATCCGTCAAGTTCAATCATGCGGTTCTGGATCACGCCAAGATAGACCTGAACCAGATCTTTCTTGTTTTTATAAATCTCATCACTGAAATGAATACCGCCGCCGGCAACCCTTGCAAGAGCACCTCTCCTTAAATCAAAACGGTATGGGTTGTTTGAATCAGAAATATGAAGAAGTCTCTGAATCGACTCTTCACCCATAAGATCCACTGCAGAAGATGTGATTTTATCCTTGGCAGGATATTTGCCTGTTATTGTACCAAGGCTTTCTATCATTGGTACAGGCGTTACCTCAAAAAAGGAGAGCATTTTATTGATATTGTTATCTGTATGCTCCCGGATCTGGTTCAATATATAAGCTGAACACGCCCCAAGGGGACGATATTTTTTATATAGAGCATCAATCTGCTTTCCGGTCAGTTTAAATTTTTTTGCCAGATACTCCTTTGAAAGCGCTTTTGTTTCGCAAAGACTCATGGCAAGTATCATGGGATCTTCATAGGTCTGTGATTCAATAAAATTGATCCTGCCATATCCTCCAATCTGGTCAAGATTATTAAACCTGAACGTATACTTTCTATTTTCCTGTACAGTTAAAAATTCCCGGTATTGCGCACAGAGATATTCTACAAAAAAGGTTTTTCCATTACCAGGTTCTCCTACCAGAACAAAAGCCATCTCCCTTGAAGATCCACCTTCAGATGCATCTTTGACAAATGAGACAAAACTGTTTATCTCATCATACATACCCACCAGATGTTTTCGGCCTTTACTGAAAATATCAAACTGATATGTTGTTTTGCCTTTTACTGTTATCTTTTGAATTCCTGCATCAAGTATCATCCTTGAAACACCCTGGAAGGCATCTTCAAATATACGTTTGCCACTTTTAACCTGATGAATATGGTGTGCTAACGATTTTGGATTTGTTTTTCCGGCCATTTTCCCCTCCCCGGCAGCAAGGAGGCTTATGCTGCCATTGAAAAATTGTTTGAAACTTCTTTTATCCTACTGCCACTGTCAGTCTTTTCACATTAGGTTGAGAAACCGTATCACTATAATTGAAGAAGAGCAGATCCAATGCAAATAATAAATTTAACTCTCTGAACCGGTCTTAAAATAGAGGGGGTCAAGCTTTTGCAATAAACACTATCATTCAATTGCGATCTTATTACACTTTCCGGCTTGATAACGTTAATAACAAAAGCCTGACCCCGATTAGCTTATCAAGTCAGAAAACTGAGTTATAAACATCTTATCTATAAATATACGCTTCTTGTTTCATTGAGTCAAATAATTTGTCTGGAATTACTTTGTGTACTTTTTTACTCATGAAAAAATTGAGTGCTGCAATTCAATATTGATTCTTGAATTCTTTTCATGGTACTAAAACGCTGCTGCTTTGAGAGCAGATGTTCTGTAAAATCAGAGCAGGCCTTCTAATTATAACCCGATAGAGGTGATCTTAAAGAAATGATGAAACATTTAAAAAAACTGATGATGCAGGTAGACCAGCCTTTTTTTGCTGTTAAAAAAAAAGAATCCATACAATTTATTACTGAAGATGATCAATTTTTTTTAAATGATTTCAACAGGCACTCATTATCGAAAATCAGAGCATTTGTTCCTTCTGTAACACCTGCAGATCTTGGTAGCAGATCATTTAAGAAAAGACACTCAATAAAATATCCATATATTGCAGGAGCAATGGCTAAAGGAATTACCTCTGCTGCAATTGTAAAAACCATGGCAGAAAATGGCATGCTGGCTTTTTTCGGCTCAGCAGGTCTTTCAATCGAAAAAATTGAAGAGAGTATTATTGATCTGAAAAAGAGTCTGCCTGACAAATCCTTTGGATTTAACCTTATTCACTCTCCTGCTGATTCTGCACATGAAATGGCGACTACTGAGCTGTATTTAAAACACAATATCAAACTTGTAAGTGCGGCAGCCTTCATGCGTATGACTCCTGCACTTGTTCTTTATCGTATTAAAGGAATTTATAAAAAGGAAAATGGAAAGATTGTTACGCCTAATAATATAATAGCAAAAGTATCAAGAGTTGAAATTGCAAATCAATTTTTTTCACCTCCTCCCCTGAAGATTGTAAATATCCTTCTTGAAAAAGAATTAATCACAAAGAGAGAAGCAGAACTATCCCTGAAAATTCCAATGGCTTATGACCTCACAGCAGAGGCAGATTCTGGAGGACATACAGACAATCGTCCGGCACTTGTATTAATGCCGACCATGATAGCATTAAAAAATAAACTAATGGAGAGATTTAAATATGACAAACCGTTGTGCGTAGGACTTGCAGGGGGTATTGCAACCCCCCAGTCAGCAGCAGTTGCATTTTCCATGGGTGCTGCCTTTATCTTGACCGGCTCCATTAATCAGTCCTGTGTGGAAGCAGGCACCTGTGAAGATGTAAAAAAAAAACTGTGCGGTGCGCAGCAGGCCGATACAGCAATGGCTCCTGCTGCGGACATGTTTGAAATAGGTACAAGGGTACAGGTGCTGAAAAGAGGTACCCTCTTTCCGGTGAGAGCTGAGAAACTCTATAAATACTACAAATCATTTGACTGTTTTGATGATATTGACGAAAAATCAAAAAAAGAGATTGAGGAAAAAATTCTGCAGTCGAGTTTTAAAGATTCATGGAATTCCACAAAAGCGTTTTTTAAAAAACAGGGCAATATGAAAGAAATTGAAAACGCCCGTAATAATCCAAAACATAAAATGGCTCTGGTTTTCAAATCCTATCTTGGTCTATCATCACAATGGGCAGTTAATGGAGATGTCAATAGAAAAATGGATTATCAGATCTGGTGCGGACCTGCCATCGGCGCCTTTAATCAATGGGTAAAAGATAGCTTTCTTGAACATTATGAAAACAGGAAAACTGCTGAAATTGCGCTCAATCTTCTTTTGGGTGCCTGCATTTCGTTAAGAGTCTCAATGTTAAGGACCCAGGGAGTTGAAATGCCTGTAGATATAGAGCATTTCAAACCCATGACAAAAGAAAAAATCCTATCTTTATTAAAGATAGTTTCCAAATAATTTCAATAAATTCAGAAACTATTATTTGTAATAAACCATTACTCATTAAAACATTCGGGATATCATGAAATATGCAGGACCGCTGTCTATATGAATAGAATGGAAAATTTTGTGCTGAAAATACAATTTGTATTGCAAATCAATGTGTTGTATTGTTATTTTATACACGATTCATTGAATTATCTATAAAAAAGGGAAAATATGAGTGAAAAACAGAGGATAATTTTATTTGGTTCTGATAATGAGACAACTGATAATTCAGTAAAAAGACTACTTGATAAACTAAATGTTGAAATAGTTGAATATACAGATGGAGTTGAGGCAGTCCGCAGATCATTTGAAAAAAATCCAGATCTTATTATCCTGGATATAGGGATATCCCGTCTGAATGGCTATCAATGTACCAGATTATTGAAAAATGATCAGTTTATGAAAGATACGCCCATTATCCTTTTAGGCTCTTCCGATAAACCCATTGAGCAGTACTGGAGCAGGATATCAGGAGCTGATGTCTATTTTGGAAAACAGATAGATAAAAACAGGTTTGAAAAAACGATTTCTCAACTTTTGTACGAAAAACAGACCCGTCACACTCTTTTTACATATCGCAGCCTTATTCAGAATATGGAAGATCATGCCATTATTAGCATGGCGGCAAACCTGCTGGAAGAGGAACTCCTTCAAACCAGTATTTTAAATGAAATCAGCATGATCGATATCTTTGAAATCTCAGTGGAAGATCTGGTCACATTTGTCATGAAAATCATTGAATCACTGTATGACTTTTCAGAAGGTGCTGTACTGCTGATATATGAGCGACACAGTGAGTTATTCTTCTACAGGGATCATGATACGGAATACAACAGTCTTGATAATACGAAAAAATTAATTTTAAATCATTTAAAAGACAGGTATGGAATTTCCATTGATCCTGCAACCACAAAGGAAAAACATATTGTAAAAAAGACATATTCTGAAACATTTAAACATGGAATAAACGATATTTATATCCATACACGGCAGAGTATACCCATCCGCTGTCTTCTGGCTTTCACAAAAATAGGCTTTAAAAAGCGAAAACAAAATGATCAGGAAAGACTTAACTCTGCACTGGATCTGACCCGTGAAGTTATAGAAAAAAAGATGTATTTTGAGATGACACAGGAATTTTCCATCATTGATACTGTCACTGGAAACTACTCTCTGGCATTTTTGATGACTGTATTGGACAGAGAGATGAAAAATGCAAGGAGACACGGCTATTCAATTACTCTTTTTACCATCGGTGTATCTGAATTTGAACAGATCACAAAAAATATTGAAAAGACAAAGATTAACAGCCTGATTTTTACTATTCAAAATCTTATTTTCAGAACAACTCGGAAAATAGACATCGTTGCCAGATGGCAGAAGGCATCATTTGCCTTTCTTTTCACCCACACTTCACTTGAGGGAGCCAAGGTGGCACAAAAGAGAATCAAGCAGTACTTTATAAAAAATGTCTCACAAATCCTGCCTCCTGAAATCTCAGTTAAAATGAACATTGGCATCAGTCAATTTGATGCAGACCTTGATACGACACCGGAAAAATTCTTTATGCGTGCGCTGCCGGAACATATCAGAAGTAATCAGGATATAGCTGGCAGTTTAACATTTCCTAAATACTCCGGCAACAGCGATGAGAACAGTCAATCCTTTGAAAAACGGGCAATGAGATGAGCAAACCTGAAAAACTAAAAATAGGCGATCTGCTTGTCAAGCAGGGGCATATTTCAAAAAAACAATTGTCTATAGCCCTGGAACGGCAGAAAAGGCAGAGGCAGTACAGACCTATTGGGGAGATCTTGATTGATTTGCGGTTTACAACAAGAACACTTCTTAATTCCGTCTTGAGAAAAAATTCGCGCTATATCAGACTGGGTGAGCTTTTTATCAACCTGAAATTAATAACAGTTGATCAGCTCCAGAAGGCATTGAAAATACAGAAACAGGAAGGAGGCAAACTTGGAGATGTCCTCAAAAATATGGGGGTAATAACAGAATCAAATCTTATAAATGCATTAAGCATACAACTTGGCATACCAAAAATTATTCCGCATCTCCATCTTATTGACAAAAACCTGTTAAAGGGAATAAGTGAAAAATTCTTATTAAAAAGAGTAGCACTGCCGGCATTTAAAGAAAACAATGTGTTGACTGTTATTATGGGGAATCCGCTTGATGATGAATTTATCAACGATCTGAAAAATATCTTCCGCTGTAAGATTGAAACCGCAATAGCGCCATCAAGGGATATTATCAATGCCATAAGAGGATATGATAAAGCACTCAATTTTGGGATTACCAAAGCTGCAAATAAAAAGATTTCAAAAGGTCTTGTAATAGGAGATACCAATTTATCAAACCAGACAGATGACAATATTGTTTCAATCCTGGACTATATCATTACCAATGCAGTTTCAGAAGAAGCAAGTGATATTCATATAGAACCCAAAGAAAAAAAACTTCGCATACTCTATCGTATTGATGGAATACTGAGACATAAAACAGATCTGCCAGTATCAATTGCTCCAAAATTAATATCACGGATCAAAGCGCTGTGCGGTCTTGATATTGCAGAAAAAAGAATCCATCAGGATGGACGTCTCCAGGTCAGTATTGATAACAAAGAGTTTAATCTGAGAGTGTCGATTTATGTTTCAGTTTATGGCGAAAATGTTGTTATCCGAATTCTTGCCCAGGAAGGCAATATTATAGAAATTGAAAATTTAGGCCTCTCACCTGTAAATATGGCAAGGCTTCAACAGATTCTGGACATGCCTGGCGGCATCATTTTGACAACCGGCCCTACAGGCAGTGGCAAAACAACAACGCTGTATGCAGCCTTAAATTATCTGAATAATGGTGAAAGATCAATTATCACGGTTGAAGATCCTGTGGAGTATACAATAGAAGGCATTGTGCAGGGAGAGCTGAATCCCCTGCTGGGACAGACCTATATTGATTTCCTGAAATCAATGATGAGGCAGGACCCTGAAGTGATAATGGTTGGAGAAATACGGGAAATTGCTGCGGCAAATGCAGTCATTGAAGCTTCTTTAACAGGACATAAGGTGTTAAGTACTTTCCATGCTGATGATACAACAGGTGCTTTATTAAGACTTATGAAAATGGGGATTGACAGCTTTCTGATATCCTCTTCAGTGAATTCGATAATTGCCCAG
>CAZWSL010000002.1:173030-178238 GCA_964636495.1 uncultured Desulfobacula sp. | reverse complement strand
TGTTTGAGGGAAGCATGACCGAGTTTTTGGTGGCCAGTGTAAGGAGTCTTAGAGTCTGCAGCAATGTCCATCTCAGCGGATGTAAGGCAATCAGCCTGGAACGGGTATGAAAATGCATGATGGCAATTATCCGGTTAAACACACTCTGTTATTGACAACAAACCCTCTATGATGTATGTTGCTATTATAGTAGCAACATTAATTGATATTCTGCCGGGGGTTAAATGAATAATACACATTTACATTTAAAAGAACTTGGATTTTCACAATATGAAGCCGCCTGCTATATGGCTCTTGTGGGGACTCACCCTGTAAACGGCTCCCAGTTAAGCAAAATTTCAGGCATTGCAAGATCGCGAATTTATGATGTGCTTCGAACGCTGACCTCAAAAGGGTATGTACTGGAAGTTGATTCAGGCCTGTATGCACCTCTGCCTCCGGATGAATTTGTGAGACGGCTGCGAAAAAAATTCTGTAATAATATTGATACACTTGAAACAGAGATTGAAAAAGCGGCCCATAAAAATGATTTTGAATATGTATGGACCATTACCGGCTATAAAAACGTAATGGAAAAAGCCATTACAATGATAAAGCGTGCCAGGAGTGAAATATATGTGAGACTTTTTCCTGAAGCAGACACCCATTTAAAGGATCATCTTATTGCTGCTGACAAAAAAGGGGTAAACATACGATATATTGCCATGGGAAAACTTGAAAAAAAATTTGATGTTCAAGTATCTCATCCAGACCACGAACACCTGAAGCAAAAAATCGGCGGACGTTCCATAGATGTTATCACAGATCAGAAAGAGGCGCTTGTGGGAATATTTGAAACCGGGAATGAAGATAACTCACCCATAAACTGGACAAGAAACAGATGGTTTATTATTGCCAACAGGGACAGCCTGCGCCATGACTTCTATCACAGTTTCCTGGAAAAAATAATGGATCAGAACCTTGATCTGACAGAAAATGAAAAAAAAATTTATAAAATAATTAAAGAAGAGAGTTAAAGGAGGTGCAACATGACAACCATGAGAAAAATTCAATACTTTAATGGTTTTTCCAATGAAGATGACAGCACAATTTTTAACTTTGAAGAAAATTATGGTGCCCACCATTATGACAGAATCGGCCTTGTTGTAAGACAGGCAAAAGGCTGCTGGCTGACAGATGAAAATGGCAGGAAATATCTTGACTGCCTTGCAGCATATTCAGCAGCAAATCCCGGACATCACCACCCTGCCATAACCAATGCAGTCATAGATGCTTTGATAGGAAACTATGCCTCTGTACTCTCCAATGTGGTCTATACAGACCCGCTTGGAATTTTCCTCTCAAAAGCGGCTCAATTTGCCCCCCAGCTGGCTCCAAGATTTGGCAGCCACGGCAATAAGGCTCTTCCTAAAAACGGTGGCGTTGAATCTGTTGAAACTGCCATTAAAACAATGAGATACTACGGTTTCAAAAAAAAAGGGATTCCAGACGGCCGGCAGGAGATCATTGTCTTTAATAAAAATTTTCACGGCAGAACCATATCGGTTGTCTCTTTTTCATCTGCACAAAAATCAAAACAGGGTTTTGGACCGCTGACGCCAGGTTTCGTATCTGTTGATTTTGGTAACATTGATCAGGTTAGAAAAGCTGTTAACAAAAACACCTGCGGCATCCTTGTGGAACCCATGCAGGGAGAAGGCGGAATTAACATTCCTCCAGAAGGATTCCTCAAAGGCCTTCGGGATCTTGCAGATGAAAATGATCTTCTGCTTGTGTGTGATGAGATCCAGGTCGGTATGGGAAGAACCGGTAAAAAATTCTGTTTTGAGCATGAAAATATTGTGCCTGACGGATTGATACTTGGCAAGGCATTGTCAGGAGGTCTTGTGCCGCTGTCTGTTTTTATCACAAATGCAAAAATCATGGACATGGTTTTTTCCAAAGGTTCGGAAGGATCAACCTTTGGAGGATATCCCCTTGCCTGTGTTGCAGGCACAGCATCCTTAAAAGTATTTGAAGATGAAAATCTTGCGGATCAGGCAGCAGAAATGGGTGAAATTTTAATAGAAAAAATTAAGAAGCTCGCAGAAAAATCCAAACATATTAAGGAAGTAAGAGGAAAAGGTCTTTTTATTGGTATTGAAGTAAAAAAAGGCAATGCAATGGCGTTCTGCAGAAAACTTTTAAACCATGGTCTGATTGTAAATGACAGCCACGGACACACCATAAGGATATCTCCTCCATTGATTATCAGTCTGAAAGAGATCAATTTCATGGTAAAACAGCTTGGAAAAGTTTTTCTTGATTAATGACAGGGGATATTTCACAACCTGATTCATCTCAATAGAAAGGCACAGAGTGTGAAACGCTATCCTCCTGCTGCAGGCAGCAGATAAGATAAAAGCACATCACCAGATATCCGGGCTGATAAAACCGTCAGCAATACTCCTGCATTTTTACCAGGATTTTTTCCGGGGTGATCGGAAGGGTCCTGAAATAAGCGCCGCAGGCATTATGTACAGCATGTGCAATGGCCGGAGCCGGTGTGTTGATCACCACCTCGCCGATGGATTTTGCACCAAAAGGACCGCTGGGCTCAAAACTGGGCTCAAAATATACCCGGATATTGTCAATATCCAGTCTTGTGGGTATTTTGTACTGCATAAATGAATTGTTTTTCATCTTCCCCTTTTGAGTATAGGCTATATCTTCATAAAGGGCCATCCCTATACCCTGGACAATGCCGCCTTCGGCCTGTATCCCTGCAAGATTCGGATTAATGGGCGTGCCGCAGTCTACCACACCCACATAGTCGATCACCTTTACACTCCCGGTTTCAATATCAACTTCCACCTCTGCAAAGCCGGCCATAAAAGGAGGCGGCGAAATTGGGCTTGAATGGGAGCTCTCTGCAGAAAGGATTTTATTGTCTCCCACGGCAAGAGTCTGCGCCAGCTTATCCAGGGAGATGGCTTTATCCCTGTTTGAAAAACTCCTGCCGTCAAATTCAGTATCAGCAGGATCCGCTTCCATGATTGATGCAGCCTGCTCTCTCATCATCTGTTTTAATTTTTTACATGCATTTACCACTGCCGTACCGGTAATATAGGTGGTGCTCGATGCATAGGAGCCGGTATCATAAGGGGAGTGATCCGTATCAACACTGCTGACGATAATCTGCTGTATATCGCATTCAAGGCTTTGAGCTGCCATCTGGGCAAGAATGGTGTCACATCCGGTTCCCATGTCTGTTGCTCCGATCATCAATGTGTAAAATCCATCATCCTGGAGCCTGATCTGGGCCGAAGCAATGTCAATATTTGATATTCCCGATCCCTGCATGGTAATGGCAGCTCCCATGGAACGGACTTTTGTATCACTTATCTTTTTTACAGGATATGTTTCATCCCACCCGATCAATTTCTTTCCTTTTTCAATACACGCCTCAAGAGTACAGGAATTTAAAGTTTCGTTATGGTATCCTGCCATGATATCACCGGGTTTGACCAGATTTTTCATGCGCAGAGCCAGAGGGTCCATGTTCAGCTTATCTGCAAGCTCATTAACAGCTGATTCAAGGGCAAAGGTTCCCTGAGTGGCTCCGTATCCCCTGAAGGCTCCGCCGGCCATTGTATTGGTATAGACCACCTGGTAGTCAAACTTCAGGGCTTTTGCCTTATTGTAAAGACTCATGGTCTTGTGGCCGGATAATCCCACGGTGGTGGGACCATGCTCACCATATGCCCCGGTATTGGAAAGGGTATTCAGCTGGATCGCCAGGATATGCCCCCTGTTGTCGGCTCCGATTTTTACCCTTATCTTCATTTCATGCCGGCTGTTTGAACCGGTAAAAGAGTCATACCGGTCATATATGATTTTTGCCGGTTTCCCGGTTTTCAAGGTAACAAGAGCAGGAAAAAGTTCGCAGACCAGAGTCTGTTTTGCCCCGAATCCACCACCTATCCTTGGTTTTATCACCCTGACTGACGAACTTGGCAGTCCCAGTGCCTTTGCTGCGATCCGTCTTACATGGAACGGTACCTGGGTAGAGCTGACAATAACCAGACGTCCGGTATGATCCAGGTAGCTGAATGCCCTGAATGTTTCCATCATGGCTTGGTTTGTGGCCTTTGTATGGTAATCGCCTTCAACTATCATATCGCATTCTGCAAACGCCTTTTCAACATCCCCGCTTTTAAATTTTCCAGAGCAGCAGAGGTTACGCTTTACATCACTGCCTATATCAAAATTGACATGGTAATCATCTTCCGGATGGATAACACTTTCATGATCCAGCGCTTTTTCAATGTCCAGTACAGGTTCAAGGATATCATAGGTGACATGTATCAATTTGAGTGCCCGGTCAACTGATTTCTCGTCACTGCCTGCTACTATGGCTACCGGATCGCCCACATACCGGACATATGAATCCAGGATCAGCCGGTCATAGGGACTGGGTTCCGGAAATGACTGCCCGGCATAGGTAAATCGACACCCCAGGGTATCCTTGAAGGTGAGGACTGTCTCTATTCCCTCAATTTCCACTGCTGCCCCTGCATCAATCTCCTCTATTTTCGCAAATGCATGGGGGCTTCTCAAGAGCTTTATAGTCAGGCAGTTTTCCGGTGCAATATCATCAGTGAACAGAGGCTGTCCCGTTAACAGGGCCATGGCATCTATTTTCCTGATTCCCCTGTTAACCTGTTTCATTTTGAGCTTCCTTTTTTCTATACTTCAGATATGCGGTGACCGCCCTCAACTGTCCCTGATACCCTGAGCAGCGGCAGAGATTTCCTGAAAGATAGTGTTTGATCCACGCCTCATCAGGATCCTCCTTCTGGCCGGCAAGTTCTTTTTCCATGGCAAGGACCATCATCATGAAGCCGGGGCTGCAGTACCCGCACTGTTCTGCACCCTGGTCTGCAATAAAAGCGCCTAATACCCTTGCTTTATCCAGTACACCTTCCAGGGTGGTCACCTTTTTTCCATTTACACGGGCTGCCAGCATGGCACATGATAAAACGGGTACTTCTTCCACCCATACCGTACAGAGTCCGCAATTGGCAGTATCACATCCCCGTTTGACACTCTTTAACCCAAGCTCTCTGACAAAATCTATCAATAAAAGATCGGGTTCTATCTCTTTTATCACTTCCCGCTCATTGATCTGACACCTTAACCGCATATCTGCTGTATCCCTCTTTTTAA
>CAZWSL010000002.1:153414-172930 GCA_964636495.1 uncultured Desulfobacula sp. | reverse complement strand
TTTCTCTGGCAGAGATATCGCGTATCCCACTTCTGCTTGTCAATGATAACCTTGACCACGATATCCCTCTTGCCGGCCATGACAAGAAACTGTTCCAGGGTTACCGCACCAGCCTTGAAAAGTACAACCTTTGTATCCAGGAGCAGCAGGCTGGTTAGCACATCTGAAAAACCGAACCGCGGATAGATACTGCCTCCTAAAGTGGCACAGTTTCTAAACTGGACACCCACAATATGCTTAAAAGCGCATTGAAACAGAGAACCATACAGGGAAACCAGATCTGGGTTTGTTTCCATCTCCCGCAGGGTGACCATGCTTCCGATTTCAATGGTTTTTCCTGTATCAACAATCCGGTTCAGTCCGAGTCCCATAAGATCAATGCCGGTGTGATATCGTTTTTTACCCATCTTCATCCAGAGCATGCCGCCAAGAATCGTGTTGTTTTTATTTTTCATCAACAGATCATACGCCTGTTCCAGGCTTTGCACTGCTATATATTGATTCAGTCTGAACAAGCGTCATCCCCTTCTCATACTTTATAAAATTTTATAACCACAACACGTTTACATATCTTGTACAGGCACTTTGACAAATGAAAATTTCTTGAAATCAAACACACCCTGGTCACAGATTTTTAACCAGGGGATAACCACAAGTGACATGAATGAGAGTGCCAGAAACGGATTAAATCTGCATTGAGGCGCAATCATTCCAATGGATTCCTTCAGCATTGACAGATCATGCATCACCTCGTTTGCATGCCTTGCAGTGATCAATCCCGCCACTTCCAGTTTTAACGACTTAAGGATACTGCCTTTGTCAGCAATCACAATACCTCCCTGCATTGCCCTGACAGCCTCAATGGCTGCAATCATATCCTCATCACTGGTTCCCACAACGATCAGGTTGTGGGAATCATGGGCTACAGTCGTTGCAATAGCACCCTGTTTCAGTTTCAACCCCTTGATAATACCGACTGCTATATTACCAAGATTCCTGTGACGTTCGATTACAGCAATCTTGAGCTGATCCTTACCCACATTGATTTTAAACCTGTTGTTTTGAACATCCACCGGCTCAACCAGATGGTTGGACACCACACTGCCCTCTACTACTTCAATTACACGGGCTGTGGTGCTGCCTTCCATATCAATGGCCAGGTCTGCTGCTGTTATTTCCGGTATATGAATGGATGTGACCAGCCTGCCCCGGGGCGGGCACACTCCTGGATCTACTCTTTGTATGATCCTGTTATTTTCCGCCACCAGTTTCCCGTCTTTATAGACCTGCTCAATATTGATGGTTTCAAGATCATCAACAATAGAAAAATCAGCTATATATCCCGGTGCAATGGCACCTTTGTTGTCCAGCCTGTAGCATCTTGCAGCATTAAGTGTTGCCATCTGTATGGCTGTTACCGGATCCAAACCGTTTTCCACAGCCAGTCTGACATTAATGTTCAGACCGCCATTTACAAGCAGGTCATCAAGATGCTTGTCATCGGTTGAAAAGCATAACATCCGCGAATTCTTCTCATTAATGGCCGGCAGCATCTTTAACAGGTCCCTGCACACTGTGCCCTCCCGGACCAGGGTATAGATGCCCCGCCTTGCCCGGTCAATCAACCCTTTTTGAGTATCGCATTCATGATCACTCCTGATCCGTGCTGCAGCATAGGCATTGAGCTGATCAATTTCAAATCCCGCACCATGTCCGTCAATGGTTTTGCCTAAGGAATCAGCATGTTCCAATTTTTTTAACATATCAGGATCAGCATTTAAAACAGCAGGAAAATCCATGACTTCGGCAAGGCCTGCAACCTGAGGGTTGCTGTACAGCGGTTTCAGATCATCTGCACTCAAAATTGCACCGGAATTCTCAAAGGATGTGGCAGGCACACACGAGGGGAGCATGAAATATATATCCATTGGAACATGGGATGCATTTTCAATCATGAATTTAATGCCCTCTATACCGCACACATTGGCAATTTCATGGGGATCTGCAATAACAGATGTAATCCCGTGAGGCAGAGATGCATTACTGTATTCAACAGGTGTGACAAGGGTTGATTCAATATGGGCATGGGCATCAACAAACCCCGGGATGATAAATTTATCTTTACCATTGATCTTTTTTTTCCCCTGGCCCTTGTAATCGCCGATTCCTACAAAGCAGCCCTCTGCTACAGCAACATCAGCGGTATAGATCTCCTGGGTAAACACATCCACAATATGAATATCTTCTATTACCAGATCAGAGCGTACTGCTTTTGAGGCGGCACGAATTCTTTGTTTTAACATGAAAAACCTTTATTCAATCGGGTTGACATATTGGTATAAAATAACAACTATCCATCTGTTTTGCAATCAATTATCAACTTTCTAAACTGCTCTGCCACCAGGAAATCATCTGGAAAAACATGAGTTGATGAATCCGGTTCAATTATTAGTTATTGACGTTATTGAACCGGACGTGTAATTTGAATGAGTAAAATCCACTTGAATTTTGTAAAAACATCCCGGCTTTTAACGTTTTCACTTGAAAGGTTAAATCATAAATCAGGGAATATGGAATCAGGACGTCTGGTTCTGACAAATAAATCTATCGTGTAAACGATAATTTTACCAACAAAGGGAGGAAAACATGAACAAGAACAAATTAAAAATCACCCTTGTCTGTATTGCATCTGTTTTATTCTGCTTATGGGGGTCCAATGCGTTTGCAGACAAGCCGATTATTCTCGGTGCACCACTCTCTACTGCATATGTCTATGGATGGGATGCAGAAAGAGGAATCAAGCTTGCTGTGGATGAAATCAATGCTGCAGGCGGCGTAAATGTGGCAGGCAAAAAACGGAAATTCCAGGTTGAAGTGATTGATACCCGGGACCTAGAACCCGGTGTTCCGGTCAGTGAAGCGTTAATGGCTGTTGAAAGATTAATCCTGAATAAAAATGCTGATTTTATTCTTGGCGGACCAAACAGGTCAGAAGCTGCACTGGCTGCCATGTCCCTTCTGTCCAAATATAAAAAAATATCCATTGTTACAAGCGGTGTATTAACACCTAAATATCATAAAATGGTTGAAAAACAGTATGATAAATTCAAGTATTGTTTCAGAATCCATGGAGAAGCTGTACATCTTGTCGGTGAAATGATTACCAATTTCATGGATCTCAAAAAGAAACACGGTCTAAATAAAATATTTATTATTGCCCAGGATGTCTCCCATGCAAGGGGTGCAGCAAAAGTAATAGCAAAAGTTGCCGGTAAAAAAGGGTTTGAAATAACCGGGACTGAACTTTTCCCGACAGGCTCTTCAGACTTCTCCATGGCACTTTTAAAAGCGAAATCAACCGGCACCCAGATAATTAACATCTGGATGGATATGCCTGAAAGCGCTATCCTTTTAAAACAGTGGTACGACCTTAAGATACCGGCCCTGCCTTTTGGTTCCACCCTTGCGGCAGCAGAACAGCCGGGATTCTGGAAAGCCACCGATGGTAAGGGGCAGTATACGCTCTGCAATGTAGTAAATGCCGGTAATGCACCTTCTGACGCAACAGAGTGGACAATGAAATTTTATAATGCCTATACCGAAAAGTGGGGTATTGAACCTGAAGGCCTTGGTTCTTCTTCAAGCTATATGTCCGTCTATGTATTAAAAGATGCCATAGAGAGAGCAGGAACGCTTGATTCAGACAAGGTAGTTGCTGAACTTGAAAAAACAGATGTCATGGGCGTTTATGGAAGACTGCGATTTGATCCGAAAAGCCACCAGGTTATCTTTGCAGACAACCCCGAGGATGGAGCTGTGGGCTCAATTCTGCAGTGGCAGGATGGAAAAAGGGTTGTTGTTTTTCCAAAAAGTATTGCAAAAGGCAGTATTCAGCTGCCTCCATGGATGAACAAATAGGGCTGGAGCAGAAAAATCCCCCAGAGGATTTACAACCAACAACCAGATAAATTGAACAGATAAAGGCCCATATATGGAAATTCTTGTTTACGGGACTATCAATTCGGTCTCCCTGGCATTAATGGCCCTCGGCTTTGCAATGGTATACGGCATAAGCCGTATACCTAATTTTGCCCACGGCGCTCTCTATATTGTCTGTGGTTTTGTTACCTGGACGCTTTTAAACCAGGTTGGGGTTCCCTATTTTCTGGCCATTATTCTTGCCCTCTGCATCAATGGTATTTTAGGTGTCCTGATGTACAGGTTTGTCCTGATACGGGTAAGGGGCATGAATATCTCTGAAATCATTGCATCCTATGCAATAGGACTGGCGATTTTAGAAGGTTTCAGATATGGGGGATTTAAAGGCCTCAGTTATACCCTTCCCGTCTTCATGCAGGGAAGCATGATGATCGGTTCAGTGCCTGTTGACTATCACAGGCTTTTAATGATGGTTATCGGCATTCTTTTTGTAGGTCTCTTATGGCTTTTTACCCACTATACAAAACTTGGTCTTGCGCTGCAGGGTATGGCACAGGATGAGAAGGCCGCACTCATGTTAGGCATTGACTCTGACCTGATGGCCATGCTTGCCATGGGATTCGGCGCCATACTTACAGGTGTTGCAGCAATTTTGATTCTTCCCCTTGGCAACATTGTTGTTGAATCAGGATACCATGTACTGATCATGTCCATTGCTGTATGCATTGTAGGAGGACTGGGCTCATGGGTGGGGGCGATTATTGCCGCCTTTATCATTGGATATGCCCAGATTCTGACTGTTGTATGGCTTGGTTCCCACTTCCAGATGGTGGTGGCCATTATGGCAATTGTCCTTACCCTGATATTAAAACCATCCGGCTTGTTCGGACAGCAGAAAGAGCTGGAAGAGAGGGTATGATGGAAAATATATCAGAACAAAACAAAAATCAGCAGAGAAAAGAGCGGATTGACCGCGGTATTAAAGTAAGATCAGATGGGCTGTATGCTCTGATGTCATTCAGAGAAATAGCCTATCTCACACTCCCGCGGATGATTTTAATTGCCGGTTTCCTGCTGCTGCCTCTTTTTATGCCCGGTGTATACTGGCAGCGTGTTATCTCAATTGTATGCATATACTCTCTTCTTGCACTCAGTTTTGATTTTCTGGCACATTATGTCGGGCTTGTATGCCTGGGCGGGGCTTTTTTTATTGGAACAGGAGGATATATTACAGGCATATTGAATTCATATTTTGGTGTTCCCCCTTTTATTTCAATCCCCCTGGCAACAGTCTGCGGAGCTGTCCTGTCAACAATCATGCTTCTCCCGTGCCTGCCACTGAAAGGTGTCTATTTTGCCATTGCCACCCTGATGTATCCCCTCTTTATGGCCAGAATAATCGAAGCCTTTGATCTCTTTGGCGGAACAGATGGCATAATGGGTATTGACAGCTTCTCAAGCAGTTTTGTGGAACAATATTTTGTCATCATTGCAGTCCTCATTTTTCTTTTTGGATTAAGGCGTTTTGTAACAACTGACAGGGGGCTTATCTTCACTGCCATCATGGACAATGACCAGGCTGTAAAAGCTTCCGGCATCAATATTACCAAATACAAAGCTTTTGCCGTATTTATAGCCTCCTCCATGGGATGTCTTGGAGGAGCATGCCTTACCCATATCTACATGTGGACAGGCATTTCCCAATTTGCTCTGGATTTTTCCATCCTTCCCATTGCAGCCACCGTTATTGGAGGAGCCGGCACCCTTGTGGGACCTATTCTCGGCTGCCTGATTCTTGTACCTGTTTCAGAACTGTTAAGGGATTTTGGAACATTGAGAATTGTATTTTATGCGCTTATCCTTGTCGGCTTCATCCTGTTTCGCAGCGATGGAATTATGGTATTCGGCAAAAGAAAATATGAACAATTTGAAAGGTGGACCAGAATATGACCGGGAATAGAGCCAGTGAGATGAGCCAGAATAAGAGGGAACCCATTCTTCAATTGAAAAACGTTTCAAAAGTTTTTGGAGGGGTTACGGCCCTTGACAATGTAAGTGTAGATGTATTTCCGGGAGATATTCTGGGAATCATAGGACCCAACGGTTCAGGAAAAACCACCACAGTAAACTCCATTACAGGCTTTATAAAGCCCAGTGACGGCAGGGTCTATTTTAAAGAAAAAGATATAACAGGGATGAAACCCCATAAAATTGCTGATATGGGTGTAACACGGACATTTCAGATCATGAGGCCCTATTACAGCCTGCCGGCCTACAAGAATCTTGTTATTCCCCTTTTCTCACCCCGGGCAAAAAGAACCGGGGGATGGCGGGGAGGAGGACGTCTTGGAGACCGGCAGACAGTGGCCATTGATATTTTAGAGGAGATCGGGTTTGAACGAGAATCGCGTATTCCGTTTAAAAAGACCTCAACTCTGCCGACCGGATATTTAAAACGTCTTGAACTTGCAAGATGCCTTGCACTGAAGCCTGAAATCATCATATGTGATGAAGTCTTTTCAGGACTTTCCATGAGCGAAATCGCCTCCATGGTACCTTTAATTGAACGTATCCAGGATGATGGCATCACTATCATAATGATTGAACACCGTCTCAGAGAGCTGTTTCAGGTGGCCAACAGGGTGATGGTCTTGAATTTCGGCAGAAAACTGATTGAAGGTACACCTTCAGAAGTAATGGCAGATAAAGGTGTCAAAGAGGCCTACTTTGGCTCTGAAGAGATTGAGGAGGTTATGACATATGCTTGAAGCCAACAATTTAATGGTATTCTACGAAAATATGCTGGCCTTGAACAACATCAGTATTAAATGTGCTGAAAACAGCATTGTAGGCGTGTTCGGAGCAAACAGCGCAGGAAAATCCACACTCATGTATGCATTGTCAGGCATCATGCTTGATATCAGAAAAAAAGAGGAGATGGCAGGTGGGGAGAGGATTACCCTCACCGGAGATGTTATCTTCAATAAAAAAAGTATCATGAACATGAAACCGAGTCTCCGGGCCAGAGAAGGCATTATACTCTGCCCTGAAAGGCGCAGAATTTTTAATGAAAGTTCTGTACTTGAAAACCTAAAAATCGGCGGGTTTCTTGCAACAAAAGCCCAGGCAAAAGAGACACTTGAATATGTATTGAGCGTATTTCCTTCTCTTGAAAAACTCAAAAACCGAACAGGCGGATTCCTGAGCGGGGGAGAACAGCAGATGCTCGCCATTGGAAGAGCATTGATGGCACAGCCCAAGATCCTTCTGCTTGATGAGCCTTTAATGGGATTGAGTCCTCTTATGCAGGCAACCCTGGTTAAAGCAACCAGAATCATCCAGCAGGAAAAAAAGATAGCTGTCATTATTTCAGAGCAGTATGCACGCCCGGTATTCCCCATTGTGGATTATGCCTATATCCTGGAAAACGGAGCTGCTGTCATGGAAGGAACCAGAGACGAATTAATGGACAACCCTGATGTGAAATCTGCATACTTTGGCATATGAAATCAGAATTACAGCCTGATCATCTGCTGACAGCAGTTGACATCACAATTTATTTCAACTGTTTTTATCCATTCAGCATGAACACGGTTGCAGTCTGGTATGATTAAATAATGTAAGGAGTCATTCACATATGGTAACTTATGATATCCCTCTTGAAAAAGAGCTCTCTTTTTCAAGATTTGATTTTATGAGCGAGCGCTATCCTGACAACACAGCCGTGTTGTATCTTGGGGAACACTTTACCTATAAGCGGCTTAGAAGAATGAGTGAATGCTTTGCCGGCGGCTTAAAAAGGCTTGGGATAAAAAAAGGGGATAAAGTACTCCTGTACATTCCCAACTGCATACAGTGGGTGATTGCCTATCTCGGGATACAGAAAGCAGGAGCTGTACTTGTCCCTGTCTCTCCAATCTATACTTCCCATGAGCTTGAATACATGATTAATAATTCAGAGGCAAAACTTATCATCTGCATGGACACCAATTTCGGATATGTAAAAGAGATTTTTGCCAGAACCTGCCTGGAAAATGCCATTGTAACGAATCTTGTTGAACTGCTCGCCCCCTGGAAACAGGTTGTGGGATTCCTGTTTGACAAGGTGCCAAAGGGCAAAGTGAAATTTGATGATAAGGTCATTGGTTTTAAATCCGTACTGAAAAGCCCCCCCCTGGATACAGATATCACTATTAATCCTGAAAAAGATCTCTCTTATATCCTTTATACAGGCGGAACAACAGGGCTTCCCAAAGGTGTGCCAGGCAACCATACCGGTGCAACATCATACATAAACAATGTTACCCATGATGTTGCCGGAGAACATTTAAAAGAGGGCAGTGATGTCTACATAGGAATCAACCCTCTCTTCCATATAATGGCCCTTGGTTTTTTCATGGCTGTTGCCCTGAATAAAGGTAACATGGCTGTTTTAATGCCGGTTCCGAATGTGGATGCCATCCTTGAATCCATACAGCGGTACCGGGTCAGATGGTTTCTCGGAGTACCGGCCCTCTACCGCATGGTCCTTGAAAACGACAGGATCCGGCAATATGATCTCTCCTCATTGACGTATTGTTTCTGCGGTGGTGATGTCCTGCCGGACAAGGTTATGAACCGGTTCAAGCAGGAGTATGATCTTACCATTTACCAGGTCTACGGATCAACAGAAGCGGGACATGTGACATACTCCAGAATAGGGACCCCTCCCAGTTCAGGCTCAATCGGCTATCCCCTGAAAAGCCGTAAATGTATTGTAGTAGACCCTGTAACCCTGGAGTGTGTCGATCAGGGAGAAAATGGCGAACTGCTGGTAACATCGGACTATACCCTGAAAACGTATTATAACCGGCCGGAAGAGACCCAAAAGGTATACATAGAGCTGGATGGTAAAATATACTGCAGAATGGGGGATTTTGTAAGCATGAAACCCGATGGTGAGCTGATATATATGGAACGTTCCGCAGATGTTATCAAACATAAGGGATACAGGGTATCAGCATCAGAAATTGAAGCCGTTCTCCAGGATCATTCAACAGTAATCAATGCGTGTGTCATTGGTGTTCCAGATGAAAAAGTGGGGGAGAGAATAAAAGCCATTGTTGTTTTAAAAGAGGATGCAAGGGGGGTAGGAGGAGTTGAACTAATCAAATGGTGCAGACAAAGTCTTGCTTCCTATAAAGTACCCAGTTATATTGAATTTCGTGATATGCTGCCAAAATCAAAAGTTGGAAAGCTTTTGCGGCGTGAAGTAAGAGATGACGAGAGAAGGAAAATTGAGAAAAGATAGAAATCTTGTATAAGGAAACCATAATGAAACTCATTGATTTACTTGAAAAACGGAGAAGCTGCAGAGCATTTAAGGATATCCCGGTTACACAGGAACAGATAGATATGATAACCCGTGCAGGCCAGTGGGCACCCAGCCCTCTCAATCAACAGCCATTTCAGTTCATAGCCATTACAGATCCTGACGTTAAGGCAATGGTCCAGAAAACAGGTATTGAAGCCAAAGAGATGGTGGCTGAAAAAGGGGGGCCTGGATGGGCAAAGAAATATCCAATGAATTTTATAAGTGAATCTCCCCTGATCCTGACAGTGGTGTATGACCCTGAAAAGGGAGGCCTTGGAAATTATTTCAATCAACCCCACGGCGCACTGCAGTCAGCATCTGCCTGTATCCAGAACATGATGCTCATGGCAGAAGATCTTGGCCTTGGATCTTTATGGTTCACTTTTTTTGAACCGGAATCCTTGAAACAGATTCTTCATATCCCTGAAAAACTGGATATTGCAGGAGCATTAATGGTGGGAACGCCAGCCATGGAAGCCAAGGCTCCGCCCCGTAATGACCCAAAATTACACATCAACTGTTTTAAATAAAATATTTTTCGTTCTTCCCATTTAAGATTGAGGTTGTCTGCCATATATCTTATAGATGACCTATGTTTTTAAAAAATGATAACATCAATGGGGTGAACGAAAAATGAAACCGTTAAAAAATTATATATGATAAAATAAAAACAAAGAGATCAAATGGATATTCAACAGATTGCTACTCACTGCAAAAAAGCAGCCATTTCAATGTCAGCTCTTTCAGGCAACGTAAAAAACAGTGCACTGAAAGAGATTATCAATAAATTAAAAAAGAATGAAAAAAGCATTCTTGAAGCAAATAGAAAAGATCTTGAGCAGGCAGAAACAGATAAACTTGAAACACCCCTGATGAAACGCCTTAAATTTGACATCAGCAAATTATCAGAAGCGTGTGACGGAATTGACAGTTTAATACAGCTGGAAGACCCTGTGGGAAAAACATTGAGATCAACCCGGCTGGACAGAGGACTCACGCTCTTTCAGGTAAGCCGGCCCATTGGCGTCATAGGTGTCATCTTTGAATCCAGGCCTGATGCCCTGGTACAGATAGCATCACTCTGCCTCAAAAGCGGAAACAGTGTCCTGCTCAAGGGCGGCAGTGAAGCATCTGCAACAAACAGGGTTCTTGCTGAAATAATTTCCACGGCAGGCATTGATGCCGGACTGCCCAGGGGATGGCTTGGACTCCTTGAAACGCGCAGCGACGTGAGCCAGATGCTGAAACTTGACAATGCAATTGATCTGATCATCCCCAGGGGAAGCAATGAGTTTGTGCGCTACATAATGGATAACACGGTAATCCCTGTCCTGGGACATGCAGATGGAGTATGCCACCTCTATATTGATCGTTATGCAGACCCTGAAATGGCGCTGAATCTGTCCATAGACAGCAAATGCCAGTATGTTGCTGTCTGCAATGCCGTGGAAACCATTCTGGTGCACAGGGAGATGGCCCATGACATACTGCCTCTGTTAAAAGACGAACTGGAAAAACAGAAAGTCAAAATTTTTGGATGTGAAAAAACGGTTAACATCATTGATGTTGAACCTGCATCCAGAGAAGACTGGCAGACCGAGTATCTTGACCTGATTGTCTCCATTAAAATTGTCCCTTCCATGGATGGGGCGGTGGAGCACATAAACCGCTATGGATCAGGCCATACAGATGTAATTGTCACAAAAGAGACAACAAGGGCTCTCTACTTTATGGATCATGTTGATACAGCAGATGCCTTTGTCAACTGCAGCAGCCGGTTTGCAGACGGATTCCGCTTTGGTCTCGGGGCGGAAGTGGGAATCAGCACCAATAAAATTCATGCAAGGGGACCTGTAGGGCTTGAGGGTCTCATGATATACCAGTGGCGGTTGATTGGTGATGGCCACATGGTTAAAGATTACAGTGGTCAAAATGCAAAACCCTTTATCCATAAATCATTAACAACAGATTTCAAATAGAGAGTATCATGCCGAAACAGAGGTTGATAACGGCAAAACGTATTGTCGTAAAATTAGGCAGCAATGTCATTACAGCAAAAAATTCTTTAAACCTTGACGTAATTGAATCCATTTCTCAACAGATCTCCACCCTCATGGACAGAGGGATCGAGGTGATCCTGGTATCATCCGGGGCCATGGCGGCAGGGCTTCGAAAAATGGAGATGGAGCGCCGCCCCGACGAAATACCAAAACGCCAGGCAATTTCAGCCATTGGACAGAGCGGGGTTATGAATGCCTATGAGAAAAGCTTTGCAGGGTGTGATAAAAAAGTTGCCCAGATTCTCTTAACTGCAGAAGATTTAAATAACCGCAAGCGGTATCTCAATGCGAGAAACACCTTGAATACACTTATGGAGTGGCAGGTTGTGCCCATTATCAACGAAAATGATACCATAATGGTTGAAGAGATCAAACTGGGGGATAACGATAACCTGTCAGCAATGATTACCCTTCTGATGGATGCTGATTTCCTCTTTATCCTGACGGATATCGAAGGGTTGTATGACAAGGATCCAAGGCTCTTTTCCGATGCAGAACTTATTCCAAAAGTAACCGCTTTTAAAAGGGAAATTGAAGCCTATGCCAGCGAGATTCCGGGAACACTCGGCACCGGGGGAATGCTGAGTAAAATCCAGGCCGCCAGGAAAGTCACTTCTGCCGGCATTCCAATGATAGTTGCCAGGGGGGATATACCTGATATCCTGCTGAATCTTTTTGCAGGCGGAAATTACGGAACCTATTTTGTACCAAAGCAGAAAAAGATGGCCAGCAGGAAGTGCTGGATTGCCTATACCCTTGCACCTAAAGGCAGCATCGTGTTAGATGACGGAGCCGTGCATGCGGTAACAGAAAACGGGAAAAGCGTCTTACCCATTGGAATCCTTGCTGTTGAAGGGGTATTTGAAGAGGGTGCGGCTGTCTCTTTGAAAACGTCTGACAATAAAATCATCGGCACCGGACTGGTGAATTACAGATCCCTTGATATTGATCTGATAAAAGGGTTAAGGACTTCCCAGATAGAGGCGTGCCTTGGCTCCAGGCATTATGATGAGATCATACATCGTAATAATCTTGTGCTGAATGATCCCTGATAAAAAACCTCTCTTGTCGGTTTAAAAGCTGTTCCTGATGGCATTCATTCTGTTATTTTCATCACGGATCAGCTTATGGGCTGTATGTAAATCAACACTTTCAAACCTTATGGCATCTCCGGGGATTGTCTGGGCAACTGAGCTGAGATCCGATGAAATGATGGTGGCAATTTTTGCATAACCGCCAACTGTCTGTTCAACAAACAGGATGATAGGCTGCCCATCGGGTGGTATCTGTATGCTTCCCGGCATGGACGGCTCTGAAGTAATACTGTCCGGCATGCCTTTTTTAAGCGGGATAACCTGCCCTGACAATCGATACCCCATTCGATTGGATTGAGGTGTCACCCTGTAACTCGAAGAGAAGAGCGTGTTGATGCCATCATCAAAATAATCATCCTGGGGCCCTGGAATAACCTTTACAGCAAGATCACCTCTATAGTCGGGAATATATTTCTCCGGCAGGATACGCTCTCTTTCCAGCAGAAGAGTCTCTCCTGTTTCCAGCACATCACCTTTTTGAACAGGCCTGCCTTTAAATCCACCGATTCCGGCCTGGACATATGTGGATCTGCTGCCCATAACTTCAGGAACATGAATACCTCCGCTAAAGGCAAGATATGAACGACACCCCGATTCGACCTGCCCTGTTCTGACAATATCCCCGGGTTTCACCCTGACCGATTGCCACTGCTCCACCCTGGTTCCATTAACCGCAATATCCATTACTGCTCCGGTGAGAGCGATATCCATCTCTTTTCTGATTTCAAGGGAGGGTCCGGTGATTGTTATTTC
This sequence comes from uncultured Desulfobacula sp., assembly GCA_964636495.1. Lineage (GTDB taxonomy): Bacteria > Desulfobacterota > Desulfobacteria > Desulfobacterales > Desulfobacteraceae > Desulfobacula. The sequence continues at coordinate 159,731 of CAZWSL010000002.1, read as the reverse complement.
CAGTGCTGCCAGATTTTCCGGATTGCCGACAAGAAGGTTGGCAATTGTAAATGAGAACCTGTCCAGACTTCCGGAAACAGGGACACCCATGTGCTGAAATCCAAATCTGCCCCTATCTTGTACTATTGTATATATGCCTGGAGAAAAAACTTTCAGTGCACCCATTTAATGATTCTCCTCAGTTTCAATCTCTCTGAATTCCTCCTCGGAAACAGGGACAAATTTTATCTTATCTCCTGCTTTATATAAAAACGGATGTTTACGATGGGGATCAAACAGATTGACAGGTGTTCTGCCTATGATCTGCCATCCGCCGGGACTTTTAATCGGATACATCCCGGTCTGGTTGTTTGCAATGCCCACAGAGCCTTTGGGTACTGCCACCCTCGGTGTCTTAAGCCTGGGAGTAAACAATCTCCTGTCCAGTCCTCCCAGAAAAGGGAACCCGGGAGTAAAGCCTATCATATAAATCAGGTATTCAGGTGCAGAGTGCAGGTCAATGACTTCTGACTGCAGAAGGCCTGAAGCCTTCTGGACATTTTTCATATCAGGTCCGAATTCACCGCCGTAACAGACCGGGATCTGTACAACGCTGCTGTCTGTTTCTCTGCTGCTGTCAATATTTTCTGCCACTCTCCTGACCACTGCTTTAAATTTGTCAGGTTGCGTCACAAGGGGATCATAAATCAACAGAACAGAGCGGTAAGTCGGTATAATCTGGGTGATGCCTTTAATGGGATTGAGTTCTAAGGCTTTTGCCACTGCTCTTACTTTATGATTGATACCAGGATCAATTTTCAGGCCTAATTCAATGAGAATGCCCCTGTCTCCTGCATTGCGGAATATCAGTCCGGTTTCATGACTCGTTTTTGTCATATATCTGTTTTCCCCATGGGCTGAACCCTGATGCCTTCAGCTTCAAGAACAGCTTTAATATTTTTTACCAGATTTACAGCTTCACTATTATCACCATGAACACATAGGGTGTGTGCAGAAAGCGCTATTGTTGACCCATCCACTGCTTTGACAAAACCATTGGCCATATCAAGAGCCCTCTTGGCAACACGTTCAGGATCACTGATAACTGCACCCTTCTCCCTTCTGGAAACAAGTGTACCTTCCGGTGTATATGCCCTGTCAGGAAAAGCCTCATATACCACCTTGAGACCTGTCTGCTCCCCGACTATTCCCATGGCCCTGCCTTTGTGACCGGCAAGGGCGACAAAATATAAGTCCGGGTTGAATTGCATGATGGCCCTGGCAACAGCCTCTGCGATTTTTGGATCTTCAACTCCATCAAGATAGAGTGCTCCATGGGGTTTTACATGCTGCATCCTCACACCATGGGATTCACAAAATGCATGAAGCGCACCAATCTGATACAGCAGATATTGTGTTATCTCATCCGGTGTGACACTCATACTCCTGCGTCCAAAACCCAACAGGTCAGGATAACCCGGATGTGCACCTATTCCAACCCCGTTTTTCACTGCTGCTTGAACTGTTTTATCCATGACAGCGGGATCACCGGCATGGAATCCGCAAGCAATATTTGCAGATGAGATATACTGCATCACTTCACTGTCTCTGCCCATCCTGTAGGCACCAAAACTTTCACCCATATCACAATTGAGATCAATCGTTTTCATCAGGTATCCTCATATTCAATTTAACTTATCTGTTTTCCTACCATAAGTTGCGTCAGATATAAAGCAATCTCCGGAAAAACCGTCAAGAAGGCATCCCAGCATAATATAGACAGCCCCGAGAAGCAGCATGAGCATGTAGGGAGAGAGATTCAGTTCATTGATAGCCTGGGTGATTGCAGCGGGAATGCCGAGAAAACCCATTGTTCTTGATAAAAACCCTGCAGTCCTTCTGTTCAGCGACCCGCAATCCTCTTATACTCCTTTAAAATACGCTGTGCATCTTCACCTGCTCTCTCTGCCCACTGAGCCCTGAGAGCATCACCCACAGCATTGAGTTCCCTGCGGAACGCTTTGGAAACAGAATCAATCACCATTCCGTTTTTAATCAGAACAGCCCTGCTCTTACGGTCCATATCTCCGGCAAGGTTCCACATCTCATCTTCCATCTGTACCGCAATTTCCAGAACAACATCCTGAAGGTTTTTACCCAGCTTATTCCATGCATCTCTATTCACATTAATCATATTTACAGGCCCGACTATATTGATGGGGGTGAAATATCTCAACACTTCCCACGCTTTAGCATCAACTCCGGATACAGAAGATGTATACATGGAATCAAGAAGCCCTGCTTTCATGGCAGGATATACTTCCGAAAAAGGCATTTTCCGTGCAGCAATCCCTGTTGCTTTTCCAAAAGCCAGGCCTGTACCGTCATAAACCCGCATTTTAAGGCCCTTTAAATCGGATTGAGATTTTATGGCACGCTGGGTATAGATACCTGAAAAAGGCCAGACCGAAGTGTAAAGAGTCATCTGGTTGAATCTTGCAAGGGTTTGAGCATATGCTGGTTTTGCAAGCTGGTATAACAGGCGCTGTTCAAAAGAGCTGGCAGAGATAAATGGCTGTGCCGTCAATGCAAGGATTGGTGCATCTCCTTCAACCATGCCCGTGGGAACCTCTGCGATGGCAAGCTGGCCTTCTGCAACAGCTCTCAGCAGTTCAGGTCCTTTAAATCCCAGGGAAGAACCAGGGTGCAGTACAATTATAAGCTCTCCACTGGTTGCTTCAGCAACCCTGTCTGCAAACCTCTGAGCCCCCTGTGAGTGAAAGTTTCCTGCTGAGTAGTTAAGATGCAGGTCCCACTTTGTTTTTGCATCTGCTGCTGAAAAAGATGCCATGACAAAGAGTAAGCCGCTTAAAACAGTCAATATTTTTTTCATCCTCTCTTCCTCTCCCTGATTAAGTTAAACATATACAACCTGTAAACAATAGTTTTATTTCCTTCTCCAGAAAACATCACTATTCCTGAGCAGGAGCCCTGCGCACAGCTATCCTGCCCATACCTGGCGGGTCAGCTGTCACACGCTCATAGATAAAGATAACATATACTTTTTTATAGATTTAAAATATATGTCAAGCATATTTTATCATTTTCTAAATACACGAACCAGGAATCACAGGGAGAAGAAAAATAGATGGATGAAAAAATTTACACGGATATATCTCCGGCAAGCAGGATACTTTACCGCTTTTGAGCACCTGGTGCAGTGCCCTGGTTGAAGCAGGCCGGAAAATAAATGCTTCTGAAAGTATCTGTATACATCTTCCTGGCCCTCTGTTTTCATCTGAAAATGATATTTAACAATTTATCGACTCTGCATAAACCACACGGTCTCGTCCGGATGATTTTGCCTCATAAAGGGCAGAGTCTGCTTCTGCCAGCAGTGTATCCACATCTTGATCACCTGTAAACAGGGTTACGCCGATACTGACAGTAATTGAGATATCTCCCTTTGCAGTTAATATTTTATTTTTCCGGAAACTATTGCATATCCGTTCAAATACGGTTTTATTATAGGGTCTCTTAATCCCCGGTGCTAATACCAGAAACTCCTCTCCTCCATATCTTCCCACATGATCATAGGCACGTAACTGGCCCTCAACACGCTGAGTAAAGGCAATCAGCACCTCATCGCCGACCTGGTGGCCGTATGTATCATTTACTCTCTTGAAGTGATCAATATCACACATGCCGATACAGAGAACTGTTTTTTTCCTTTCAGCCCTTGATATCTCTTTTGAGAGTAAATCCATAATCGCCCTGCGGTTATAAATATCGGTCAGGGGATCATGAATTGCTTCATGCTTCAGGGATTTATATGCTTGAGCAAGTGCTGACTGAAGCTCAAGCATCCGTTTCCCCACATTGATCCTGGCCTGCAGCTCTTCATTATCATAGGGCTTGGAGATAAAATCGTTTGCCCCTGCATCCAGTGCCCTGACGATATCTCTTTTTTTATCTTTTGCCGTGAGCACAATCAGGTATGGCGGATCAGTAGTCTCAATCTTACGGACTTTCCGGCAGACTTCAATACCGCTCATTTCAGGCATCTGCCAGTCAAGAATGACAAGCCTGGGGGCATCTTCCGACTGCAGTGCATCCCATGCCTCTCCTCCGTTGCAGGTCAGAACAGGAGTAAAATCCCATTTTTTGAGAATTGAACTTAAAATCAGACGTGACGTCATATCATCTTCAGCAATCAATACCTTCATGAAACAGCCTCCTCCACCTTTTTTCAATTTATTTACCGATTGAAAAGAAATTATCACACTGAATTTTCATCACTTCTCTACTCCTGATACCAGATGAACGAGATCTGCAGACAGCACCAGGTTCATCCATTGTAATGAAACTGATGACTAAATTCAACCATTAAAACTGAGTCTGCCCGGCAACATCCATCTGCTCCAGTTCATCTGTTCATTTATCTGCTCACATCTCTTTGAACAGGCCATATATGAAAGGCTTCTGATGAAAAGGCCTGCGGGTGTCACCCCTGCTAAAAAACAGTAAAAATCATAAAAAATATTGACTTTATTATTCCAATATTATCTATTGTAGTGTAAACTAACTTATTTGTTTTCATTAATCACAAAAAATATAACCCCATAACAGCAGGCAGGTATGTAAAAACTGTTTTTGAAAGGATTCATTATGCAGATCAATAGAAAAAAATTTACCATTATGATGATAGTGGTTTCACTGATTTTTCTTTTTGCAAGTTCTGGATTTGCAGCCCCCCAGGGGATTGCAACCCTGAAAGATTTTGCCGGTGAAACAATGATCAAAAATGCCGGTAAGTGGACCCCGGCCCAAAAAGACCTGAGACTCTATTCCGGTGCTAAAATTGTTACCAGAGAGGGAAATGCACTGGTTGTTTTTGATGACGGCGCTACAATGTTTGTTGACCCGTTTTCCAGCATCCGTGTTATTGATAAGCTGAAACAGGTCACTCCGGGTTCAGATAAAAAGACAAGGCTGAGAAGCATCCGTATCATGCTGGGAAGATCCAAGTATCATGAACAGCCGACAGCAGACAGAAAGACCCGGATTGAACTTCCCACCGCGGTTGCTGCTCTCAGGGGAACCGGGGGATGGTTCGGCGCCGATGAAAAAGGAGAGTCTGCTGGAAAGCTCTACGAGGGTAACATGGATACATCAGGCATTTTCCAGGAAGTGATTCCACTGATTTTAGAACTTGCCCAGGCGATGCAGTCTGAAACATTCCAGGCCTCCATGGCATCTTCAAGTAATCCTGGTGATAACACGGCAAATATCAACGAAACAAAAGCAGAATTACAAGCCTTTATCAAAAACAGTGACCCTGAAATAAAAGAGACGGTCAAAACAACCCTTGAGAAAGTAGAAACAGTATTAACAGCTCTTGCTGTCAAACAGGAAAAAATTACAAAAGCGCAGCAGACAAAAGAGAAATCGGAAAAAGCTGAAAAAGCTGCAACTGATGATACTGTGAAAGAGACAAACAAACTTGCAGCCGAGGCTGCTGACACATTGATCAAAGCCAATAAAGAGTCTGTCAATTCCGATATTGTGTTGATACTTGAAACCCTGCAGAATGATGAAGAGGGTATAAAAGCAGCTCAGAAGGCAAGTGAACAGAATGACATCGCTCTGGCTCTGGCAGACAAAGCAAACGAGACTGCTGAAAAAGCAGCAGATCTGGTAGCTGTTGCAAAAACTGCTGAACAGAGGGAAACAGCCCTGGCATCAGCCAAAGCAGCGACCTATACAACTGCAGCGGCAGCAAAAGCCATTGAAACCAACAACAGCGGAACACTGCTTGCGGCAAAAGATGATACTGAAGGTACAAAAGATGCAGGGGAATTAAGCTCAAAAGTTGAAAAAATCCTTGCAACTGCAGAAAAATCTGTTGAGCTGGCGGACAAAGCAGTAGAAGCCAGTGCAGAAGCGGAAACTCCCGAACAGATAGCACTTGCAAAATCCATTTCCGATGCTGCTGAAGATTCTTCAAAAGCAGCACAAGATGCTGTCAAAGTAAGCAGTCTGGCTGCAGAAGCAATTGTTGAACAGGATCAGGAAAAAGCAGAGGCGCTGACCCAGACAGCTGATGAGGCAGCTAAATCTGTTGAAAAAGTTGATGAGGCCGTGGAAGAGGTCAACGAAGTTCTGGAAGATGAAAATGCTACTGCTGATGATGTAGAAGCTGCCGCTGAAGAGGTTGAAGAGGCTGCAGAAGAGACTGAAGATACAACCGGTGAAACAATAGAACAAGAGGAAGCTGAGCAGAAAGAAGAAGAGCAGAAAGAAGAAGAGCAGAAAGAAGAAGAGCAGAAAGAAGAAGA
>CAZWSL010000002.1:146954-153314 GCA_964636495.1 uncultured Desulfobacula sp. | reverse complement strand
AAGAAGAAGAGCAGAAAGAAGAAGAGCAGAAAGAAGAAGAGCAGAAAGAAGAAGAGCAGAAAGAAGAAGAACAGCAGCAAGACCCAGAACCTGAACCTGAACCTGAACCAGAAGCTCCACCCAGCAATGATGAAAAGGAGGGAAGTCCAACATAAATCAAATGCAGGAGATCAGATTCGATCTGGCAGATACCGGTTTTCACAAGGTGTCTGCCAGATCAATTTACAGCCGGATAAAGCCGGTAATCCTGATATCCGGCTTTTCCGCAATTTTAGCTTTCCCTATCCGTTAGAATCCTCAACATGCCACACCGTGATTTTCAAAAAACAGTCAAACCTTAATGATATGCAAGTCTGCTGATATGACAGCATTTCAGTGGTGGATAAAATCCTGATCTCATCCGGTGATTTTTGTCAATTCATTATTTTGCCGTCAAGTTAAAGACACCATCCCACTCATCTCCCGGCGGTTCTTCATTATATAATTCGCACCTGGAGATATACGTCTGGGAGGGTCCGTCCTCAGGATAATCCTGTACAATGGATTCAAATTCAGCCTTTGATTCATCAAATTTCTGATTTTTATACAATTCAAGGGCGCTGTTATACCGGCTGACCAGGCTGGATGTCATTCTATCCAGGTTTCCTCTGGTTTCCAGTAACTCATAAACTGTTATGGGTTCTTTTTTACCAACGACCCGGATGGTATCCAGTTCACGAACTTCAACCTCATCTTTAACCTTGTCATAGGTATAATGTGAAATCATTGTATATGTGCTGTAATATTTGTTCGCACCTTCCAGCCGGGCGGCCAGGTTAACGGCATCGCCCATCATGGTATAATCCATTCTTGTCTGGGACCCCATATTACCGACAACCATGGGTCCCGTATTAATCCCCATCCTTACATTGAGCACCGGTTTGTCCTCTCTGGCAAATCTGTCTCTGATTTCTTTCATTCGATTCTGCATCTCAATGGTTGCCAGACAGCATAATAACGCATGATCAGGCTGGTCCAGCGGTGCCCCCCAGAAAGCGATAATGGCATCCCCTTCAAATTTATCCACGGTTCCGTTATATTTCGCTATAATATCTGTCATTTCAGTCAGATATTCATTTAAAAGTGCAACGAGCTGGTCCGGGTCTAATTGTTCAGATATGGAGGAGAAACCGGCAACATCGCTGAAATAGGCTGTCATTTCCCGCCGTTCGCCGCCCAGGCTGAGCTTGTCGGGATTCTTGACAAGGATATCGATAACTTCTGGAGAAAGATATTGACCAAAAGCATTCTTGATAAAGCTTTTCTGCTTCTGCTCAGTTATAAAATTATAGACAAGCAGTATGAGAGCGGCTGAGACACCTGCTCCCAGGGGTAGAACAATCGGCCATATCAATTGATGTGTATTAAAGACATACTGGGTCAGTGAAGCATACCCTGTCATGGTAATCACCCCTGCAAAAGTTGACAGCAGGGGAGAAACCACAATCCTGAGTGCCAGTGGCAGAAAAACCAGGGCAAGGATAGCAGCAAAACAGATCCAGACTTGATTAGCAGGTATCTTCATTACCCGGTTCTGCAGGATATTATCAAGAAAAGTCGCCTGAATAAATACACCTGGAATCTCTCCGATGAAGGGGGTCGGCCAGATATCCCCCAGTCCTGTTGCCATGCCGCCGATAATAACCGCTTTATCTTTCAGCTGATCAGGCGGGATTCTCCCTTCAATGATATCTGCAATGGAATACCCTGCAAAAGTGTTTTCAGGACCGTAAAAATCAAGATATATTGAACCTGAATCATCAAACTCAATCTCACGGCCTCCAATTGTAATACTCCCGCCGGGATCCAGAAATGGTTTTTTATTCAGATAATGACCTGCAGCCGCCACAGCAAGGGGCATGAAGGGAACATCTTCATTCATGATAACCGGTTTTTCCCTTCTGATAATACCATCATTTTCAGGAAAAACATTGGTGTATCCCATTGCAGCAGTATCTCTTCCCAGTTTGCTTATGGGTAAAAGGATTCTATCCCTTGAAAAAAAATCTCTTTGATTCCACATTTTATTTCCAGGATCATATTGATACAATGCTTTGTCTATATCGATATCAGGCAGTTCAGCTTTCTCCCCGGGTTCAAATACGACCCCAAGAATGACATTATCAGCCCACGCCACTGCCTCCCCCATCAGGGAATCATTGTCAGACTCCTCCACCACCTGGACCATTTCATCAAAAAAAATCTGGTTCTGAAAATTATCATTGAGCAGTTCCAGTTCCATATAGGTATCTGCAAGTGATCCAACCGCCTCTGCTACTCTGCTCTTTTCAGGCTCAGGGAAAAGAAGGTCAAAAACAACTGTTTTTGCCCCGCTTTCCTTCAGGCGTACCAGAAGTTTTGCAAAAACAGATCTTGGCCATGGCCATCTGCCATAGGCATCGATCCCCCTTTGCTCAATTCCTGCAATAATGACATTACCAGAGGTTTCTCTCCCGCCTCTGATCTTAAACCGCACATCAATACTTTTTAATCGCAGGTCTTCTATAAAGGGTACAGATACATCCATTCCTGCAGGCATAAAAAAGAGTCCTGATATAAAAACGCATATTAGAACATGTATCAATGTAATGTTTTTCATCATATTTACCCTCCTGCGTCATTAAATCAAAGCAGATCATTATCCTGTCATATCATCACATCCCTGTAAAAGATAGAGAGCATGAAAAATTTTATCAAATTTTAAAAAAATTGAAACGCATTTCTTGACAGAACGGGATACAAGTCATAGGTATAAAAAAGATAAAAAATAAGATTGATAAAAATAAGATTGGCAGTTTGCCGGAGCTGCTGCTGTTCAGGAGGATATATGATAGATAAACTTGAGCTTATAAAACAGATTCTGGAAACCGATGAAGAGACGGATAAAAAAATTCTCTCACTGCTTTTTGAAGCTGCCAAAAATAAAAATAACAGAAAAGAGAAAATAATCCACATTGAAGTTCGTGACTGCAAACGTAAGCCGGTAAGTATTTCTGCAGACATCAATACCGGAGTTGAGCGGATACAGGCAGATGCAGCAGACGTATCGCTTACCGGTGCTTTTATCCGGACAGACCAGAAATTGAAAAAAGGAGAGAATATTGCTGTCAGAATGATGACAGATGATGGAGAGCTGGCATTTATTGCAGAAGTCGTTCGTATAGAAGAGACCGGAGTCGGTGTTTTAATCAAAACTATCAGTGAAAACCACCAGAAGAAATTGCAGCAGTTTATTCACAGTTTATGATTTTACTGGGAAAAATACTGGACAGGATTGGAAAGCGTGACACTTCCTTTGCCGGGTGAGGATACCGAACCCATATCTTCATCCCATATGACATTGCTATTTTTATTCACTTTTACCTCTTTTCCGACCAGGGAACCCCGTATATCTGATTCATCTTGTATCTCAACGTTACTGTCAGGAGCATATATCCCGCCAATAAAAGTGGAATTGTTATAAACTCTTACTCCAACAGTTTGGGAGGTACCAAAAATGATAAAATCCTCAGGCCGGTCCGGTCCATCCGGAAATTCAGTTGTAAAATTCTCATAGAATTCAGCATTCCCACCTACATAAACAGTCAAAGAAGCGTTATCCAGAATTTTAAAACCGGTCTGCTCTTCCATTATAAAATCCTCTTTAACATATAAAACAACATCCCCTTTTATGGTTATGGTATTATTTTTTCCAACAGTGAGGCTTTGGTACTCATATGTGCCGGAGTTCCATGTTTCATCCTTTTTGACACTCTTTTTTTTTGTGCAGTTCCCGCATAAAAAAATGACTGAATCAAGGGTTTTTCCTGCTGAAGTCTCCTCTGTGCCGGTAATTTTCACTCCCTTTTTCTTATCAATTTTTGCTGCATTGGTGCCAACATCTCCATTTACATAGACCTTATCTCCCAATACCATTTTCCCGCCGCTGAAAAGGGATCTGTCAAAAACAGGCTGACCTGCTGTTTTAGCCAGATCATAGATCAGCCTGACGGTAACAGAAACTGATACTCCTGCATCAATACTGCCAATGGATGTAATCCGGGTGAATGCTTCATTTGAATTATCCACCTCAATTTTGAATTTTCCATCCTCTTTTTTACCGGATGTATCAAGGGTAAATGTCTTATTATGCAGGGAATAGGTATCATCATATTTACCGTCTGATTCAATATCATCCTTAACAAGCGCAATGGCATAATTGCCCCCTGCTTCAGCCATGAAATAGGCGCGGTCCATATGATTAGCCGCTATATGGCTGAGTGTTGCCGTGGAAGAGAGCTTAAGGATGGCAGTCCCCAGAACAGACATCAGCATGATTACACTGATTAAATATACCATGGCAGCACCCTTATTATTTTTCAGGGCAGCAGATTGTTTTTTCCCGCTGCAGCTGTTTATGAAAAACAGATTTGCATATCTCATTTTACTGCCTTACAGATTCCGTGGCACTATCATGGTAGAAAAGGGGGAGACATGATCTGATGCCCCTTTCAGGCTAAAGGAAATACCAATTATTTTTTTATTTTGACTCCAGGTGTTACTTCCGGAATCCTGGTAATCCTCATGAAAGGTAATTTCAAAATCAGTTACATTTTCCAGCAGGATGTTTTTTCCCAGCATAAGCGGTGCTAAAGCAGTTCCTGACCAGAAAAGACTCCTGTCTGCTATGGTTTTGCCGTTACGGTTATATGAGTAACTCATTGATCTCTTCTTTCCAGAATTAATCTTCTCAATGGATCTCAACTCTTTTGAAATTTTAATGACTGCAACCTGAGCTTTCATGGCAGCGGCAGTGTTATCCCTTGTAAAAAAATACCCTTCAATAATCCTGACCACACCTGTACTGATCAGAACCGCTAAAATTCCGGTAATCACCAGAACAGCAATAATTTCCACAAGAGTAAATCCTTTTTGTCCGGCAAAATCGGATTTTTTTTTACTGCTTTGTAAATAAGAGGGTAATGGTTTCATTGGTATCATCCTGGCGAATCTGTATTTTCAACACATTCTTTGGATCTTTTTTTTTAGCAGGGGTATCATTGCCTTTAACAAACTTAACAAACTCACTGGTCACAACTGAATAACCTTTTCCATATCTGCCAGGCTTCTTGGCAAGATTGTCTTTTATAATCTTTAAATCTGCAGAAGTATCCTGCCTGTAATGTTCTGTAATTCTTTCAGCAGTCCGGGTCAAATTAAAGGTGCGGTTCAATTGAGTGACAGGTTGGGAGCTTTCATAAACTGAAGTATTGAAATAGGCAAACATCATTGCAAAAAGAGCAGATGCAATCGTAATGGTAATAATAATTTCAACCAGGGAAAACCCCTCTTGATTTTGAAAAAATATTATCCTGTTTTTCATTTGATATACCCTGTATCAGCGGTCATATAAATATCAAGAGAACCAATACTTCCTGTACGTCTCGGCTTTGTCAGTGAAAGGGTGGTGTAAGGAGTGCCCCAGAGATCAAAATAAATTGTCTCTTGGGCTGTGCCAAGGCTTTTCGGAATAGAAAAATCTGTCCCATCATTACCTGGCAGTGTGATTTTGTCAGAAACAGAATTATTCCTGAAAATTGAATACTTGTCTATGGTAAAACTGATCCCGCAGACTTCATTGGATTCCATGGCCATTATCTGCGCATACCGGATATGTGATTTTATGACATCCTTTGCAGATGCTGATTCTGAACTTGAATCGACAACTCTTGATAAAACAACACTTCCCAAAATGGAAAGAATGACTAGAACTGAAATGATTTCAATCAGTGTAAACCCTTTCCGCTCGGTCAGCATTAAATTAATTTTCCATGAAACCATAATGTTAAACTGATGGTTCATACCATGTTAAAAAAATGTGCCGGCACCTGAAGAGTTACCGGCACAGAATATATTAATTATGGCAGAGTCCAGGTGCCGGTAACTGAAGAAGATAATGTATTCCCCTGAACCTTTGTCACGGTAATAGTGGCATTTGATGTCCCGGACGTTATACTCACAGTGTAATCATCCCCCATCGGAACATTTCCACTTCCGGTTGTCGGAAGAATGTTTGCATCATTCAGCCCCTTTGTACCACAGATATCAGCTGTCTTTGACGGTTTTGAACCATTCTTTAAAAGATATTTCCCATAGGCTCCGGAAAGTCTTGCTTTGGTTTCTGAAACTGCTGCCTGCGCAGACTGCACCCTTGCATCCTCCTGCAGATCTATAAACTTTGGTACTGCTACTGCTGCAAGTATGCCTAATATTACAAGTACTGCAATAATTTCTACCAGGGTAAAACCTTTCTGATTTTTAATAACATCTGTTCTCATGCCT
>CAZWSL010000002.1:0-146854 GCA_964636495.1 uncultured Desulfobacula sp. | reverse complement strand
AATTTCTACCAGGGTAAAACCTTTCTGATTTTTAATAACATCTGTTCTCATGCCTGTCTCCTTTGTTAGTTTAATTTTCTTACTCTATACTATGAATTTTACTCTCTTTTGTACATAAAAATATATCAATTATGGCAGAGTCCAGGTGCCGGTAACTGAAGGAGATAATGTATTCCCCTGAACCTTTGTCACGGTAATGGTGGCATCTGATGTCCCGGACGTTATACTCACAGTGTAATCATCTCCCATTGGGACATCTCCCTTCCCGGTTGTCGGAAGAATTTTTGCATCATTCATCCCCTTTGTACCACAGATATCAGCGGTCTTTGACGGTTTTTCACCATTCTTTAAAAAATATTTTCCATAGGCGCCGGAAAGTCTTGCTTTGGTTTCTGAAACTGCTGCCTTTGCAGACTGCACCCTTGCATCCTCCTGCAGGTCTAGATATTTTGGTACTGCTACTGCTGCAAGTATGCCTAATATGATAAGCACTGCAATAATTTCTACCAGGGTAAAACCCTTCTGATTTTTAATAACATCTGTTCTCATGCCTATCTCCTTTGTTAGTTTAATTTTCTTACTCTATATCTATATCAGATTTTTACTTTAATAATTTTAACACTGTCAAGCATGAATGAACCTGCTTTTTTTACTGATAACGTGACTCACGTTTGTGAATCTGTTTTATTTGTCTTTAATTATGCATTAGTCAAGCATTTTTAATGCCAATATATAAAATATTTTGTTTAAATATTTTATATATTAAGATTTATATATTTTAACCACCTGTTATTCAAGCACATATCATCGGAGTTTTTTTTAGATACATATTTAAAAATATGATTTGAAAGAGATATAAAGGCAGGTCAGATAGAAATAAATTGAAAAAACTACAATCTTTGTAGCTGAAATTTCAAATTTTGATGTTCTTTTTCAGAGAAGCAACATTAATTTGGTATTTTTTTATTCTGTGCCAGAGGCTTCGCTGTTTTATATTAAGAAGATCTGCAGCTTCTGTCTGCTTTCCACGGGAAGCCACAAGTGCAGCCATGATTAATTTTCTCTCCATTTCATTTAAATAGTCATCAATGGAGAGATTATCGGGTAAGATTGGAATATCACTGTTTTCTGTCCCAGGCGATTCAGTTATATTTATTGTATTATCAACAATTGCTTTTGGCAGATGGAGCACCTCAATCACATCTGTTTCAGTCAAAATAGCAGCACGATGAATAGTGTTTTCAAGTTCCCTTACATTCCCCGGCCAGGAATAGGATTCAAGGTATTGCATGGCATTGGTGGAAATCCGTATTGATTTTGATTTTAAAGATGGATTTCGATTAAGGAAATGGTTTGACAGAATGGCAATATCATCTCTCTCCCTTAAAGGAGGCAGAGTTAAAGGAAAGACATTAATACGGTGAAGCAGATCTTCTCTGAATATTCCTTTATTTACAAGCCTGGAAAGATTTTTATTGGTGGCAAAAATAAATCGGACATCAATCTTGCGCATTGTATTCCCTCCCAGGCGGCTGATCTCTTTTTCCTGGAGAACTCTAAGCAGCTTGGCCTGAAGAGAAGAGGAGATATCTGCAATTTCGTCAAGAAAGAGAGTCCCTTTATGGGCAATCTCAAATTTACCTTTTTTCTGATGGGTTGCTCCGGTAAAAGCACCTTTCTCATGTCCGAACAACTCATTTTCAAGCAGGTCGTCGGGTATTGCAGCACAGTTTATCTTGATAAAAGGGTAGTCTGCCCTGAGGCTGTGTTCAAAAATGGAATCTGCAACAAGCTCTTTACCTGTTCCTGTTTCACCATTTATCAACACAGATGCATCAGTGGGTGCAACCTTGAGTATTTGAGTGAAGAGATTACGCATTGGCTTGCTTTGCCCGATGATATTGGGAAACATTTTGGAAGATTCAATTTTTCCAAGAATCTCTGTGGCCTGGTCCAGCATATAACTGTATTGGTCAATTTCATTTATTGCTTTCGGTTCAGACCCCTGAAGATCTTCTTCTGATTGGTTTATATCCTGAAACACGGGAAGGTTCTGAACAGTTGAAACAAAATTCTTTATGGGTCTCATCAGACGAAGAAAAATCGTCAATCCGCAGAGAAAACTAAATATAGCAATACCTGATCCCAACAAGAGGGCTATTTCACTATCAGCTGATCTGTTTAAATTCAAACCGACAATAAAAGAAAAGATTGCTATACCGGAAAAAATAGCCGGTATCAGAATTGAAAGGCTTATTTCATATTTGAAAGAGAGAGAAAATAATTTTTTACCTTTATTGACGAGTTTTTCAGGTGCCATGACCACTCCTACTGACTCATTTTGGTTAAATCCCACATGGGAAGGAAAATAGCAAAGGCAAAAAACCCGACAACCCCGGCAAGGCCAACCATAAGAATCGGCCCGATAGCATCTGATAATCCCTTTGTGGCAAATTCCACCTCTGCGTCATAATGCCGGGCAATCTCTTCAAGCATTTCATCAAGATTACCAGATTCTTCTCCAATGGCTATCATATTTACAATCATGGGGGTGAAATATTTTGCCTGCCCTATTGGCTGGGAAATGCCTCTGCCTTCCTTCAAAAGCTCATTAATCCGCTCAAACTCCCTTGCAATGGCGGCATTGTTTATGGCATCAGCCAGTATCTGCATGGATTCTATAATAGATACCCCGCTGGACTGGAGAATAGAAAAAATACTGGAAAAGCGGGACATGGCAGATTTGATTAAAACAGGTCCGATAATAGGTATTTTCATCAGCAGTATATCTTTGACCAGCCTTCCATTACTGGTTTTAATATATCTGGTGATTCCAAAAGCCAGAACAGCCAGAACGATAAGCAAATAAAATCAGTACTGACTTAAAACCATATAAAGAAACATACATATCTTAGTGGGTATGGGAAGCTCAATTCCGGCATTTTGAAAAATAGTAACAAATTTAGGCACTACAAATGTTAACAGTACAATAAAAGCAACACCCAGAAAGCACAATACCATGATGGGATATCTTACAGCTGCTTTTACATCATTTTTTATTTTCTCTTCATGCTCTATAACATAAATGAGCCGGTCAAGGACTCTGGGCAGAGAACCTGACTCTTCTCCCGCTTTAATCATTGAGACATAGAGATGGGTAAAAATATTTTTGTGCTTTGAAAATGATTTAAAAAGGGAGGATCCCTGCTTGATTTCCTCTATCATATCACTGGCGGCTTTTTTTAATATCCTGTTCTCTGTCTGGGTTTCGAGAATCTGAAAAATCCTCAATATTGAAACACCTGCCTGCATCAGTGTTTTAAATTGTTTTGTGAACATAATCAGTTCTGATGTTGGAACACTGCTTGTCAATTCCTTTAACTTTGAAAAAATTCCACCGCCGGAAGATTTAACACTTTTTTTTTTTACAGATTCCGGAATATGTCCCTGATAAACGAGTGATTCCATGGCTTCCTGCCTGGATCCTGCCTCAATTTCGCCGGAAATCTGATTCCCGTTTTCATTAATTGCCTTATAAAGATAGAGTGCCATATTAATTTGCCAGTATAGCCGACATTGCTTCTTCAGAACTGGTGATCCCTTTTACAACTTTTTGCAGTGCATCAAATTTCAACGCTTTCATCTGGCCGGTCTGCTGGGCTGCAATTGATATCTCCTGAGCAGATTTGCCAGCAATGATCATCTGTTTGATGGCTTCGTTGACATAGAGAATTTCATAAAATCCAACACGCCCTTTATAACCGGTATCCTTGCAGCTGGAACATCCCTTTGCCCTGTAAAAAATATAATTGTTTTTTTTTAATCCCCAGAACTTCAATATCTGGGAAGAGGGAGTATATTTTTCTTTACAATGAGGACACAATCTTCTTATCAATCTCTGAGCAATGGTAACAAGCATGACAGATGCCGCCATAAAGGGTTCAACTCCCATATCGATGAACCGGGTAATGGCACCGGGCGCATCATTTGTATGGACAGTTGAAAAGACAAGGTGACCGGTTAAAGCGGCCTGCACGGCAACACCTGCTGTTTCTGTATCTCTTATCTCTCCCACCATTATAACATCAGGGTCCTGGCGTAATATGGATCTAAGCCCGGAAGCAAAAGTCATGCCCGCTTTATGGTTCAACTGAACCTGCCTTATATGTTCCATCCTGTATTCAACAGGGTCTTCAAGTGTTATGATATTGGTATCCGGAGAATTGATCTCCTGCAGCATTGCAAAAAGTGAAGTGCTCTTGCCGCTGCCTGTGGGGCCGGTGCATAAAATCATGCCATAGGGCATTCTTATCATTTTTCTTAAAGAGTCTATGTCTCGTGAATGAAATCCGAGTTTATCAAGGGTGTGAATCCCGGAACTGGCATCTAAAAGCCTTAAAACCATATTCTCCCCATATACGGTGGGAATGGTGGAAACCCTCACATTAATCTCTTTTTTATTGAGTATAATTGTCATACGCCCATCCTGGGGAATCCGAGTCACAGAGATATCCAGATTGGCTATGAGTTTTATACGTGATATCATTGGCAGAAACATCCGTTTTGGAGGAGTGGGAATTCGATTGAGTTTGCCATCCACACGGAACCGGATCTCAATATACTCTTTTTCAGGACTCAGATGAACATCAGTGGCACCGTCCCTGACTGCCTGGGAAAGAATGGAGTTAACCAGTTTGATGACAGGGGCTTTTTCAGCCATATCCTGGAGATCTGTTGCCATGACTTCAGTCGTATAATCCTCTTCAGCAGATGACAGCTCCATTTCAGCTATATCCTTAACCTGCTTCATCATCCCGTCTTTACCTGAGTACGCTCCATAGATACCTGACAGCAGATGGGTAAAGTTCTGTTCAGAACAGATGATTGTTTCAACTTCCATATTGGTCATGACTTCGATATAGTCAATGGCAATGATATCCAGTGGATCCATCATTGCAAGGGTCAAAACCCCACCTTCGTATTTTACCGGAGCTGCACGGAATTTATTGACCGTATCCACATCAATAATTTCTGATAATTCAGATGATATAGTGTAATCACCAGGGGAGTATTTTTTTATGTTCAATTGAGAAGCTATGGCGTTTGTAATTGCATTCTCAGATAAAATACCCTTTTGAGTCAGGTATTCCCCAAGCTTGAGACCACTCTCTCTTAATCTGGAGAGTGCTTCTACAAGTTTCTCTTCTGGAATCAGACCTGCCTCAACCAGGATTTCTCCAAGTCTCTTTCGTACTGCCAATTACGTCACCTCTTTTCCATAAAATTGTTCATCTTTAGAGATAGCACATTTACAGGAACAGCTTCAATACCTGGTTGTATTTTTTCCAGATAAATCAGTGCTTTTTTTACATTTTCAAACTGTTTGTCGATTATTACATTAAACAGATAGCCTGTCTCCCTGTACCAGAAAGCAAGTATTCTGATATCTGCCTTTCTGTAGATTTGAGCCATCACACTATCAAATGCTGTTTTAAAATCACGGGTTTGAAGAATGAGCAGACAGACCGTGTGATCGGTATACTCTTTTGCTGCACCATGAACCGGAAAATTGAACCGGGTTCCATATAAAAGCCTGTCTGGATTTGAAATTGTACGGTTATATGCCAGAACCTTCTGTAATAACTCAGGAGAAAAACCACCGTATACACGGTTGATCATAAGAGAAACCGTAACATTTGGCGGAACAAGAACAGTGCCGTAAATATCTGAAGGCGTATGGTCATATGAGTCTTCATTTTTAATAATCTGCACCCGGCCAGCAGCCTGATCAACCCTATTGATGTCTCCTCTGTTTTGAGCGGTTTCTGTCTGTTCTGTTTCCTCTTTATGCGCCTCTGGCCCGATCTGCATAGCAATTGCATCTGGAACGGTTATATCTGCAGCAACAGAAGGGGAAAAAGGCTGGTCCTTGATTACTGCATATATTTTTTCTGATGACTCTTTTGATTCTGATATGGGTAATGTATTCCTTTGACTGCCGGCAGGAACAAACCTGAACAGTGATACGATATCACCGGGAGTTCTGACAGAACCACCCAGGTAATATCCACATGAAAAAAAAAGAGCAATCAAAATAATAGTGGATACGGATCGCAGGCCAGGTCCTGTTTTACCTCTGGCAGTGAGTTTTTTTTCACATGATCTCACCAGAAAAAACCCGGCTTCTCTCTTTTTATTAATAATCAATTCAAGAATCAGATGATGACACAGGTTCACCATCTTTCTTGGTGATCCTCTGGAAAACAGGTATATGGCAATAAATGCTGCCATGGAAAAAATTTTTCTTTTTTTCCCCGTGACAGTGGATCGCTGCAGCCTGTATTGAATCAAGCTTCTGGATTCTTGAAAATTGAGTGTGGTTAAATTATATCTGAAATTTATTCTGTCCTGCAAATTTTTTACGCTATCAAGGGATTGTGTAAATTCATTCTGGGCAAAAATGACTATCTGAAGCATTTTTTTATCATTGGTTTCAAAATTTAAAAATTCCCGCAATACTTCCAGGTTTTCCAGAGAGAGTTTCTGACCTTCATCAATAATTAAAACAAGAATTCTATTTCCATCAACTGCCCTGTTGAATAAACAGTTTTTAATCCGCTCTTTGAGATTGTTTTCATTCAGATTCGCTTCATGGGCATCTGGTTCCAATAGTTGAAATATGTGAGATAAAAATCCCTGTGAATCTTTAAAACCGGGGTCAAGGATGAGAAAATATTCAATATTTTTATCAAGGGAGAGTTTCTGAACTAACTGCCTGGATATAGTTGTTTTGCCTATCCCTATATCTCCTGTGATTATATTCAGACCCCTTTTGAGACGAATTGAAATTTCAAGTTTCTGCAACACCTCAATGTGGCCTTTGGATTGGTAGAAAAGTCTTGGATCAGGAGAGTTGGAAAACGGTTCAATTTCAAAATCAAATAGCTTGTAATAATCCATTGCTTAACGCTGTTTTCTGCCGGGAGCTGATGTCTCTGTTTTTAATATATGAGGCGTTATGAAGATCAGCAGCTCTTCCATTTTTTTCTCTTTATCTCTGTTTTTAAAAAACCAGCCCACACCTGGAATATCCTTAACTCCGGGAACCCCTTTTTCCCCCCCGCTGCTCTTATCTTTATTCAGCCCGCCTATAACTGTTGTCTGACCGTCAAAAAGCGTAACCGTGGTTTCAGCATTTTTAGTTATTATGGTGGGATTACCGTTCACATCATTGGTAAAATCAAGTTCATCCTTATGGGTTATGATCTCAAGCATCAGAATGTCATCATCAATAACATGGGGGGTTACATCAAGTTTTATGACTGCCTCTTTCCACTCTATATTGATTTCATTGTCTTCAATTGTCTGAAAAGGAACTTCCCTGCCGCTTTTAATGACTGCTTTCCGGTGATTCAGAGTGGTAATAGACGGTTTTGAAAGAATATTAAGCACACCATCTTCTTCAAGGGCAAGCAGCTGGGCATAGAGAGCATATCTTCCGGTTTTCTGGACCATGAAACCAAGACTCATCAGGTTACCGGATAAATCAGAAATCGGCAGGTTGACAATATTTCCATCAGAAGGCTGATATGAAATCGTATTACCATCATCATCTTCTGGAAACGGTGTTCCAAACTGACTTATATTTCCGCCAACTGAAACACTTTTACCCCTGTTTCCCAAAGCAGTGCCAAGACCGCCCCACTGAATGCCGAGTTTTTTACCGGTATTTGATTCTGCTTCAACAATATGGGCCTCTATTCGCACCTGTGTTATTGGCTGGTCAAGTTTCCGGATAACCGGCATAATTTTTCTGATATCAGATCGTGATACATGCAGAATCAGGGAGTTGGTAAATTCATCAACCATGATACTTCCCTGCAGATTTTCTGTTTCAGCCTGTTCTGTTTTTTTCCCAAGCAGTGTTTCAGGACTCTGATCAGCAGTTTCCTGTTTTTTGATTAACAGATACTGAATTAAATTCTGCTGAAGCGCATGAAGATCTGCATATTGAATTTTTACAATTTTAGTTACCAGAGGTTCAAGCTGTCTTTTTTTCTGTTCAAACTGCATCAGGGTCAGTGCATGAGCATTTTTACTCTTTTCATAATTCTGCCTTGCATCCATCATTGCCTGTTTCTTTTTAAGATCATCAACAGTGACCACCCGTAAAATGTCTCCAGACCATTCATAGGCAAGACCAAAAGTATCAAGAATACCTGTAAAAGCCTGATTCCACGGAACATCAGTAATAACAAGTTTTGCAGTCCCTTTAACTGTGTCATTTATCACAATATTCAAACCGGCAGCTCTGGCAAGAGACTGCAGTAAAACAGGAAGATCAACACCATGCATTTTAAGTGTGACCGGTATTACAGGCAGTTTGCGTTCAGTGGATATCTCTCTTTTTTCATGGGATTTTTTTTGAATGGTCTCCCTTGAATCCATCTGGTCTTCAAGTACTGAATAATCACTGTGCATTTTTTTGGCAGGAGCAGGGGTGACAGCTTCTGATTCAGCTGCTGCCTTCTTCCATTTCTCCATTTCCGGAAGTGTCATTTTCTTTTCCCCCTTCTTTGAAGTGCATCCGGAAAACAGAACAGACAGACAGAATATAATTATCCCTGAAGCCATACCTATATATAAAATACGCTTTCTCATAACATCCTTATTTTAATCTTCCTTTAAATATACTGTACCCTGTTTTAAGTTTTTTTGCAGGATTATTTTCCGGGGTGTTATATTTATCAGTTTATATTCATATTTTTTTATCAGCTCACCTGATTGATATTCAATCCCGTTTATCACAGCAAACAGATTCCCGCCCGCTCTTATATATCCTGAATAGATGATGTCAGAAACAGGCAATTCAACCTCTTCATCCGCTTGTACAGGTTGGACAAACGGATCATGCGCCCACTCAGATTCAATCTTTGATATCAGCATATCCCCGTTAACCTGCTCTCTGACCATCTCTATTTGTGAGATTTCAACACCAGACTGTTCTGCAAAAATTTTTTCTTTATTCATTCTATCTGCAATCAACTGATTTTTACGCGCAGTATTATTCTTTCCCGACAGTATGAAAAAATCTATCAAACCACAAAGTACTGCAGCAAGAGCCACACCCAATATAATTTTTTCCCGCTTTTTCATTATCATCTCTTCTTTGTTCTTATATCCATTTGCAGAGAGAAGTGTTTTGTCTGCTCTTTATCGCTGCTGATACGTAACGTCCTGATTGAGTCAAAAAATTTTATTGCAATGATATCAATAAGAAAAAATCTGAAGTCAGACAGTTTTCCCTTAAGTTCAACAGTAATGGATACAAAATCAGATGGATCGTTAAGGGAGTTGATATCAAAATCACTGTTGGAAAGCAGCAGGTTATTTCTGTTGGCTATTTTTGATATCTGTCTGGATAACTCTGCAAGTTCACTTCTGTGGATCTGTTTTCTTTCCGGAAGAGGCAGTCCCTGATCAAATTCAGTCTGATTCAGAATTCTTGATCTGGCATAAACAGGGAAAAGGAGATTCAGGCGGTCGCGTTCTGAGGTTTTTTCCAGAACAGACTGCCGGATTATTGACAGAGATTTATAAGATGGATAAAGAAAAATCATCATATAAAAAAAGATAGATGTGATAATGATTAACCCGATAATAATTAAGGTAAAAGTACTGTTTTTATGAATGCCTGTTTTTATCACAATTCAATTCACTTCCAGGGCTGCCTGAAAATACAGCCTTTTTTTATCATTGACTACCTTTATCTGTTTTGAAGCAATCTCAACACTGTCAAATACCGGGGACTCTGTAAGTTTTAATATATAACTGTCAAATTCTGATTCAAGAGTATATGAGTGACCTGATACCTGTCCGTTAATGAACACCTTTTTTACAACTCTGTATGAATCTCCGGCTGTTTCCTGATTTTCAGGCTCTGCTGAATCTTCAACAGCACCCTGCCCTTTTTTCAATTCATAGGTCATGGAAGTCAGATAGATATTTTCCGGTGTAAAATGGCATATATCAGAAATAACCGCCAGGGGAAGATAACTGGCTATATACTCTTTTTTCTTCAAATTATCCATTCGGGCATTTTCAATAGCTTCTGAAATAAAGCCTTCTGGTACTTTTTCCATTTTCTTTATTGTCTTTTCCAGATGAACCAGGTTTTCCTTTTCCTGTTTACAGAAAGTGGAAAGATAAAATTGTGCTGCAAAACAGAGTATGAAACAAAGCATGCCTGTCAATATCATTGCCTGGATAATTTTTTTTCTTTTTTCTAATTTCCTGTGATCGCTAAAGGTAAAAAGAAAATTAGGGGTAATATGATTGTCGGAAAGAGCAATACCAAATGCTGACAGAACATTGCTGCGTTTTTTTGCATCCTGCGGTATCGGCACAGCAATTGAATCGGTCAGATTATCTCTTATCGGTTCCAGAATTTCTGTAGAGCCCGTAGTCATGGTTGATGCAAGCTGAATAAACGGTTTGCATTGATCCAGCTCTCCATAGAATAAATAGCGTTGAATCGGTGTATTGTCAGTATAATACTGAGAACAATAATCCCCTGTACGTGCAATTTTACTTATCATCCTGAATGCAGATTCCCTTATCTGCATGAATTCTTCTGACTCCATCTCTTTCATGGAAGAGAGATAGTCAACAGGGTCCATTTCCAGGGAGTGATCAAACTCATTGATAAGACTTTGAGAGCCTGTTCTAAGTGTCCTTCCAAGCAGAATTCCCGACTGGGAAAAGCAGTAAACCTCTGACTGGTCACGGGATATATTGACAAAAGCAAAATAGGAATCATCCACAACTATCTGCCTTGTCCTGATAAAATTCTGTATGGCAAACGGGATTGCTGTAACTCCCGTTAAAAAGTATCCTGCTTTTTTAAAAACATTTTGCAGCAGTGTCACCTCATCTCTGGGAGCACTGAAAACCAGAATATTTTTTTTCTTGATCCCGTCAATTTTCACAGCGCCCAGAATCTCAAAATTAAAAATCTCCTGCTTTTCATCAAACTCGGTCTCTTTTTTTAAACCCCAGAATGCTGCATTGCCTGTTTTACTCTTTGAGATATCCGGAATATTGATATTTTTTATTTTCAGGCCAGCTGAATCTATTGAACACCAGATAGGAATCTTCTTTTTACCTTCAAGGAATCTGTCCAGACAATTGCCAAGGAGTGAAGGGAATTCATCACTTTGAATCATCATCCCTTCAGGAAAAGAAAAACTGCGCCACTTTACCAGCTCTTTCTTACTTGTAAAACCTGTACTGGAAACCATTGCCAGCGTAAAACCTGTACGGGTGACCAGAACACCCAGAGTCAGGTTTTTATTTTTTATTGATACCGGCATCAAAGATGCATCATTATCAGAATCTATTTTTTTTTCTGCGTATTGCTCCGGATCAGATTCAATAATTTCTGAGTTGAGTTTTCTGTTTTTGTTTTTTTCAATGCTGCTTCATTGTCTCCTGTTCCAGTTAGACTTTACGAAATCATTACCCTTTTATAATTACAAGTGTCAATGTAAAAATAACACCATGGTAAATCAGGTATTTATTTCATACCACTGACAATCATGGGGGAAAAATCATAGCATTTTATCAGGAATAGTACAGACAGGTATGGGCTCCATTTTATGCTTGTTGACATTATGAAACTCTCTATAAATGGCAAGTACCTTTTTTTGTCTTCTGTTTAAAGGCAGTTTTCTGGGCATCTCGATATACTGCATTGCCCATTCAAGCTCCTGGTATGAGGCTCCCAGCTGACTCTCATCACTCCTGTTATCTTCCCACAATCCATCGGTCGGGACAGCCGTCAATATATTTTCAATAATTCCCAGCTCTCTGCCCAGCCTGTACACCTGGGTTTTATTCAAATCTGCAATGGGAGAAATATCAACTCCGCCATCTCCATATTTAGTATAAAACCCCACACCAAAATCCTCAATTTTATTCCCTGTTCCCGTAACCAGCATTCTATGGTGAGATGCAAATGCATATAATGTAAGCATTCTAAGTCGGGACCTTGTATTGGCCATTGTCATGCCATCCTGAATGGAATCAGGAAAAGCGGTTTTTATCTCATCAAAAACAGAAGTGAGTTCCACATCTGCCCCTGTGACATTACTGAATTTTTTTTCCAGCCATGCTATGTGATCACAGGAGCGGGAAACCTGATCTTTTTCCTGATAAATAGGCATATTCAGCACCATGACAGGTTTTTCTGTTATAGCACATAGAGTTGATGTAACAGCAGAATCAATTCCGCCTGAAACACCGATACAGAATCCCTTAAGAGTTGATTTTTCAAGATACTCTTTCAGCCACCTTGCAATATGATCAATTATCTGTGTACACTTCATCTGTCTGATCTTCTTTATTGTTTTGAAATAAGAGGGATAAAATATCATCTATATCTTTATCAGCGGTTTTACTGCTTAACGTACAGCCCCCTGCCCCAAAATGGCCTCCACCTCCAAATTGTGACAAAAGTGTTCCCATATTCACATGGCACCTGTTTTTCTGAAAAATATTATGGCCGATACTGATCTGCACATTTTTATGTTCAGCGCTATCAAACCGTAATTTTACACTGGCTATAGTATCAGGAAAAAGAGAATAGATCAAAAACCGGTTACCCTCTGGAACCTCATCAAAATGTCTGAAATCTGTAATGGATATGCCATTAATGACTCTGGTATTTGCAAGCAGAACTTTTTCAAAATATTGATTTTCTGTAATTACCCTGCTGCATCGTTTCTTTACATCCGGCTCTGCAATAACAGTATCAATATCTTTTTGGGTCAAAAAATCGACCAGCCGGTTCCAGTACTCAATATCTCCATATCCATGGTTCTGGATAGTCATGGAGAGTAAGATATATGGATAGTTTTCAGGGTAACGCACCTGATCAATATCCAGATCAGCAGCATCAATAATATCAGCATGCAGAACCAGTTCATCAAAACGCTCATCTATCTGCTGTCTCTTTTTGTAATATTCATAAATAACACGGGCAGCAGAAGGAGCAACTGCAAAGGCTCCTTTAAAACTGTGTTCAGGTCTGTTGGAAATGTGATGATCAAACCATAAACCGCAGTCAGATGAAAATGGAAGATTGGCTACTATATCTTTTTTAAAAATATTGACCTTTCCTTTCTGAATTTCATTGGGTTCAACCCATAAAATATCATCATCAATATTTTCTGCCTGCAGAAGCAGCACAGCACAGATAACACCATCAAAATCAGGTCTGGTAACTATTCTCATGTTTTTATTTTGAACTCATAACCCATAATCCATCCCACTCTTTTTCAGGAGGATTTTCAATCAGATGATTACAGCGGTCAATAAATATCTGTGACAGTTTATCTTCAGGGTGCAGTTTAAGCGCTCTGTTAAATGACTCGACAGCCTTTGGCCAGTTACCTTTTCTGTAAAGATCCCGCCCCTCCTGGAAGTAATTGACCACTTCCATAAGGTTTGGAAAGGTTTCCTCGGTATGAAAATCAAGCACTTCATAAACCCGGATAGGTTTTGTTTTGCCTTTAACAATCACATCATCTATATCCCGTACTCTGTATGTACCCTTTAATTTCCCGAATGTATTTTCACTGATAAGAATCTGTGCAGCATACTGTTTGCAGGCTGATTCAAGGCGTGCAGCAAGGTTGACACCATCACCTATCATTGTAAAATCCATTCGTTTGGGAGAACCGATATTGCCTGATACCACCTTGTCTGTATGCAGCCCGATACCCATATGTACCGGGATACTACCTGCATTGATCCTTTCAACATTCCACTCATTCAGCTCTGATATCATTGATATGGCTGCTTTAACCGCACTGTCTTCATCATTTTCACCGGGAATTGGAATTCCAAAACCAGCCATGATTGCATCGCCGATAAATTTATCAAGCATCCCGTCCTGACGCTGAATACAGTCAACCATTATTGTAAAATATTCATTAAGCAGACTGACTGTTGCCTGTGCCCCGTAATTTTCTGCCAGGGTTGTAAAGCCGCGGATATCAGAAAAAAGGACTGTTACATCAACGCTTCTGCCTCCGAGAATATCCTCATTACTGCCTTCAAGCAGCCTGTCTGCAAGCCCGGGATCCATATAGCGTGACATGGTTGACTTCATACGCTTTTCCGTACTGATATCTTCTATCATGATCATGGTCCCGAGTTTTTTCCCGTCACCACTTATCAGGGGAAGAACATTAACATTAACTGAAATTGTTATGGCATCAAATTTAAGTTCTCTATCCATGGTAAGATCGGGTTTACCACGCTCTTCCATTCGTTTTATCTTGTCAATAATCCAGTCGTTTGGACTACAGAAAAATTCATGGGCCTGTACATTTATAATTTCCCGGGTTTTCACCTGAAACAGCTTCAGTCCAGCTGCATTACAGGTAATGATCTTGCCATCTTCATCCAGGGTGATTACACTGTTTGACATACTTTCAAGCATGCTTTCATTGTAATTTTTCATATTCTGTACATCATTGAAAAGCTTGGCATTTTCAAGAGCAATGGAAATCTGGGCCGTAAAAGCGCGAAGACGGGATTCATCTTCAGCAGTAAAAGGGCCTCCTCTCTTGTTCAGCACCTGGGTGACGCCGATTGTTTTACCATCCTTGTTGATCAGGGGAACACATAAGATAGATCTTGTAAAAAAACCGGTCTGTTTATCAAAGGCGGGATTGAAACGGAGGTCAGCATAGGCATGTGGAATATTTGTAGTTTCGCCTGATGTAAAAACTGACCCTGCTATGCCCAGGTGGTTAGGAAAACGAATCTGTACAGCTTCTATACCCTCTCCCACCTCAGACCATAACTCATTTGTTTTTTCATCATTTAAAAACAGAGTAGACCGCTCTGCATGGAGCATTTTTGTTGCTTCTCCCATTACTTTCTGCAGAAGAGCCCCAAGTTCAATTTCAGAAGTTATATCTGTAATGACATCAAGAAATCCCATCTCCTCTTTTCGGGAAATTTTCATTTTTTCAATCAATTGTCCACCCTGGAGGGCAATAGCAGCCTGCATACACATGTTTTCCATCAATTCCATGTCTTGCTGTGTAAATTTGCCTTCCTTTTTATTGAGTGCCTGGGCAACCCCTATAACCTCTCCACCGACAGTACTGATGGGAGCGCATAAGATGGATTTGGTTATAAAACCTGTTTTTGCATCAATGTCTCTGTTAAAGCGATCGTCATTATAGGGATCATCAATTATCAATCCTTTTTTATTAATAAAAACATTTCCTGCAATACCTTTGGTATTCAGCATTCTTATCTTCTGCTGAAAATTCCCCATTGCGACCCTGGCATAGAGTTCACCTGTCTCACTGTCATTGAGAAAAATAGTGCAGCGTTCTGCAGACAGCTCTTTTGCAGTCATTGTCATAAGGGTTTCAAGAATTTCGTCAAGGTTCTCCAGGGCTGAAATAACTCTGGATACATTCAGCAGCATCTCAGCCCGATAAAGTCTTTCCCGCTCATGTTCGGTCAAAACATCATTATCAGGGGAGCGTGAAGTTTTATTTTCCATAATTCCTCTCTATATATCCCTTAATTCACTGGTTTCCAGTTTATCTCGCAACGCCTGAATCATATTTTTTAACTGATTATTTTCACTCCTGTTGTCTGACTGTATAACACTTATATTCTCCTCATAAACAATTTTGTTTTGTTCCAGTTTATTTCTTAATGCTGTTATTGTCTGTTTGAGCTGACCAATTTCGCCTTCACCGGAAGCAACAGCATCATTCACACTCTGAACCTTGTCAAACTGCATGGCCTCAAGCTCACTTCGCAGGGCAGATATGGTTTCTTTCAGCTGCGCCATCTCTTTGGCTGAAGATGCAACAGCATCATTCACGCTCTGAACCTTGTCAAACTGCATGGTCTCAAGCTCTTGGCGCAGGGCTGACAGGGTATCTTTCAGATGCCGGTTTTCATGCTCTTTCAGTATTAATTCGCTTTCCAGGGACTGGTCTTCCATAATGGATACTGTTTTATCAGTAATTCTCCTGATTTTGCTGTACACTTTTATTTTTTAAAGCTGCAAAACATCTCTTTTAAAAATATGGTTAGCAGAATATCAATTTTTTTTCAATACGCAACTCTTAATATCTCAAGGTTTATCATAGACTTCATAAGCAGGAAACAGCGAAAACACTATTTTAAAATTGAGACCGGTTATATCAAGCAGCACTCCAGACAGCCCAAAAAAGGATTATTATCCTGTTTTCAGAGTAAGGCACAGCTTTTTCAGATCTTTATAATTGTTCATTTCCGGATCATCCACTATTTTTTCAAACAAGACCTGTTTGATCCTCCCTATTTCAGGTCCTGGTTTCAATTTTAAAATTTCAATGACGTCATATCCTGTAATATTCAGCTGCCTTTCATTTAAAGGAGAACTGGCGTTAATCTCAGCAAACAGCTTTAAAAGCCTGATTCTTATGGAAGATAACGCATATGGCTTTTTCAACAGATTGCCTTTATTATCGGCAATTCTCATACGCATGAAATCCGCATAACTGATTTTTCTGCGATCAAGCATAGCAAGCAGTCGTCTTACTGCTTTCGGGGTGGTATCTCTTTTTAGCGGATGCATATGAGATTTTACGACAGAGCTGATATAAGCAATATCCTTTGCGGAAAATCGTAATTTCGTAAGATCACGGACAATCGGTTCTGTATGCTTTTCATGACCGGGAAAGCTTACATATGGTTTTCCTGCTTTATTTTCCTTTATTACTGCTGCATCAAATTTTCCAATATCGTGTAAAAACCCTGCAAGCCTTAAAACTGGATATTTTGCTGATATTGCATCGCCGACCAGCAGACAGTGCTCAAATACGCTTTCTCCGTGAAAGGGTCCTCCGTCAAGATTACAGCAGCGATCAAGACAGGGTAAAATTTTTGATAACAGACCGGTTTTTTTGAGTGCAGTAAAAAAGAGAGATGGTTTATCCAGTGCCATTGCCTTGAAAATTTCATGGCCTATTCTCTCCTTTGCAACAGCATTATCAACTAAATCACTGCACGATAGTATCGCCTCAAGAGAATCAGGTGAAATATATCCGCCTAACATGGCAGCAAACCTGCATGCTCTTATCATCCTTACAGGATCTTCCTGAATTCGACTTTCAGGATTTCCGGTAAATCGGATAATTTTTGCATGTAAATCTGATTTTCCATTAAACGGATCCACTATTCTGTTTTTTACAGGGTCAAAAGCCATTGCATTTATGGTGAAATCTCTTTTGGAAAGATCTGATTCGCAAAATTTTCCACTACTTGAGCCTGCACGTGACGGTGACACCTCAATTCCATTTATAATGCAGATGGGAAATGTTCTGCCGGCTTTTTTAATTTTCTGGTCTGAAAAAAGAGATGCTATCGTGTCAAGGGATGCATTTGTAACAATATCAAAATCATTTGGGCGCTTTTTCAATACCATATCCCTGACTGCACCTCCTGCAACATAGGCTGAAAAACCATTTTTTCTCAATTTTTTAATGATATGATAAACTGGTTTTTCTATCTTTTGACATTGACAGCCAGCTGATTTACAATTCAATTTAATATATCCCGAAAACAGCCGTATTGCATTCCGGGCATCTTCCCTGTTCTTCCATATTGTTTTTTATATTATAGGCATACCTTTCAACTAAAATCCTGCCACAGGAGTGACAATATGTGTTTTCCGTTGACTGGCCCGGAACATTACCGATGTATACGTATTTAAGGCCTGCAGCTCTGCCGGCATCATATGCCCGCTCAAGTGATGACAATGGTGTAACAGGCCGGTCTGTCATTTTATGGCATGGATGGAACCTTGAAATATGCCATGGCGTATCCGTTCCCGCGTCATTGGCAATGAAAGCTGCCATTGAAGTGATCTCATCCTTATCATCATTTAAACCCGGGATTAACAGTGTCGTTATCTCCACAAGGATACCCATTGACTTCATTTTTATAATATTTTTTTTAACAGGATCAACCCCTGCTTTGCAGAAAGTGTGATAGAATGTATCATTAAACGCCTTTAAATCAACATTGGCAGCATCAAGATATGGAGCAAATATTTCAATGAGCTGACTGCTCATGAATCCATTGGTGACAAAGATATTGAAAAGTCCCTGTTGCCTTGCGAGCATTGCTGTCTCCAGGGCAAGTTCACAGAAAATCGTAGGCTCTGTATAGGTGTATGATATACTTTTACAGCCTGTCTTAACTGCCTGCTGGACTATTGTTTCCGGTAAAACACCCTTACCGGGCATCACATCTTTATCTGCAGCTGATCCCTGTAATGATATCTGGGCAATATTTGCATTCTGGCAGAACGAACATCTGAAATTACACCCAACAGTTGCAATTGAGTAAGAGTAAGATCCCGGCTTTAAATGAAACAACGGTTTTTTTTCAATGGGATCAACACTGTTTGCAACTATTTTAGGGTAAACAAGGGAAATGAGCCTGCCGCCTGAGTTTTTCCTGACCCGGCATATTCCCTTTTTTCCCTCTTTGATAACACAGAAATGATGACAGATATTACACTGTACAGATTTATTATCAAGCCTGTCATAAATCAGAGCTTCCATTCTTTTATCCTCATACGGGTTGCAAGCCCGGTTACAGGCTTGTAAGCTTTTGTTTTTTTTATCCTCAAGGTCATTGGCCTGGTACGAAATGTCGGCACGGGTTTTATTTTCATCGCAATAAACGTACCCAGAAACGATTTTTGAATAATTTTATAGTTTTCAACCTTTGAAGATACCTCTCCTCTGATAAAAGGAAACTGCAGTGTTGTCCGCCACTTGATCGGGACTCTGCCAAGGATTGCATGTAAAATATTCTTTAATTCCCATATACTGAAAAAATTTGCATGTGTATAAACAGTCGGCACAAAAAAGCCTTTAACCCGCCGGAACAGATTTAAAGGAGCATATCGATTTAACACACAGATCACAATGGTATCCTTTGCAACTCTGCACGCCTCTTCTATTGCCTTGCCCGGCCTCTCTGTGAACTCAAGGCTTTTAAAAAAAAATACAGAGTCAAATTCATTGTCGTCAAAGGGAAGGTCTTCAGCTGAACATCTGTGGAGATCCACTCTATCTGAAAATTTTTTTGCCGCAATGTCCAGCATATAGAGTGAAGGGTCAATCCCTGTCAGATTTAACCCCCTGTTCAGAAATGGCTCAAGGCTGACACCTGTTCCACATCCGATATCAAGGATTCTCTGACCTTTTTTTACAGAGAGTAAATCCTTGAGCAATTTGATTTCAAGATCCAGGTAATACCTGTTTTTATCATTCTCAAAACAGGCATCATATGATCCTGCATCATTAAAATCAAATATATATCCCATAATTAATACAGCGTTGTTTTAACGTTTTTTTTATCTATCAATCAGTTGTTTCATCATCTTATCAACTGCTATGACTGCCGGAGAATCATCTGGCAGCTCAAGCATTGATTTTCTCTCCATGTCAAACTCAAGAAGATTATTATCATCCGGTATGACAGACACTATTGGAACCCCGATTTTTTCAACCTCATCCAAAAATGTTTTATTCAATGTTTCAGGAGCCCGGTTAACAATCAACCCTCTGTTTTTAACATCCAGTTTAAGGTCTCCGAGCATCTGATTGATTCTGCCTACCGCTCTCAAACCACGCAGAGCATAATCTGTCACCATGAGC
Organism: uncultured Desulfobacula sp.; assembly: GCA_964636495.1. Lineage (GTDB taxonomy): Bacteria > Desulfobacterota > Desulfobacteria > Desulfobacterales > Desulfobacteraceae > Desulfobacula. Next base: position 127,097 of record CAZWSL010000002.1, on the reverse strand, counting down.
AGCATATCAACCTTACCGCTTGTCCTCCTGCTCAGGTGCTCCATACCAGCTTCATTATCCACAAGAAGATATTGATAATTTTTTTCAAGTTCTTCTGCAAACCGGTTTAATATATTATTGACCATGCAATAACATCCCTGACCTTCCTGACGACCCATGACAAGGAGATCAAAACTGTCATGCTCCATCAGTACCTGGTTCATCAGCATTTCAAGATAGATTATCTTATCCATTCCAGAAGGTACGCCCTGGGGATCTCTCATGAAATCTTCACGAATATCGCCAACCGTCTTCTCAATTTCAAGCCCGAGGGTCTCCCCGAGATTACTGTTGGGATCTGCATCAATGGCAAGAAGAGGGCTGTTTTGATGTTTTGTAAAATATCTCATTATAAGTGCGGAAACAGTTGTCTTGCCAACTCCACCCTTGCCTGACATTGCAATTACCTTGCTCATATTTTCTCCAAATCAAATTTCTGTTTTGTAACAGCATATATATTAACTTAACAACTCAAATAAACAATTTCCAGTAAACATAATGCAATCTGAAAAAAAAGCAAATTCAACTGCAGTAAAACACAGCAGGTCCTCACCAGGTAATGTACACAAACAGTTAAGCCCCCATAATTTTTCATTATAGAGACTTCCATGGGAGTTGACTGCGGTTACCGTTTTTGGGGAGGGTTCACTTCTGTTTTTTGAGACAAATTGTTTTTCAACTGTCTGCTACCATGTCTGAAACATATGTTTGAAGGATGTTATCTGCAGTAAAAACACTATCTGGTAAAAACTTTTTTTAACAGATCTGTTGTTCTTTTTACGGGATTCTGACGTATGGCAGCTTCTTCCTTTGCCATATAGTAAAAAATACCATCCATCCCTTTTTCAATAACATGATCTGTTAAATTGGCTTTTACATCTGGAACAAATGGAACGGATTTATAACTTTGCATCATATTGTCATACGCCTTTACAGCACCGACCTGGGATAAACTTGTTTCAATGACAGGCTTCATTTCCACGGCAAGCCCGGGAGTCATTTTTTCTTTAAAATATTGAGTTGCTGCATCATCAGGGCCATTATAAATCTTCTTTACATCCTCAAAACTCATCTGAGAAATAGAGTCAAAAAACAATTTTTTTGCCTTTGGCGTTGCATCTTCTGCAGCCCTGTTCAATTTTAATTCAAGGTCATTGAAAAGTGACGACATACCAATTTTATCCAGCACAGATTTTACCTTATTCAGGCTTGGAGGCAGGGGTATGTGTATATTTGAATCCTTATTAAACCCGTCTGTTGTCCCCAGTTGATCCACTACATTTTTGGAACCCACTTTCAAAGCTTCCTTAAGCCCTGCACCGATCTCTTCAACAGTAAGCTGCTTTGTTGCTGTGTTGTCTGTTCCGATTGACTTTAAAAGCTCACTGCCTTTATTCAGCCAGGAATTTCCGGCAAACACCTCTGCTGAAAATATGAATATGCCTATTACAGCAGCCTGTACGATCCATTTGCATTCTGTTTTTAAATATCTCATTTTTGTCCTCCCCTATTTGATGTGTTATTCTCATTCAATTCAGGTGTTCTCTCCCTGCTGAAAATTCTACCGAGAAAAGCAAAAAATTTTTTAATGCCGCTCCAAAGCCTGGGCAAAAACCATATCATTAAAAGAATAAATACAATCAATATTACAATAAATATCCATGGATGGACAAGGGCAGCCCACATACCTCCAATAACCGCTATATCTTCAAGAACGGAAGCAGTCCAGTTGGATACCGGTTCAGGAGAAGCATTAATTAACAGACGGCTGCCGGCTTTTGCCGCGTGGGTGGTTGTTGCAAGACCTCCACCAAGTATACCTGCTGCAACAGCAATGGCCGGATTGACATCTCCGACTGCGCCGGCAGCAAGAAGAACACCTGCAGGAATTCTGACAAAGGTATGCAGGGTATCCCATCCCGTATCAACTCCTGGAATCTTATCGGCAAAGAACTCAATAAAATACATCAACCCTGCAGCCCATAACACCAGGGGATTCATTAAGATTTCCAGACCCTGGGGAAGAACAATATTCTCAGTAATACCGAGAACACCCAGAATCAGAATTGCGGCATAGAGATTAATACCGCTGCTCCATGCTGCTCCCATGCTCAGTGAAATCGTTTCTATAATGTTATTTAAATCATCCATAATATATAATTAAAACCGTTTATTTGAGTAAACCTGGCAGCACGTTCTCAAGTTTCTTTTTTACATCTTTTTCAACAGCATCAATTTTTATTTTTTCTACTGCTTTTGTATCTACTCCTTTTAACAGACCTTCAACATTTTTCAGGTCCCCTTTTATCAGACCTTTTAAATCAGGTCGGATCTTGGGAGAAGTAAACGTTCCTGTTATCACTACCGGCACCATCAGACCAGATCTCTGATCAGTATCTCCCTGCCCTTTTAATGTTGCAACAAATTTAGGTTCCACCCTGAAATCAAGCAGCTCCTTTACAAGATCTGTCTTTCCTGTAACAAGAACCCGTATCAAAGGAGATTTAAGGCTGCTCCCGCCTGTATTGACAGTACCGTTTTTTACCATAAAAGGGATTTTCAGTTCTGCAAAATCCGTTCTTGGTTTTTTTTCCAGTTTTTCTCCCATTCCAAGTTTGGATTTAATATTGCGGACCATATTGGCAAGGTCTATTCCGATTACAGCTCCGTCAGTAAATAGAAGTTCTCCTTTACCTGCAAGTGTCTGTTTGATCACTGCTGCTGAATCTCCTCTCACTGAAACGCCGACATCTGCTTTCAATTTACCTTCAATCAACTCTTTATCCAGTACATCCTTCAATAACGGTCCTGCCTCTATTCCTTCTGCATCAATTGCAATCTTTGCTGCAGGTTGTTTTTTCTGCACATTCAGCTCAAGTTTTGATGCGATTTTACCCTGGTAAAGATTTAAATCCAGTGGATCTATGGTGATAATGCCATTTTTTGCCAGTATATGGACAACAACATCTTCTAATGACGCTCCACGGATTTTTAACTTACCCGCTTTTATTTTTCCATCAAGAATGAGTTTTCTTAAAGGATCGTAGTCAATTTTCTTTTTGCCGGAAGAGGCTGTTTCTTTCTGCCCGGTAGAGCTGTCTTCTGATTTAATAGGAGGCAGATACCGGTCAAGATCCATATGATCCAGATCCAGAGCAAATTTCAGATCAGGCCTGGTAAAATTTCTTGCAGCAGCTGAAAATTTTAATTTTGAATCATCTATTCCCAGCAGTCCTCCGGACAGTTCAACACTGCCAGGGCTGCCTTTTACGCGGCTTTTCAGAGAGATTGTACCCAGAGCCTCTTGGTCACCGGTTGTAACGGGAAACTCCATATTTACAGCAGCACACAGTTTTCTTGGGGAGAATGGTGCTATATTGAACTCAAGATCAAAGGATGGTTTTACAGCAGGATCAATCAGGCTGCCCGCTACTTTTACATCCAGTTCACCCAGAGCCTTTAAGACAAAATCAAGGGGTATGGTTCCTTTACCGGGATTCTTTCCAACAGGCCCTGCTGTCCCTTCAAGGGAAACAGGCCTGCCGTCAAGTTTAGCATTAAAGGAGATTCCTATCGGGTTTTCAAAACTGATATTACTTAAATTCAGATTCAGATCTGAGATCTCTTTTGAAATATGACTCCCCTGATCTGTATATACCAGTTTGCCATTTATGATTGAAAAATTTCCCACAAGCAGCGCTTGAATGGGCAATGCATCTTTTTTTGCACTTTTTTCCCTGCTCTTCTCCCCTTGCACCTCTTTTTTACCGATTCCATGCCAGTTTGCATCTCCACTCTTTAATTTTTCAAGATAAATAGTGGGAGTGTCCAGAACAAAAGTCTTCACTTCAATTTTTCTTGACAGAAGAGGCATCACCTTCAGCCTGACTTCAAAATTTTTCACAGACACCATATCTTTCTGTTTGAAACCTTCACCACTGCCAAAATGCAGATCTGTCAATTTCACACCCAGCCATGGAAAAACAGAGAGATCAATCTCATCACCAAGTGTAAAAGAACGACCGGTTGCCTCAGTAACCTTTTGCTCAATCACGGGTTTATATTTCTCTACATCAACGAACTGAGGCAGAATAATAACAGCTGCTGCAATACCAGCCACGACAATACCAATGATTATTGACAACCATTTTAATAAAGTTTTCACGGTTTTCTCCAGATATTTATGTTGAAATGCTTTATATATAATTATTCTCTTGCGTTTTAATTGTCAATATTTTAGTTTTTGGAACAGGGGTGAACAGGCTGTTAAATGGTACCATTCCCGTATTTTAAAACATATACTGAATTCAACCGGAGAGATAAACCCAGCTTTAGACTTAAGCTTTTTTCAAAACCTGGATATGAAATTGAGTATCCAAATAGAAGAATAAGGTAATTTAACGTTGTCTAACAGCCCACAGAAGTATATATTATCATTGTAATTTAAAATATATGACTTTTTCAGCAAATAATATTTTAATGGATTTTTGTGATGGATATCCCTGATAGTAAAATTAAAAAACTGTGTCAATATATTAAATGCAATCAAGAAGATATTCTCAAGTGTCTTGAAATACAGGAAAAAACCAAAGATAATAAACAGCTGAAGCGCATAGGAGATATACTGCTTGAAGAGGGAATGGTTTCTAAAAAAGATTACAAGGCAGCAGTATCTGCCCAGAGGATTGACAGACTTCGATTATGCAGTCTGTTTTCTTCTCTTACAACAACCGAACTGAAAATTATTGCCAAAGGAGCTGAGGAGATCAGTCTGAAGGCTCGCACCACCCTTTTTTTTGAGGGGGATCACGGGGATTATTTTTATGTGATGGCCCATGGTGAAGCTCTTGTATATAGAAAGGGAGATTATGATGAAAAAATCCCTCTTTCAATCATAAAACCAGGCGACAGTGTCGGAGAGATGAGTTATTTTGCCTCAAGAGAGAGGCTTGCTACTGTGGAAACACTGACAGACTGTCAGATGCTGAAAATACATTACGACAATCTTGAAGATTATTTTATCATCTGCCCGGGTCTTACCAGAAATTTTCTCAATATGATAACACTGAAACTGAAAGAGACAAATATCCGTTTTCAGGACAGTTTTAATAAAACCCGCCAGACAGAAAAAGCGTTAAAATATATGTCTGACATAATGGATATGACTGACATTTCTGCACTGCACTCCGGAATTAACGGTTTGATTAACAGAATAGTAACAACGGCAAGCAAAGCAATGAATTGCGAGCGGGCTACACTTTTTCTCCTTGACCCTTTTTCAAATGGATTGTGGGCAAAGGTGGCCATAGGAGTGGAAAACAGGGAGATCAGAACACCTATGGACAAAGGTGTTGCAGGATGGGTTGCCGTCCATAATAAAATCATCAATATCAAAAATGCATATGATGATGACAGGTTTGATTCTTCCATGGATACGGTTTTGGGTTATAAAACCAGGAATATATTATGCGGACCACTTAAAAATTTACAAGGGGAAACAATTGGTGTCATCCAGCTGATCAATAAAAAAGGGGGAGATTTTCAGGATAAAGATGAAACTCTTTTAAAAGCATTTGCTTATCAGACTGCCATTGCAGTGGAAAATTTTTATCTGTGCCAGAAAATTGTAGAAGATCAGGAGCAGCGTGCCGTATTTTATGATATCAGCAATTCTGTTGCACAGACAAATGATCTTGATTCTCTTTTTGAGATAATTGTCAACAAAATCACCACTGTTTTTCATGCAGAGAGAAGTTCTCTTTTTCTTCTGGATACTCAATCCAAGGAACTGTGGGCCAGGGTTGCTGAACAATCTGAAATAAAAGAAATCCGCTTTCCGGTCAGCCAGGGACTTGCAGGACATGTTGCCACAACAGGAGAGATTCTCAATATAAAAGACGCTTATAAAGATGCCCGTTTTTCTGACAAAGTTGACAGGAAAACCGGATTCAGGACAAAAACAGTACTCTGTGCCCCGATTATCAATCGTGACGGGGTTATCATAGGCGTTGTCCAGGTTATAAATAAAAAAGATGGGTATTATAATAAAAAAGACGAAGAACTTTTATCAGTCATTGCCTCCCAGATTGCAGTAGCTCTAACAACAGCACAACTGATACGCAGTCTTAAGGAACTGATCTCTGCGTTTCTGAAAAGCATGGCTGCTGCAATAGATGAAAAATCACCCTATACAGGTGGACATATAAAACGTGTTGTGGATCTAAGCATGCTTATAGCAAACAGTATCAATCAAAATAACAGCGGACAGTTTAAAAATGTTTTTTTCACAGCAGAAGAGTTGGAAGAACTCAGAATTGCAGCCTGGATGCATGATATTGGTAAAATTGTAACGCCACAGCATATTATCGATAAAGGAACCAGGCTTGAAAAACTGATTGATAGAATCAACATTATTGAAATACGATTCCATCTGATTGAATCTTTGATGCAGATGGAGTTTACAAACAAAAAAAACGCTTTTGCCAAATCTGACAATCATGCAGGATTCCATATCAAAACATTGAAAAATAACTTGAAAAATCAGATTGATACGTTAAAAAATGAGCTGGCTTTTATAAAATCATGTAATCACCCCGATAATATCATGACTGAAAAAAAAATATACCGGATAAAGGCAATTGCCCGGAAAAGCTATCAATTTAATAATAAAACCTTTCCTTATCTTACTGATAATGAGATTAAGAACCTCTGTATTCTAAAAGGCACCTTAACAGATGATGAGCGCCAGGTTGTTGAAAACCATGCTCTGGCCACCCAGAAAATTACCGAAGTACTGCCTTTTCCAGAACAGCTTTCCCGTGTGGCTGAATTTGCATCATCGCATCATGAAAAGCTTGATGGTACAGGATATCCAAATCATTTATCAAAAAAAGATCTCGCTCTTCAGTCCCGGATACTTGCAATTGCAGATATTTTTGAGGCTCTGACCGCAAAGGACAGGCCATACAGGGATCCAATGAAAATATCCCAGGCAGTAAAAATTATGAAATTCATGAAAAATGACAATCACATTGATGGAGATATCTACGATTTCTTTGTCAATAACGGGGTGTTTAAAGAGTATGCAGACCAACACCTCAATCCGTTACAGATGGATATGGATATTTAATCTGAAAAAATAAAATGTTTAGATATAAAAGTAACAGCTGCTGTTTTTTTACTTTATAATGCCGTTGGGATACTCTTTTGCCTCACCATCAATAGTTAAAATCGTAACATTATCATTTTCATCCTGTGCTGTAACAAGGCAATCTATACGGGTCCCGTCATTCAATGTTATAAAACACTCACCTGACTCATTTAAAGTCGTAACATTGACAAATTTTTTATTATTAGACATTTCCTGGAATTTTTTTGTTCCGTTTTCAATTGCAATGATTTTGTCATATTCACTTTTATCTATAGCCTTGATTTCCTCTCTTAAATCCATAATCTGTTTTTTGAGAGCAGCTATCTTAACCACCATCTGCTCTATATCTTCTTTATTTTCTGAAGGCATGGAAAATAGAATCTGTTTTTGCATTTCCATATCTGTTGCAATAAAATTGATTTTCTGTAACAGCCCTTTTATTTTTGCATCACCCATATATGACAACCTCTTTTCAATTTTTATCTGCCATACAGGCAGTTTATCTTTTCTTTATGGGGACTCATCCTCCGCACAAACCGCTTTTCACTGCTTTTTGATTACTCTTTTCAAGCCACTCAAAAAACCGGATAACTATATTTTTTCTCTTTTTTTTCTTTACCATGTAAAAGACTCTTTCTGTAAATTTATATCATCACTCAAATCTATTTCTATTTTCAATATTGTCAAGTTCTCCGGCTTTTAGCTGCACGTGTTCCCGTATGATTATCCACTTTGTATTTAAGCAGTATATGGCCTTTTTCCAGCTCTTGAGACTCTATTAGTTCCAATTGAGTATTCAAAGATTTATTAAATAATGCAATGCCTGTCCCAAAAAGTTTTGGTACGATTGTAAGGTGGATTTCATCTATCAGATTCTCCCTTAAAAAGAGTGTGTTGATAATTGACCCTCCAATAACCACTGCAGACTGATAACCATGAGAGTGTAGATCTTTTAATATTAACTCAGGAAGACGGTCTGTAAAAATTAAATTTTTATGGCTGCTTTTTCTTGTTTTATCTCTGGTCATAACGATATTCTTACGTCCGGACAGTACAGAGCCTATCATATCAAATGTTTTAGACCCCATGATCATGGCACCGGCCTTTTTTGTCACATGAACAAAATATTTTTTGTCTGCTTTACCTGTCCAGTCTATTACATGGTCTGCACACCTTGCAATCATACCATCAGCCGTAACAGCCATTAAAAGAATAACTTTCACATCTGAACTCCTTTATTAATTATCAGTCACAAGGCCATTTCATATTTTTTTCCTCAATATGGTAACAGAATCTTGTCCATTCATACTCTTTTTTTGAGATGGGACATTGCAGGGTAACCTTTGATTCACTGCAGTCTAACACCTCCCAATCCCCAGACCTGCCGGATCCTTCAATACGGATCTTCTGTCCTTTTTTAAAAGGATATGCTTTAAAAACGGTTACATCTTGATTCATCTGTTCTTCTCCCTTCTCCCCTGCTACTCCTCCAGCATCATCCGAATGATCTCTTTATCTGTTTCGCGCATTCCATTACGCCCCAGTCTGCCAATATTGGCAATGGTATTTTCAACACCTTTTTTCACAATTCCATCTCCGCCGTAAAACTGCTGTCCCTGGCGGTACATATGAAATCCCACAATTGCTGCATCAACAGAAGAAGCTATTTTCCCTGCACATGAAGGTTTTGCGCCATCACATACTATCCCTGATACTATGGCAAGGGCATTTACTATTGTGTGGGCTATTTCAGTATATCTTCCGCCATGCAGCCATGCTATTCCGGCGCCGGCACCAACACCTGCACTGACTGCACCGCAGTATGCAGATAATCTTCCAATTCCGGTTTTCTGGTGAATAGTAACAAGATTGGATACAATCAGTGCCCTGAACAACACCTCTTTTGAAACATCAAGTTCGCTGGCATATTCAATAACGGGGACAGAGGCTGCAATTCCCTGATTACCGCTCCCGGAAACAATTATAACCGGAAGCTCGCATCCACTCATCCTGGCATCTGATCCGGCAGCAGCCATTGCCCTTGCTCTTATCTTTATATCGTCACCCCAGGTGTTCAGAAGAACCGATCCTATATTTGCACCCCACTCACCTTTAATACCTTCCCTTGCAATCTTCAGATTAAAATCAATTTGACGCTGCAGAGTTTTTTCAACCTCAGAAATTTTAACAGCCTCGGCAAACGCTGCAATGTCTTTTACATTTAACAGTGATCGATCTGTGAGATTTGAAGTATTGACCGTGTCACACTCCTGGTTTTGATAAACAATGTTATCATTTTTAGTAATTAAAACAATATTGGTATGAAAATGGGAAATCTGAACAGAAACGTTTGATTGACTGCTGAAAACCGTGACAACCAGATCAAATTTTAAATCACTTTCTGACTCGCACAGTTTTATATCCCGGTTTTCAAGAAAAAACCTGATAGCCTTTTTCTCTTCATCATTCACAGACGACAACACCTCAAGAACCTTATCAGCATCCCCTGCAACAATTCCCGCTGCTGCTGAAGCCTTTATACCTCTGAGGTTACCACTGTTCGGGACAACAACACTCTTAACATTTTTAATAATATTGTCACTGGCTTCAATCACGACACGCTCAGGCTGACTACCGAGAATCTCCCTTGCTTTTGCTGCTGCATAGGCAACGGCAATCGGTTCAGTACACCCCATAGCAGGAACAAGTTCTTCCCTCAGAATATCAATATAAGCATTATATTGTTTATTATTATTTTCCATAGATACTCTTTTAACTCTCTTTCTCTCTTCTGGTATCAGCAGCACAACAATTACGTCCTGCACCAGATTTGCTGCATGTTAACCACCATTTTACAGGACAAAACTGTATGGATATTACCATGAAAAGAGTGGACAAAGAAACAGTTTTTACTTTTCCCGGCTGGACTCTCATTGGAGGTTTTGTAAATTCTTGAATTGATAATTAAATTGCAATGGAATAAATTCTCCTCTTAAAAAAACATTTTCATATTGACAGAAGATTAAAAAAATCATTAAATTACTTATAGTGGTGGATAAACGCTCTGTTCTGTTAATGACTTATTCTATCAACAATGCCGGCCGGAAAATGAGACACAGACAGCTTGCCGACTATTTAACGCTTGAAGCATTTGGAAATCATCTTGAAATCACATAGGCCACCAACCTCGACGGTAAAGAATTATGAAAACAGAAAATAAAAAAACCAGTATATTGATTGTCGACGACCGGGAGGAAAACCTGCTGGTCCTCGAGGAACTGCTCGATGATTTTGATTTAAACATCATCAAGGCCCGGTCTGGCAGTGAGGCGCTTGAGCGGTTACTTGAGTACAGTTTTGCCCTCATACTGATGGATGTCCAGATGCCCGGCATGGATGGTTTTGAAACAGCAGAGCTGATGCGAGGCACTGCAAGGACCCGTGATGTACCCATCATTTTTGTCACTGCAATAAACAAAGAGGAAAAGCATATTTTCAAAGGTTATGAGAGCGGTGCTGTGGATTATCTTTTCAAACCGCTGCAGCCCTATATTCTCAAAAGCAAAGTAAGTATCTTTGTCCGGCTCTTTCAGCAGAACAGGGAGCTTGAGCAAAAAATAACACAGCTTGAAAAAGCCAACACAAAAATCAAACAGCTGTCCATCACCGATGCACTTACCGGCTGCTATAACCGAAGCTATCTGAATGAACGTCTCCCTAAAGAGATAAAACGGAGCCAGCGTTATGAAATCCCCATCTCTCTGATACTGAACGATATAGATTTTTTTAAAAAAGTTAATGATACATATGGGCACCAATGCGGTGACCAGGTGCTGCACGCTTTTGTCAAGATACTGCAGCAGCAGATACGCCAGGATATTGACTGGATATGCCGCTATGGGGGAGAGGAATTTATTGTCATCCTTCCTGTTACAGACTTGACTGGAGCAGCAATAAATGCCGAGCGGCTCCGCAGGGCAGTTGATGAGACACCCATATACTATAATGATCAGGAGCTTAAGATTACTGCCAGCTTTGGAGTGGCAACAGCTGAATCACATATCGAAGATCCGCATAAAGTGCTTGAACAGCTGTTGCAAACTGCAGATAAGCGTTTATACACTGCTAAAAAAGAGGGCCGTAACCGGGTAGTAGCAGGATAAATTATAATATTCCCATATTTTCCAAATATTTAGAAAAAGGAGTATAGCCATGGCACACTTAAACAGATTTTCCATTCAGGATTTTACCAATCTGCAGAGCAAAATAAAGGATTATCACAGCACTTGCAGCTGCCTTGCCGATGCTGCACAGCAATATATGTCTACTCTCTATGAAGAGCTGGAGGAGTCCATTATTCTTGCCAGACTTTTTGCAACTATTCCTTTTAGAAATCTGCCGGGCAGCAACCAGGCATTTGTAAACAGTCTGGCTGACTCTGCTGATATCAGAGGATTGATGACAAATGATACCCTTGTTCTTTCCCTGCTGGGCAGCAGGGGTAAAAAAACAGAGTGGAATGACCGCCGTAACTCCAAGGGTCATATCGGCATTCCTCTTACATCATCTGCCTTTATGAACAAAATACCTATGATGTCACGACTGCTGACCCAGCTGGGGGCAGAAATTGACTGGATTGACAAAGCTGATACAAAACTGGTTGCCAGGGTATTCAAGAATATCAGTGGCGTATTCTTTGTAAAGGATGCCGGCACTGAGGTTGATAGCCAGGGCAGGAAAATCATTGCGGCCCAGGATTTTGTTGAAAAGGAAGGGGTAAAATCAGTATTCGGTATAGGTGGCTGCTACGTTGATACCACTATTTTTTTTACAACTATTATTTTTCTAAGGGAAACCATTGATAAAGAGCTGGCTGAACGCTTTGAGTTTCAGGCAAATAAATTTAAAATAGCCACCATGGGCTTTGTTGTAGCTGATCGTATATTTGAATAGTGGAGCAAAAAATTATGATAGCGTTTAAATCCAGCAAAAGTGGTTACGGGATAAAAATGAACTCCCGCTTTATTGCCATAATAGCAGCAGTAATGACATCAATTATAGGAATGTGTGTTCTGGGCTGGTTCGGGCTTGATATCATGTCATCCCTCAGAGGATATGCAGGAGGTGAGTCTCTCTATTCCAAAGGCTGTAACGGAGCAGCATTCAACCTTATGCAGTATGCCCACACCCATGAACCTGAATATTATCATAAATTTCTCAAATATCTGAAAAGGCCATTAGGCGATAATAAAGCCAGAGAGGCGCTTGAAAAACGCAATCCAGACATGGAAGCAGCATATGCCGGATTTAAAGAGGGAGGCAATACGCTTGAAGATATTGATGGTTTAATCAACCTGTTTTACAGATTCCGCAGCAGCAGCCACCTTAAAGAAGCGATAGGCATATGGCAGAGAGGAGATGCTGCAGTGGCAGATCTCAGAGAATTGGGAAAAGAGCTGCACAGATATATTTCAGCAGGAGAGACCTCCGGTCATAAGATTGAAAAACTAAAAATCAGACTGATAGAGCTTAACCATGAACTGCTCAGCCTGGGAGAGGAATTTTCATACAGCATCGGCAAAGCGAGCCGATGGGCTAAAAATCTGTTTATCAAGGTTCTCTTCAGTTTTGCAGCAATAAGCCTGCTGATAAGCTTCATAGCTCTCTATTTTGTCAATAAACTGGTTGCCGGGATGCAGGATTACGGTAGAAAACTGCAAACACAGAACTGGCTGAAATCCGGCCAGGCCAATTTAAATGAAAAAATGAGGGATGAGGCCGATATAGTCAACCTGTCCAACAATATCATCAGTTTTGTTTGTAAATATCTGGGAGCTGGAATAGGTGCCATATATGTTTCCCGTAAAGACGGTTCATTAAAACTGATGGCGGGATATGCCTTTGAAAAGCGCAAGGAGCTGCGTAACCACTTTTATGCTGGAGAGGGAATTGTGGGCCAGGCTGCGCTGGAGAAAAAACATATAGCCATATCTGACTGTCCTGCTGACTATATCCGTATAAATTCCGGTCTGGGCATGGCGCCCCCGCGAAATATTCTTGCATATCCCCTGTTGAATAATGACATGATTTATGGCGTTATAGAACTTGGCAGCTTTAAAGATTTCAGTGAACACGATCTCGAATTCCTCCATATTACAGCCGAAGCCATTGCAACAACCATAACCACCATTCAGGCACGCAATAAAGAGGCAGAACTTCTGGAAAAAACTCAAATGCAGACCGAAGAGCTCACTGCTCAGCAGGAAGAACTGCGGGTTACCAACGAAGAGCTTGAATCCCATACCAGAAATCTTATAGAATCTGAACAAAAACTGCAGGAACAGCAGGAGGAACTGCGGGTTACAAATGAAGAGCTTACTGAACAGACCCAGATATTGAAGAACCAAAAAGAGGAGATAGCAGAAAAGAACCGTGCTCTGGAAACTGCAAAAAAAGCGGCTCTGGAGAAGGCGAGTAACCTGGAGCTTACCGGCAGGTATAAATCTGAATTTCTCGCCAATATGTCGCATGAACTGAGAACTCCATTAAACAGCATGCTTATTCTATCAAAGCTTCTCCAGGAGAATAAAGAGAAGAACCTGACTGAAAAACAGGTGGAATTTGCCCAGACAATAAATGCTTCCAGCACTGATTTACTCAATCTGATCAATGATATACTTGATCTTTCCAAAATCGAAGCCGGTAAAATGGAAATAAACATCTCTGAATATACTCTTGAACAATTTGTAGATAAAATGCAGAAGACCTGTGAAAAACTGATTGATGACAAAGGTCTTGCTTTCTATATCAATGTGGCAGACAATACTCCTCACTCCATCCATACAGATGCTCAACGTCTTGAACAAATTGTTAAAAATTTCATTTCCAATGCAGTTAAATTTACCAAAATGGGCAGTGTTACCCTGTCCATTGAACGACCTTCTGCAGATACTGTCTTTTTAGAGGATGGACTCAAGCCTGAATCAGCCCTGGCCTTTTCAGTCATAGATACAGGAATAGGAATTGATAAAGATATGCAGCATTTTGTTTTTGAGGCTTTTCAGCAGGTTGATGGATCAACTAACCGCAAATATGGTGGTACTGGACTGGGGCTTTCCATTTCACGGGAGCTTGCTAAAAATCTTGGGGGAGAAATACAGCTGAAAAGTGAAATCGGTAAAGGCAGCATCTTTACACTCTATCTGCCGGAACGATGTGAATCCGGCGAAAAAATTCCATCCGGGAAGCCTGATAAAAAAAAGACAGATCAAGCTTTGCCTGAAACTTCAGTCCAGGAAATCATCTCTCCCACAGTAATCGATAATATCAGGGATGACCGGAGAAGTATAAATTCTGAAGACTGTTCAATCCTGATTATTGAAGATGATCCCGCTTTTTCAGAGACCCTGAAGGATATTGCACGGGAAAAAGGTTTCAAAACACTGCTGGCCGGTGATGGAGAAATTGGACTGCATCTGGCAGATTACTATAAACCCAGTGCTGTTATTCTTGACGTGGGGTTACCAGGCATAGATGGCTGGAAGGTTATGAGCCGATTGAAGGAATCGCCGGCCACCCGCCACATTCCAGTTCATTTTATCTCCGCCGCGGATCAGGCCAGAGATGCCATGAAAATGGGAGCAATTGGCTATTTAAACAAACCGGTTACTCTTGAACAGTTAAACCAGACCTTCATCAGAATTAAAGAGCTGATCAATACCCCGGTTAGGAAACTGCTTATTGTAGAAAGCAGTGAGCATGAAGCCCGGATGATTAAAGATCTGCTTGATGGCGACGATATCTCTATTAAAACAGTTTCCAGAGGGGACAAAGCACTCTCCTGTCTGACGAGAGGCGGCTATCACTGTATTATTCTGGGTTCCGACCTGCCGGACATGAATGAGACTGAACTTCTTGACAAAATTCGCAGAGATAAATCTTCATCAAAAATTCCTGTAATAGTATATACTGGAAAAGAGTTGTCTGCTGAAGATCGAATTTACCTTGACAGGAACTCTGAAAGGCTCATTACAAAAGAACCCAGATCCCTGGAGAGGCTTTTTGACGAAACAACTCTGTTTCTGCACCGGGTGAAAAAAAACCTTCCTGCTGAAAAACAGCGGATTCTACAGATGACTCATGATAAGGCCTCTATCCTTAAAAATAAGACCATCCTTATTGTGGATGATGATATGCGCAACGTATTTGCCCTAACCAATCTTCTGGAAGATAAGGAAATCAAAATTGTAGTTGCTAAAAATGGACGTCAGAGCCTGGTTAAACTGGTTGAAAACTCGCAGATAGATCTCATTTTGATGGATATCATGATGCCTGAAATGAATGGTTATGAGGCAATTAAAAGAATCAGAAAGATGGATGATTTCAAAAAAATACCGATTATTGCTCTGACTGCCAAGGCAATGCGGGGAGATCGGATAAAATGCATTGAAGCCGGGGCCAGTGACTACCTTTCAAAACCGGTTGACAGTGAGAAGCTGCTCTCCATGCTTAGGGTCTGGTTATACCAGTAAATGATATTTTCAGATACAACTCTTAATTATGAATAACAATCAACAGATAGAAATTGATCTTTTGCTGGAGGCTATTTTCCTGAAGTATGGATACGATTTCAGAAATTATTCCAGAGCCTCCATTACCAGAAGAATTCATCATAAAATTGCTATGTCCGGGTTAAACTCAGTTTCAGAAATACAGCACAGACTTCTTTATGATCCAGAGTTCTTTGAAGAACTGCTGCTTGACCTCTCCATTAATGTAACAGAGATGTTTCGTGACCCATCTTTTTTTCTCTCATTCAGAAATAAGGTAATTCCTCACTTACAGAAACTGTCTCATATCAAAATGTGGGTGGCCGGCTGTGCAACAGGTGAAGAGGTCTACTCACTTGCCATCCTCCTTCAGGAGGAAAAACTAAGCTCTAAAATCTTGATCTATGCCACCGATTTCAATGAACAAGTTCTGAAAATTGCTAAAGAAGGTATTTACCGTTCTGATCAGGTTACCAGTTTCAGGGATAACTACCAAAACTCAGGGGGAGTGAAACAGTTCAGCGATTATTACACTGAGCGATACGGCTATATTAACATGAAATCATCATTAAAAAAAAACATTGTATTTGCTGATCACAATCTGGTCACTGATCACTCTTTTGGGGAGATGAATGTCATCCTCTGCAGAAATGTGCTGATCTATTTCAACCGGCAGCTGCAGAACAGGGTCTTCAAACTTTTTTCTGAAAGTCTGGCAGAAAATGGTTTCCTGTGCCTTGGCAAAAAAGAGACTATACGATTTTCCGGGCTTCGCAACTGCTGTAAAAAATTTGATATGGATGAAAAAATTTATCAGATCAATTGTCAGTCACTGCCTGATATTGATCAGAAATAATGCATTTCAACCCCTTTGATGGACTCAAGTAAATATTTTTTTCTAAGAAGATATGCATCTCCTCTAAAATATCATTTTTAAAAACGGCTTTTCTGAATCATGCGTTTTAAAGCAACACCATGATAATTATAGCCAAACAGCCTGATATTTGTCATATACCTGACATTCAGGGTTGCAATCTCAAATCCACTCTCATTTATCAGGCCCGGAATATCCCTGTCAAGATTGCACCCTCCGCTGCACTGCTTCCAGAAAGGATTCAATCTCTCCTGCCATCTTGCAACATGCTTATCAGGAGCCCTGCCGTGTTCGCAGAAAAGAAGTTTACCTCCAGGTTTCAGCACCCTGTACATCTCCATTAGAGCCTTGCCTATATCTGGTATTGTACAGAGGGTAAATGTTACTACAATGGTATCAGCACTCCTGTCTTCGAGAAGGATGTTTTCACCTGACGTACCGGCAAAGCTGAAATCAATAAAATGTTCAGCTGCTTTTTTCTCGGCAATTGCCCTCAATTGTCCTGAAGGTTCAACTCCCCATAAACAGTCAATCCTGCCAGGAATATAAAACGGCAGGTTTAATCCTGAGCCAATTCCTATTTCCAGTACTCTGCCCTCTGCCATGGGGACAAGTTTTCTGCGCTGCCTGGTAATACTTTTATGTGAGCAGGTCCAGTGTAACAGTCTGGGCAAAATATATTTCTCGTAAAAATGCATCAAAAACAGCAGCTGGCCTGGATATTTCACAAAATATTCAGGCTAAATATCAGCATAAAAATCATTGCCCTTGTCATCCACGATGATAAAAGCAGGAAAATCCTTCACTGTAATCATATAAACAGCTTCCATACCAAGCTCTTCATATTCAATAAGCTCAACTTTCGTTATAAAATCCTTTCCAATCCGTGCAGCAGGACCTCCTGGAGAACCCAGATAAAAACCACCATATTTTTTACATGACTCCGTCACCTGGCTTGTCCTGTTTCCCTTTGCAAGCATAATCATGGAGGCTCCCTCTTTTTGAAAAACAGGCACATAGGGATCCATTCTACCGGCAGTAGTGGGTCCGAAAGACCCTGATGCTTCTCCCTCAGGCGTTTTGGAAGGACCTGCATAATAGATGATATGGTCTTTTAGATACTGGGGAAGACCTTTTCCTGATTCAAGGCTTTCCATGAACTTTGCATGGGCAATATCCCGTCCCACAATAATTTTGCCGTTTAATGACAATCTTGTGGCAACCGGATATTTTGACAGTTCAGTCCGTATTTCATCCATTGGTTTATCAAGATTGATCTGAACAGCCTCTTTCAGTTCAGGTTCCCTTAATGGCAGGTATGAGTCTGGATTCTCCTCCAACTGCTCAAGAAATATACCATCCCTTGTAATTTTTCCCATTATCTGACGATCTGCAGAGCATGAAACCCCAAGTCCGATGGGACATGATGCTCCATGCCTTGGAAGACGTATGATACGCATATCAAGGGCAAAATGCTTCCCCCCGAACTGGGCTCCAAGACCGAGTTCCTGGGATCTGACCATAACTTTCTCTTCAAGATCTTTATCCCTGAAGGCATGACCGGCCTCACTGCCTTTATCCGGCAGGGAGTCAAGATATCTTGCAGAAGCAAGCTTGACAGCCTTTAAATTTAACTCAGCAGAGGTTCCGCCTACAACAAAAGCGATATGATAGGGAGGACATGCTGCAGTTCCAAGTGCTTTCATTTTTTCAAGCATAAAATTGATCAAGGTGTCTTCAGAGTTCAACACCGCTTTTGTCATCTGAAAAAGAGAAGTCTTGTTGGCTGAACCGCCACCCTTTGCCATGAATAAAAATTTATATGCTTCTCCCTGAACAGCTGAAATATCAACCTGGGCAGGAAGGTTGGTTCTCGTATTAGCCTCTTTATACATTGTAAAAGGGGTGTTTTGGGAATATCTGAGATAGTTTTGAGTATAAGCCTGAAAAGCACCTTTTGAAAGCTCTTCTTCATCATCTGTCCATGTCCACACCTGCTGTCCTTTTTTAGCCATGATAATGGCAGTACCCGTATCCTGGCACATGGGATAAACCCTTTCAGAGGCAATAACAGCATTTTTCAGAAGTTCTAAAGCAATATACCTGTCATTATCAGAACTTTCAGGATCATCAATAATCATTCTCAGTTTTTTAAGATGTTCTGACCGGTAGAGATGGGCTACATCCTTAAATGCCTGGTCTGCAAGAAGCGTTAAGGCCTTAGGTTCTATCATGATCACATCTCTGCCTTCAAACTCTTTTACTCTCACATGCTCTTTTGTCAACTTTCTATATGGGGTTCTATCTTCTCCCAATGGAAACATTGTCTCAAATTTGAAGTCACTCATTATATTACCTCTCAATTTTAAATTTATTGAATCAGACAATTAACTGCTGCAAACACTCCATATCAGTTATTTCACATTCAGAACTCATAATTAGAAATTAACACACCATAACCATCTTTCGTCTCAAATAGGCAATCTGGGTCTGATGGGGCAGATCTTTGGGACAGTAATCTTCACACCCCAGGAGAGTCATGCAGCCAAATACGCCATCATCATCTCCAACTATTTCGTAGAATTGTTCACTTGTACGTTTATCCCTTGGATCAAGTGCAAATCTTGCAAGGCGCATAAATCCTACAGCAGAGAGAAAATCCGGTCTCATTCGTTTTGTGGCACAGGCTGAAACACAGCATCCGCATTCAACACACCGTTCAAGTTCATAAATTTCATCTGCCACGTCAGGATCCATTCTCTCTTCAAGTTTATCAAAATTAACATGATCCGCATATTTGTCATGGATCCATGACTCCACTCTCTCTGACATTGCACGCATGAATTTTCCTGTATTAACCGACAGGTCTCCAATCAGCTCAAATCCGGGCAGAGGCAGAAGTTTAATCTCACCATTTTCATAGTTGGATGTCAGGGTCCTGCAGGCAAGGGTTGGCTGTCCATTGACAACCATTGCACATGAACCGCATATACCTGCCCTGCAGACAAAGTCAAACTGTAAAGATGGGTCCTGCTGCTCCCGGATATCGTTTAATGCGATAAAAATCGTCATCCCTGGCGCTTCTCTGATCTCATATGTTTCCATCCGAGGTTTATCACCCTTTTTCTGGGGATTGTATCTGAAAATCTGAAATTTTAGAATTCTTTCCTGCTCACTCATTATTTGTACCCCCTGCCTATACGCTCATTTTTACCTTTAAATTTTTCCGGAATGGTGATTGGATTCAGCAGTTTCTGAAGTTCAAATCTGTCTGCACCTGGATTCTCCTTTTTAATCATTTCAATCTGCTCTTCCCTCTTTGCAGTGTCAGGATGATGTATAGTATTGTCCACACCATATCCCCGTGAGGCAGGAGGCATTTCCATTTTCATTATATCCAGCTCTTCATAGCTTACTTCCGGCAGATCTGCCTTCTCATCCTTCCAGGTAGTCAATGTTCTCTTCAACCACTCTTTATCATTTCTTTCAAGATAATCCTCCCGTGAATGGGCTCCACGGCTCTCTGTCCGAAGCATGGCACCATAGGCAACACATTGTGCCAGTTTTATCATTTTTGGAACCCTTATGGCTTCAACAAGTTCAGGATTGGAAGAGCTGATTCTGTTTCTCAGGGCAATTTTCTTTGCCTTCTGGTTTAAAACCGTTAACTCTTCAACCGCCTGTTCAAGATCTGGACCATTTCTGAAAATGCCAACCTTGTCCATCATGATTTTCTGCATCTGTGCCTTTAAGATAAAAGGGTTTTCACCATAGTCTCTGAAAAGAAGATCTCTTATTTTCTTCTCTTCTCTTTTCATAAAGTATTCAATGGTGGGTGTACTCACATTTAAAGAGTGCGAAGAGCAGTAATCTGCCACATATTCACCAACAATCATTCCTGCCACAACAGTTTCAGCAACAGAGTTGCCTCCAAGCCGGTTAAACCCGTGCATATCCCAGCAGGCTGCTTCACCTGCAGAAAAAAGTCCCTGGAGTGTCGGACTCTCACCAGTTGATTTTGTCCTGATACCACCCATGGAGTAATGCTGGGTCGGCCGTACCGGAATATACTCCTCAACAGGATCAATACCAAGAAAATATTCACAGATTTCTTTGACTTCCCTTAGATTTTTTTCAATATGTTTTCTGCCGAGCAGTGTAATATCAAGCCAGAGGTGATCACCATAACGTGAAGGCACTCCCTTGCCCTTTCTCATATGTTCTGTCATCCTTCTTGATACAACATCTCTTGAGGCGAGCTCTTTTTTACCGGGTTCATAGTCAGGCATAAACCGGTACCCGTCCTTGTCAAGCAGAAGACCTCCATCACCGCGGCATCCCTCGGTAGTAAGAATGCCAACCGGTACGATTGCAGTGGGATGAAACTGGACAGCCTCCATATTTCCAAGGGTTGCAATTCCTGTTTCAAGGGCTATGGCAGTTCCAATACCTTCTGAGATAACAGCATTTGTAGAGATGGAATAAAGCCTTCCATAACCTCCTGTGGCTATGGTTGTGGCCTTTGCCACATAGGCAATCAGCTCACCTGTAATAAGATCCCTGACAACAGCACCATGACACACCCCGCCTTTATGAATAAGGGCTATGGCCTCTTTTCTTTCATGAACCGGTATTTTCAACTGGATGGCTTTGTTATCCATGGCATACAGCATAGTGTGCCCTGCACCATCCGAGGTGTAACAGGTTCTCCACTTCTTTGTGCCGCCAAAATCCCTTGCTGTAATAAGACCATGGGCTTCATCTTTTTCA
Organism: uncultured Desulfobacula sp.; assembly: GCA_964636495.1. Classification (GTDB taxonomy): domain Bacteria; phylum Desulfobacterota; class Desulfobacteria; order Desulfobacterales; family Desulfobacteraceae; genus Desulfobacula. Next base: position 105,715 of record CAZWSL010000002.1, on the reverse strand, counting down.
GTTATCGTAACTTTCTCACCATTAATGACAACTTCCCTGTCTCCACGCCTTACTCTTGACCATGGCACTCCCCAGGCTGAAAGCTGCCGGATGGCTTTAGGGGCAGTATTGACAAACATTCTTGCAACATCCTGATCACACCCCCAGTCACTTCCTTTTACCGTATCTGCAAAATGAACTTCTTCATCATCTCCTTCACCTTTAATAGTCGCACCAAGACTTGCCTGCATACCACCCTGGGCAGCAGCTGAGTGAGATCTTTTGGCAGGAACCAGAGATAGAACAATTGTATCAAAGCCCCTCTGCATGGATGCAATGGCAACTCTCAGGCCTGCCAGTCCGCCGCCAATTACAAGTGAATCTGTATATATAATTTTCATTTAATGTACCTCTGCTTCATGGTTTTTCTCTTCTGATTTATGTTTTGCGAGCTCATGTTTTTTCTCTGATACTTTTCCGGTTTCAGCCGTTAATACTGCTGGATCAGTTTTTTCTAATACCGTTTCAGATAATTCTGCATCCTGATTTTCTGCTTCAACAGGCTTCTTTGATGTTGTCTCGTTAATTCCGGAAACTTCATTATCAGTTACAGAGTGTCCTGTTTCCACAGAAGCAGTATGGCTGTCATATCTCTGACCTGCTTTATCCTTGTGTCTGATTCCAATAACAATAAATACCAGAAGCGCAAGAATGCCTATACTTAAAAAGAATATAGTGAGTTTATTTTTAAGCGTTTTCAGTTTCTGCCTCGATTTTCTGGCATCTTTGCCTGCAAACCATCCCCACTTCATGCAAAGCCTGTATAGTCCTATTGTTCCGTGAAGTTCAACACACAGCAGAAGGACAGCATAGACAGCCCACATATTGCCTGAAACAATTCTATCTGCAGAGAGATAGGGATCAATGGAACCTGGATTTGTAAGCATGATATAGAGATGAACAGAGCCGGCAAAAAACATTATAAATCCTGTAACCACCTGGACATACCACAGATTTGTATCTGAATGCTTCATCATCTGCATCTGGTCCCTGATAATCCTGTGCTGCTTCCAGGAAATTGGAAATTTTCTGATACCAAGCAGTGCATGGATGATAAAGAGTGAAAATATAATAAATACGGCTATAAAAACGGCTATGGGAAAACCGTGCCCGCTATCCGATAAAAAGGCGAGCTCCATGGTTTTGGCCACAAAATTAAAAGCACCCTTTCCAAGTATAATACTGCTCACAAGCAGCATATGCACCCACATGAACAGCCCGAGAATCAGACCTGTTCCACTCTGGGCAAAATCAAGCCTTGCAGGTATTCTGCTCTTTTTTTCTGTTGATTCCATAATAAAACTATTCAATTTTTCTAACCTCCTTATTTCATATAAGGTTTTTACTTAATCGTGTTCCAGGATATCTTCATTACACTGGAAGGATAAGTAAATATTTTATCCAATTAAAAAACATCTTTGCAGATCTGACCGATCTGGCCAAGATTTTCACAAACATGAATGCCATTTTCTTTAAACGCTTTTACTTTAGCAGCACCTGTGCCACTGGAACCGGAAATAATGGCTCCGGCATGTCCCATTCTTCTGCCTGGAGGTGCTGTAAGTCCTGAAATAAACCCTACAACCGGTTTTGTCAGATTTTCTCTTATATAAACGGCTGCCTCCTCTTCTGCACTTCCGCCTATTTCACCAACCATGACAACTGCCCTTGTTTCATCATCTTTTTCAAAAGCTTCAAGAACGTCAATGAAATTCGTGCCATTCACAGGATCACCGCCAATACCAATACATGTGGATTGACCCATCCCAAGCTTTGTCAACTGGTCAACAACTTCATAGGTGAGGGTTCCTGAGCGTGAAATAACACCAATATCTCCCTTTTTATGTATCCAGCCAGGCATAATACCCACCTTGCTCTCTTCAGGTGTGATAATACCCGGGCAGTTAGGACCGATAAGACGACACTGTTTTGTGACAAGGAAATGTTTAACTTTAACCATATCAAAAACAGGCAGTCCTTCTGTTATAGCTACAATCAGCTTAACACCTGAATCAGCAGCCTCCATAATGGCATCTGCTCCAAAAGGCGGCGGTACAAAAATAAGAGAGGTATCAGCCCCTGTCTCCTTAACCGCCTCTTTAACCGTATTGAATACCGGGACATCATCCATCTTCTGTCCGCCTTTACCCGGTGTTACCCCTGCAACAATATCCGTACCATATTCCAGACAGGCCCTTGCATGGAAAGAACCTTCATTACCGGTTATACCCTGGACAACAACCTTTGTCTCTCTATTTACATATATACTCACTTTTACTCTCCTTAATTTACAGATGCTGCAATTTTTCTGGCAGCATCAGTAAGATCAGCAGCACTTGTCAAACCAAGGTCGGCATCATCTAAAATCTTTTTGCCCTCTTCCACATTCGTACCTTCCATCCGGACAACAACAGGAATAGTGATACCGGTTTTTTCTGCTGCATCCACAACACCCCTGGCAAAATTGTCGCACCGCAGGATACCGCCGAATATATTAATCAACACAGCTTTCACCTTTTTATCAGCCAGAATAATCCTGAATGCATTTTCAACCTGTTCTGAAGATGCGCCCCCACCCACATCCATGAAATTTGCCGGTGTGGCTCCGGCATTTTTTATGATATCCATGGTTGCCATGGCAAGGCCGGCACCATTTACAATATTACCAACATTGCCATCAAGATTTATATAGTTCAGATTATATTTTGACGCTTCAACTTCAAGAGAGTCCTCTTCATCAAAATCCCTCAACTCAATGAGATCCCTCTGGCGGTAAAGCGCATTTGAGTCAAAATCCATTTTTGCATCCAGAGCAATAACCTCATCATCGGAAGTTAAAATCAGAGGATTGATTTCCAGAAGAGAGCAGTCTTTGGCTGTAAAGAGTTTATAAAGATTGGATAAAAGCCCTGAAAACTGTTTCATGGCAGCAGGCGGCAGCCCAAGGCCGAATCCTACCTGCCGCAGCTGATAACCCTGGATTCCCATTAAAGGGTCAACGTGTACTTTTATTATCCGATCCGGTGTTTTGGCAGCAACTTCCTCAATATCCATTCCCCCGTCACGGCTTGCCATGATAACGATGGAGGCAGTTGCCCTGTCCACAAGAAGACTTAAATAAAATTCTTTTTCAATTTTCTGCCCTGCTTCAATTAACAGTTTTTTAACCACTCTTCCTTCTGCACCTGTCTGGTGCGTAACAAGGGTCATGCCAAGAATCTCACCGGCATGTGTTTCAACCTCCTCCATGGAGGCTGCCAGTTTTACTCCGCCTCCCTTTCCTCTCCCACCGGCATGAATCTGGGCTTTGACCACCACTGGAAAATCACCAAGATCTCCGGCATTTTTTTTGGCTTCTTCAACAGAAAAAGCCACTTTTCCTTCAGGAACAGGAATATGGTATAGTCTGAACAACTCCTTTGCCTGATATTCATGTATTTTCATTTTTTATCCTTATCTGTTTATCTGTTATTCATCTTTTTTCAGTTACATGCTCCCCTGATCTGTCTCTATAGATAAGACAACAGTTTGTCTGCTGCTGCTGAAGGTGAAATCTCATCATTTTCAACCATATGGGAGATACCAGGAATTTTACTGTTGATTTTTTTATTACGCCTGAACCGCTGTTTCAAACCTTCGTCAACAAGTGTCCACATCCACTCAAGGGACTGGCTCTTTCTTCTCTGATCAAACTCTCCGGTTTCTTTAAATTTTTGATTATGGTCAAGTATGGTCTTCCATATATCTTTTGTACCGTCCTCAGTCACAGAGGAACAGGTCAGAACAGGTGTGGACCAGGTTGAAGATTCCGGCTGCATCAGGTGCATGGCATATTCCAGATCCCTTTTTGCCTTTTTAACTGCAGTGAGGTTATCTCCATCTGCCTTGTTAATGGCAATGGCATCTGCAAGTTCCAGAACCCCTTTTTTAATACCCTGAAGTTCATCTCCTGCTCCTGCTATCATCAGTACCAGAAAAAAATCCACCATTAAAGAGACAGTTGTCTCTGATTGTCCCACACCAACAGTTTCAACCAGTATAACATCAAAACCGGCTGCCTCGCATATCAGCATGATCTCTCTTGTTCTGGCTGCAACACCGCCAAGGGTTTCACCGGCAGGAGACGGTCGGATAAAAGCATTTTCATGGGCACTGAGCTTTTCCATCCTTGTCTTATCTCCAAGGATAGATCCTCTGCTTCTCCGGCTTGAGGGATCAACAGCCAGAACAGCCACTTTATGGCCGGAGTCGGCAAGGGCAACACCGAGATTCTCAATAAAGGTACTTTTACCAACCCCTGGCACACCGGTTATACCGAGCCGGATACTTCTCCCCGTATGGGGCAGAATCTTTTCCATCACCTTGAATGCGATGATCTGATGCGCTTTAAGCCTGCTTTCAATCAGAGTTATTGTTTTGGCAATCATACGGCGATTGCCATTTAAAATCCCCTGGACAAAAGAGTCAGGGTCATTGTCCGCCATAATTTTTATGCACCTATGATATTTAATGTTCTATTGGCAGATTCTGTAACCACTGTTCCAGGTCCAAAAATTTCTGCAGCACCTGCTTGTTTCAAAAACTCATAATCACCTGGAGGAATGATACCGCCAACAACGACTTTAATATCAGAAGCATCCTCTTTTTTCAACTCTTCCACCACTTGCGGCACCAGTGTTTTATGACCGGCTGCAAGGCTTGACACTCCTACAACATGAACATCATTTTCAACAGCCATCATGGCCGCCTCTTTTGGTGTCTGGAACATGGGACCCAGATCAACGTCAAAACCAAAATCAGCATAGGCAGTTGCAATTACTTTGACACCCCTGTCATGTCCGTCCTGTCCCATTTTTGAGAGCAGGATTCTCGGCCTTCGTCCGGTTTTCTTCTCAAATTCATCACACCGTTTTCTCAATGAATCTATCATGGCTGTATCAGAACTCTCCTGAGCATATACACCTGAAATACACTGGGTGGTGGCAACAAACCGGGTAAACACTTTTTCCATGGCATCTGAAATCTCTCCTACTGTTGCCCTTGCCCTTACAGCAGGAAGACAGGCTGCAAGAAGGTTGTCACCTGATTCACACGCCTCTGTTATATCATCCAGGGTTTTCTTTACAAAATCGTTATCCCTCTCTTTTTTAATCTTGTCGAGCCTTGCCACCTGCTCTTCCCTGATGCCTTCTGAAACTTCACGCACATCAATTGGAACTTCATCTTCAATCTTATATTTATTCACTCCTACAATTACATCTTCCCCCTGATCAATCCTTGCCTGGCGCCGGGCCGACACCTCTTCAATTCTCATCTTTGGCATACCGGATTCAATTGCCTTTGCCATACCACCAAGCTCTTCGATCTCCTTTAAAATTTTTCTGACTTCATCAATAATATTCTGGGTCAGGCTCTCAACATAATATGACCCTCCAAGGGGATCTACAACATCACATATATGGGATTCTTCCTGCACGATAATCTGTGTGTTTCTTGAAATCCTTGCAGATAACTCAGTTGGCAGCCCCACTGCTTCATCAAAGGAGTTGGTATGCAGGCTCTGGGTTCCGCCAAGAACTGCTGACAGACACTCAAGGGTGGTTCTTACTACATTGTTATAGGGATCCTGCTGGGTCAGACTCCAGCCAGAGGTCTGGCAGTGGGTTCTAAGCATTTTCGATTTTGGATTTTTCGGATTAAACTGATCCATCAGCTCTGCCCATAAGAATCTGGCAGCCCTGAGCATGGCTATATCCATGAAAAAATTCATTCCGATTCCAAAAAAGAAGGAGAGTCTGGGTGCAAATTTATCAATATCAAGACCTGTACTTAAAGCAGCCCTGACATATTCAAGACCGTCAGCAAGGGTAAACGCTGCCTGCAGAACAGAGTCGGCACCCGCTTCCATGATGTGATAACCGCTTATGCTGATGGTGTTAAATTTCGGCATGTTATCAGAACAGAATCCTATAATGTCTGAAATAATTCTCATTGAAGGGGTTGGCGGATAAATATATGTGTTACGGGTCAGATACTCTTTTAAAATATCATTCTGGATCGTTCCCATAAGCTGTTCATGTTTAACACCCTGCTCTTCTGCAGCAACGATATAGCCTGCAAGGATAGGCAGGACAGCACCATTCATTGTCATGGAAACCGACATCTGGTCCAGTGGAATCTGATCAAACAGGATTTTCATATCTTCCACAGAATCAATTGCAACACCCGCTTTTCCAACATCTCCTGCAACCCTTGCATGGTCGGAATCATAGCCCCTGTGGGTGGCAAGATCAAAGGCTACAGAGAGGCCTTTCTGACCGGCTGCAAGATTTTTCCGATAAAAGGCATTGGACTCTTTTGCAGTTGAGAATCCTGCATACTGCCTTATTGTCCAGGGACGTCCTGCATACATCGTTGCCATGGGTCCCCTGACAAATGGTTCAAATCCGGGCAGATTATCTATAAACTCCACACTTCTCAGGTCTTCAGACGTATAAAGGGGTTTTATATCAATCCCTTCCGGGGTTTTCCGGGTTAAAGATTCAAGAGGTTTTCCCCTTAACTGTTTTTCTGCAAGCTCATTCCATTTACTGATATGTGACATACCTATCCTCCGATCTTATATAAAAGCATTGAGAAATGCTGTATAGTGGTAAAATAATGATCAACAGAGTATTTTTCATCTCTTTATTATTTATCTTTCACACAGTTCAACTAATACTCCTGAAGTGGCTTTGGGATGTAGAAAGGCAATTCTGGCTCCACCTGCACCCTTGCGTGGTGTCTGGTCTATCAGCTGGATCCCTTTCTCTTTAAGTTCTGCCAGAGCTTCTTCAATATTTTCCACCCTGAATGCCACATGCTGGATTCCCTCACCTTTTTTTTCAATATATTTAGCAATTGGACCATCATCAGATGTTGATTCAAGCAGCTCCACTTCACTCTCGCCAACAGGTAAAAATGCAGTGGTAACTTTTTGCTCTTTAACGGTTTCTGTTCCCTCCATCTGAAGACCCATTGCATCAATCCAGAAATTCTTTTTTTCATCAATGCTGGAAACTGCGATACCAAGATGATCAATTTTCAATATTTTCATATATATCTCCTAGATTAACATTTATAATTTTACTGATTATCTATAGATGTTTCAAATAATAAAAGTCAACCCTAATCCTCCATAAACTGAATATTTGCCTTTAGATCAGGCTATTAAGCAATCCGCACCTTCCTGTCCGTGTTTTGCTCCGATATCATGGAAAACTGTAAAATCAATACCGGTAAAAAAGGTGATCCTTGAACCCGATATGGATGCGTTAAGATTTTTTGATTTCTGATTAATGCTTAACTGTTAGCTTGGCCCAAAAGGGACCACTGACAGGAAAGTCTTGGGTATTCATTTGTCTATAAAACGGGCCTTGTTTTGCAGATAGTCTTCGCCTCAATGAGGGTTGGCAGGCTGAGCTACCAAGCGAACTCCAAGAGCGGCACAGACTTTATTAATCGTGTCAAATCGAGGTTTGGAGTTTGGCTTAAGCGCTTTATATAATGCTTCACGGGTTATTCCTGTAGATCTGGCAACTTCACTCATGCCACGAGCCTTGGCAGCTATCCCTAATGCATGGGCCAATTCGGCGGCATCACCGTCTTCAATCACCATAGTGATGTAAGCAGCAATGTCATCTTCGCTTTTAAGCTGCTGGGCCATATCAAACTCCGGCAGGTCGGCAATTCGTTTTTTCATGGTTCAATCCTCCAAAATGGCTTCTCGCTGTTTGGCCTTGGCAATATCTTTCTCCTGGTTGGCCTTGTCTCCCCCACCAAGCATTACGATCAGAGTTTCCCGTCGCTTTGCATAATACATTCTCCAGCCTGGACCGAAATGTTCCCTCATTTCAAAGACGCCTTCGCCCACTGGTTTTACATCACCGAGGTTGCCACGTTGTGCTTTATCGAGCCGGCGGCTTAATCGAAGCCGCGTAATGCGGTCTTTCAAACTGTTAAGCCATTTGTCAAATTCGGGTAATGTTTTAACCGTATACATATGGATAGTGTAATCGATCGAATACAGAATGTCAATAGGACCTGAAGGGAAAATATATGGTCAGTCGTCAATAACTATTTCAAAACAGTAACAGGGAAAATCTTCAGGACGCTTCCTTCCTGGATATGGGACTTGTATGCAAATAATCCTCTCCTCAATTAGCCTTGTTTTGATCTAACAAAACTTCAGAAACTTTATCAATATCTGATCTGGTATCATTGATATTTTGAGTATTTCCTGGGGGTAAGCCTTTGGGTAATTATGCATAATCTCAATTTAATTACAGGGTAAAGCCTTGACAAGATGTATCTTGTGGGATACATTCAAACTATGAAATACACCATTGAAAGCACGATTCAATATGACAAATGGTTCAAAAAATTAAAGGATACCTCGGCCAGAATCAAAATTTTAGCCAGACTTTCTCGGGCCGAAAACGGAAATTTTGGAGATCATAAAAAATTAAGCAATAAACTTTATGAATTGCGACTATTCTTTGGTCCAGGTTTTAGAATTTACTATACCATAAAGGACGGGAGAATTATTCTCCTACTTGTGGGAGGCGATAAATCCAGCCAACAAAAAGATATCAATAAAGCCGATGTGCTTTTGAAAGAATTGGAGGAATAAACCATGAATATAGAAACAAAATCCTTTGATATTGCTGAACACCTGAAGACCCCGGACGAAATTCGTGCCTTCCTGCAGGAGGTGCTGGACACTGGGGATGAATCAGATTTTATTCACGCTTTGAGTACTGCTGCCAGGGCCATGGGAATGACCGAGGTTGCCAAGAAGGCCGGAGTTACCCGTGCCAGTTTATATAAATCTCTTGCTGAGGGCGGCAACCCAAGGTTCAGCACTATCAGCAAAGTAACTAAAGCTCTGGGCTGCAAATTGGCGGTCGCTTGAAAGACGGCTTCATCAGTATATAAAAAGACCGGGTGGGAAGAACATTTCTGCATGATCATGGCTTAAATTTTTTGACAAAAATCTGTTTTAATTCGTATCGGTATCTTGGATATTTCGAGGTGCGGACTTTGTCTACAATTTTTCTTTCCCGGAGCCTGGTCTATGGGTGTAGACTGTTATTAATAAGCATAACTCTTCTCAGCTCTTAAAAATTAAAAACTGGCTCAAGAATGAGTATCCCATGAAAAAAGTCCTTATGCGAACAAATTGTTAACAATTTCTGATGTATTCACGAATTTTCTGGACAGAATATTTCTGGAAATTATATATGGTAAAGGCTATTTTTCCAAAGGACCGGTATTTGTTCAAAAGCCTTGATTTTGTGGCACGCCCGGAAAGATTCGAACTCCCGACCTATGGATTCGAAGTCCTCAGGCTATAAAAGAATTCATATTGTAAATACATATTTTCTACATGATTATATCTCCAAGAGGGGATTTTGATACCTTTTGCACAAGCGATACTGCTTTATGCCATTGTGTTCTGCATACAACACTCAAATTTGGGGGTTGACTGCTTTTACACGGGGTCACCGTTAAATCAAAATGGTTGCCGATAACAAGAAGTATATTTACTGCTGAAAAATATCCGGTACAATAAAATATTAATTGCAATAATCAATTTCCCATATTAAACTCGGCCTATCAAAAACAGCGTATAATATGGAGTATTCATGACCGCAGGCCATTACCATTCTGTTATCCTTTCAGGTGAGTCAGATAGAGACGGAAAACTGTTTCTCAGGCATGCCGGTTATGCAGATCTTACCTTTCTCATCCTTTTTTCCAGGTAAATCGTGCTGCTGTTTCCCACGACACCGAAATCTGAAATTTCAAACAGAATCTCCTGTTTAAAAGAGAAAATGGAGAAAAAAAATCTCCATGCCGTCTTTTTAACTCATAAACCTGATATCTATTATTTTTCAGGAACTGCCCAGGATTGCTATCTCTATATAAGCCTTGATAATGATCCGCTTCTTTTTGTTAAACGATATTTTCCAAGGGCGGAAAAAGAGAGCTGCCTGAAAAATATTATTCAGATTTCCTCAATTAAGCAGATCCCGGAAAAAATAGAAAATTTTCATATGAAAATGCCTCTGAACTGCGGTTTTGCATTTGATGTCATACCGGTCAGGGATTTTCATTTTTATAAAAAACTGTTTGCAGACGTACACCTTACCGACTGCACCGATGTAGTCACAGGATGCAGAGAGATAAAATCAGGTTATGAAATTGAGCAGATAAAAAAATCGGCAGCGCTTTCTGCAAAAACCTTTACACATATACAGCATAATCTGCGACCCGGTATTTCCGAAATGGAGTTTGCTGGAGAGGTGGAAACATTTGCCAGAAAATTTGGCCACTCTGGAATCCTTTTGAACCGAAATTACAGATCAACACTCTATCCTTTTCACATATTAAGCGGAGCGAGCGGCGGCCTTGCAGGAGCTGTTGATACGCCATGCTGCGGCACCGGCACTTCCATTTCCCACCCCTCTGGAGCAGGAGCAAAAATCATAGAAAGCAATGAACCTGTTCTTATTGATTTCGGCACTGTCTTAAATGGATACCACATGGATGAAACACGAATGTTTGCCATTAACGGGATGGAGCAAAAAGCCATGGATGCTGCTAAAGCTTCCCTGGAAATTCTTCACACTGTTTTATCAGGTATGATGCCCGGAAGAGTGATGGGTGATGTTTTTAATCAAGCCGTACAATCAGCTAAATGTCTGGGGTATGAAGAGCAGTTTTTAGGTCTTCCTGATTTGAAATCGAAATTTATCGGACATGGAACAGGCATTGAACTTGTTGAGAGTCCAATTATCTCAAAGGGAAATAAAAAAAAATTAAAACCAGGAATGGTCTTTGCTGTTGAACCTAAACTTATTTTCAAAAACAGATTTGCTGCAGGAGTTGAAAGTGTTATTCAAATTACAAAAAAGGGGGCCAGATTTCTAAGCATAACACCCAATGAAATATTTATCTGCAAATAGTGCTGTACAGGCTGGATACAATTATCTGATCAAAACATTAAATCTTTTATTTACCGGCAGGATATCATATGGATAAAAATATTATTAAACAGACATTCCCGCACCTTGAAGAGCAGCTTTTAAAATTAGTGGAAACAAGGCTTGACTCTTTAAAAAAAAGTCTCAAAAAAGACAGGCTTGCCATAACCGGTGATACAGACTCACACTCTGATCTGGTAAAAGCCCTGCTTTTCAGTGAATTCATTTCATCAACGGTTATAAAAAATCCTGAAATATTAACGGGCCTGTACAGTTCCGGTGATCTGTTTAAATCCTATTCTCCACATACCTATACAGCCAGGATAGAGAAAAAAATCTACAGGGGCATTGAGACATCTGTGGTTAAAAAAACGCTTCTGCACACCAAATTATATGAAAGCATAAGGATTGCATGGCGTGATATAACCAGAGCAGCAAGGCTTGAGGAGACGCTTGAAGATCTCTCCAACCTGGCAGACAGCATTATTGATACAGCCATGACAGCCCTCTATGATGATATGACCGGAATCCATGGTATTCCAGTGGATAAAGAAGGAAATTTCCAGAGGATTATCGTCCTGGGAATGGGCAAACTGGGAGCAGGAGAATTAAATTTTTCCTCGGACATTGATCTTATTTTTGTCTATCCGGAACAGGGATATACAAATGGCAGCAATATGATTTCCAATGATGAATTTTTTACAAAACTGTGCCGCAGATTTTTAAAATTCTTTTCACCTGGATTCAATGAAATTAATTTTTACAGGATAGATACAAGATTGAGGCCATATGGTGATGGAGGGCCTGTTGTAATGAACTGTTCAGGCTTTGAAGAGTATTACCAGGCACAAGGCAGAGAGTGGGAAAGATATGCCATGATAAAGGCACGGCCGGTTGCCGGCGATACAGAGGCTGGATTCAAGCTTTTAAAAACAATGAACTCCTTTATCTACAGAAGATATTTTGACTACGGCTCCTTTGACTCTTTCAGAGACATGAAGCGTAGAATCACCCTGCAGGTAAAAAACAAAAAACTGAAAAATAATATCAAGCTGGGTGCCGGCGGAATAAGGGAGATAGAGTTTTTCGGTCAGCTTTTTCAATTAATCCGGGGCGGGGTTGAACCGGAACTTCAGGAGAGAAAAATATTAACTGTTCTGGATCTGCTGCAAATCCATAACTGTATAGATGGATCAACAAAGAGGGAGTTGAAAGACGCTTATAAATTTTTACGGATGGTTGAAAACAGACTTCAGATTTATTCTGACCTTCAAACACATGATATCCCGGAAAAGAGAGAGAAACAGATTATTCTTGCCCTCTCCATGGGATATGATAAATGGAGCTGTTTCAATAATATGTTAAAAGATCACATGAAAAGGGTTCACCATCATTTCAGTCAATTGCTGGCTGCCGGTGAAGATGAGGAGACAGATCAGGAGTCCCATGAGCTGAAAGAGCTGTGGGGAAATATCAATGATCCGCAGTTTGCTGCAGATTCAAAAGTCATTGGCAGATTCAAAGAACCCAAAAGGGTATTAACGCTTCTGCAGTTTCTTGAAGCACATCAGAACACAAAAAATTTAACATCAAACGGCAGAAAAAAACTGGCAAGGCTCATCCCTCTCCTGATCAAAAAAATAGGTGAACAGAAGAATCCGGATTCCATTTTTGCAAAATTGATTGATCTGATTGTCACCATTGAGAGAAGAACCTGTTACCTCTCTCTACTGATAGAAAACAAAACAGCTCTTGAAACCTTGATCTTACTGGCCCAGAAAAGCCCCTGGATCATAACATTTCTTGCAAAACATCCTGCTCTGCTGGATGAACTCATGCATCCGGCCACTCTTTACTCCCCGCCTGACAGAAATGATTTGAAAAATGAGATGGAAAACCGTATATCCCGAATTCCTCCCAATGATCTTGAATTTCTGCTTGAGCAGTTATCTGTTTTCAGGCAGGTCAATTATCTCAGAGTTGCAGCGGCAGATGTGAGCGGGAACTATCCATTAATGAAAGTGAGTGATCACCTTACTTATATTGCACAGACTGTTCTTACCCAGGTATTGAAAATTTCATGGCGCATAGTAACTCAAAAATATGGAACTCCCAATGGCATACCGGAAGATGACATAAAAACGTGTGGTTTTGCAATCATCGCTTATGGTAAAGTCGGTGGATTTGAAATGGGCTATAAATCAGATATTGATATCGTATTTTTATACCATGCAGATGCCGGAATGACTGGAGGAAAAGAAAAAAGCATTGAAAATATACGATTTTATTCAAATCTCGGCCAGAGGATTATCAATGCCCTGACAATGCACACGCCGGCTGGCACACTTTATGGAGCAGATATGAGGTTACGGCCAGGTGGCAGTGCCGGGATGATTGTATCCCACATTGATGCTTTCCAGGATTATCTGGAAAACCAGGCATGGACCTGGGAACACCAGGCACTGATCAGGGCCAGAGCAGTGGCAGGCGACATAAATCTATGTTCCCGGTTTAATACAATAAGAAAAAAGATTTTAACGATTAAAAGAGATGCCGGAGAATTAAAGAAAGAGGTAAGCCAGATGCGCGAAAAAATGCGCAAAGAGCGCCTGAAACTCAGAAAAGAGGTCTTTGATTTAAAACAGTCACGTGGCGGAATAGTCGATATTGAGTTTCTGGTTCAGTATCTTATTTTATTAAATGCCCATACCTGCCCTGATATCACTGTGTGGACCGATAATATACGCCTTCTTGAAAGTCTTGATGCAGAAGGAATTATTGAAAGTGAAATGAGTGAACTGCTGCAAAAATCTTATGTTGTCATGCGGCAGGCTGTACACAGATTAAATCTTCAGGAAAAAAATTTACAGATTCCTGAAAAAGATTTTACTGAAATTTCCAATAAGATAAAAGCTGTCTATGATAGCTTCTTGACCATTTAATCTGGATATTTCATGAAATGTTAAATCGTTTCATAATAGACCCGGATATTTCAAAAAGCGATTTTACTCCATCTGCCAGTGGATCTACATTAATGAGTACGGGTCAACATCAATGATCATTCTGACCCCTGCTTTCGCTTTTGTTTCAGGATGATCCATCATTGACGTAATCACACTGTTGAGTAGTTTTGAAGAGGGACTTTTTACAAGAATCTGCCACCTGAATCTTGAAGCAATTTTCTGGATGGGTGCTTCAATTGGACCTAAAATCTGAACTTTTTCTGCTGTTTTTTTCTTATCTTTAATGATTGTTCCAAGATTTTTTACAACATTTTCTGAAAATTTTTTTACATTTAATGCATTTCTGCCGGATAGTTTGATTTGAACCATTCGTGAAAAAGGAGGATACATCAGGGCTTTTCTAAAAGGCACCTCTTTTTGAAAAAAATTGAAAAAATCCTGTTGTTTTGCAGCCTTTATTATAAAATGGTCAGGATTAAAGGTCTGCATGACAACTTTTCCTGCAGTTGTGCCCCTTCCGGCACGACCTGCAACCTGGGCTAAAAGTTGAAAAGTCCGCTCACCAGCTCTGAAATCAGGAAGACTCAGGGAGAGGTCAGCACAGATGACTCCCACAAGTGTAATAAAAGGAAAATCATGTCCTTTTGCAAGCATCTGGGTACCCACAATAATATCCACATTCCGGTTTCTGATGTTTTTTAAGATCTTTATGGCAGAACCTTTCCGGGATGTTGAATCGTGATCCATCCTTGTAACCCTTGCATCCGGAAACATTGCCTTGAGCATGGATTCTATCTTTTCTGTACCAAATCCCAGAGGCTTGATTTTTGAAGAGCTGCACTCAGGACATTTTATCTTGACTGGATGGCCGTATCCGCAGATATGACATTTATACTCACTCCTCCTTTTATGGAGCGTCATTGTGATATCACAATATTTACATGACAAAGATTTACCGCAGTCCATGCATACAGGAAAGGTTGAAAAACCCCGCCTGTTCAGAAAAATCAACGTCTGGTTTCCCTGATTAAGACACGATCTTATCTCCCTTGCCAGTTCAGGGGTGATAATCCTCTCATATCCCCGTACATCTTGATATTTTTTTAAATCGATCAGATCAATTTCCGGCAGTAATTGTCTGTTGATACGGTTTTGAAGTTTTATCTCCTCAAAACGGCCTGTAACTACATTCTGATAGGATTGAACAGACGGGGTTGCTGATCCCAGAATTACCGGGCAGTCACTCAATTTTGCACGGACTACTGCAAGGTCCCTTGCATTATATCTGAGACCGGTATCCTGCTTGTAGGAGTTATCGTGTTCTTCATCCACGATTATGATCCCTATATCATCAAACGGAGAAAAGAGAGCAGAGCGTGCGCCTATGACAATATTCACTTTCTGCAGAGAAATTTTACGCCACTGATCAATCCGTTCTCCCCTGGTCAATGAAGAGTGAATCACTGCTATGTTTTCACCGAATCTTGCCCTGAAACGCCTCTCGGTCTGGGAAATCAGGGAAATTTCCGGCACCAGTACAATTGCTGTTTTTCCTTTTTCAACCACATCCTGCACAAGCCTCATGTAAACTTCTGTCTTGCCGGAACCGGTTACACCGGACAGCAGATATGACCTGAACCCATCATCTGTATGATCCTGAACCTGTTTTACAGCACGCTGCTGCTCCATGGTAAGCTCAGGCGGAATGTCCGGCTCTACAGGGTCTCCCAGCGGATCTCTGAAAACCTGGCGCTCAATAATTTTTACATATCCTGCCCCGGCAAGGGGCTTGATTAACGCCGGTGCAGTGGGAATATATTTTTTAAGTCCGGTAAGTGAAATATCCTTATGTTTTTTAACGATATCAAGAAGCTGCTTTCGTTTTTTTGACATGCGGATATGTGTTTCCGGTACATCCTGATTCAGAATAAACTTTTCAGTTTTTATTTTTGCACCATCTTTTTTTAAGACTGCTGAAACCGTGATCAGATCCTTTTTCTCCATACTGCGAACCAGGGAGTTAGTGACTTTATTGGGACTGTTCTGTTTTAACCGCTGCAACGTACACGATCGGCACTTTAAAACAGACTCAATAACCGCTTCCTGGCCTGGTGTCAGGCTGCCATTGTTTAAACATTTTTTTCCATTCTCTGTAACAGAAACATGGGAGATGTCACTGCGGTCAAAACCTGAAGGAAGAGCTGTCTTAATGACATCTCCAAGAGGGTGGATATAATAATCTGAAATCCATTTGAAAAATGATATCTCAGATTCTGGAAAGAGCGGGTGATCATCAAGTATATCAATAATTTTTTTTGCCTTGAACCCTTTACACTCTTTCTGATCAGACAGAATATATCCTGTCACTCTTCTTCTGCCAAAAGGTACAAGCACCCTCATTCCCGGCCGGCAGCAGTTTTGCATATACTCTGGAATTTTATAGGTATATGATTTCATTACAGGCAGAGTTACAGCAACAGTTATATAAGGTGTTTTAATCATCTCTTCCATCAATTATCAGGGCTTTATCCACAAATCAAGATAGAATATTAACGCAACTGTTCCATCTTTTTTAACATTCCGGGGAGAGTTTATGCTTTACTTTACAGGAAAGCGAATTAAAAACCGGGCACCGTTGTCATTTTTCATCTCCATGGTTCCTTCCAGCTGGTCTGTAACAAGCAGTGATACAATTTCCAACCCCATGCTGCTTGATTCTGAGGATATGATATTCCCGGAGAATCCAACACCATTATCATGAAGAACCAATTCAAGCTCAGCAGGAGTGATATAACGGGCTGATATCAGAATTTTTCCCGAGTCCTCTTCAAATGCATATTTTAATGAATTTGTCAGCAGCTCATTCAATATCAGACCGCAGGGAATTGCCTGATCAAGTTTGAGACGGACATCCTCTACTTCCACGGTCAACTGGATCTGGTAAGTCTCGGTTTCCATTATATGTATTAAATTACTGCCCAATGTTTTTATATATTTTTTCAGATCTATTTCAGCTAAGTTTTCTGTAGAATAGAGTAACTCATGTATCAGAGACATGGCCATGACACGGCTCTTTGAATCATTTATCGCTTTATTCAAGGCGGCATCACTGAATTGATTTTTCTGGAGATCCAGCAGACTGACTACAATATTGAGATTATTTTTAACCCGGTGGTGGATTTCTCTCAGAAGAACCTCTTTTTCATTTAAAGATTTGACAACCTGCCCCTCTATCTGCTTACGTTCGGTGATATCAAATACAATACCGTCTATCCATTTAAACTCACCTTCTGCTGAAAAAAGTGATGTTTTCAAATCTTCAATCCAGCGAACACGACCTTCTTTTGTAATAATTCTATATCTTTGAACTAAATTTTGCTGCTTTTTCACTAATTGAGAGCCTTCCTCAAAGACGATTTCAATATCTTCAGGATAAATAATATCCAGCCAGTTCTCTTCTTTATCGTTAATCTCTTGAGCAGTATATCCACATAACTCCTCGCTGCCGCTTACAATGCTGACAGACCAGTCATAAGATGCCCTGTAAACCATACCATGAATATTATTAAGAAGCGTTCTGTAATTGATTTCACTCTCTAACAGTGCCTTTTCTGTCTCCTGGCGATCACTCAGCATCTTATTGGCATATTCTGCCACCTGGTACAGTTCAAAAAATTTAATCGGTTTTATATCCATTTTCTCACCAGAATAGGCCATTCTATTAATAAATGAGATAAAAAGTCTGAAATCTTCCTTGAGGTTATGGCTGAAAAAATTAAAAAACAGGAAAAAAAGCGTAATGATTCCCGTAAAAATTAAAATAGAATAGAAGACTTTCGCTTTTATTTCATTGTTCAGTCTCGATTGCATCAGGGTAATATCTTTTTCCACATCATCAAGATAAACGCCGGCGCCGACAAGCCATTTCAGATCAGGAAGTCCGTAAATATAGGATACTTTGGGAGATTCCTTATCCGCACTGGTAAGTTTTATCCATGAGTAATAAATATAATCGCCATCAGGCTTTAGCGCAGCATGATACTCCTTGCCAAAAACAGCCTTTATCTTTTCAGGTTCCTTATTGAAGACTTCCCACAGCTTTTGGGTGCCAGGAAATCGTTTTCCATTTGAAACCAGAATATCTCCGTTTAACCGGTTAACAAAAATATATCCCTATTTCCCGAATCGTATTCTGCTTATGGTAGCGAGCAGATCACTCTCAATCTGCTCTGCTACATCACCCACATACAAACCGGAACCGATAATCCAGTTGTAAGGTTTAAATATCTTTATAAACGAAATTTTTTTAAAATTACCACTTTCAGTGCCCGGCTTCAGCCAGTAGTATTCAGAAAAACCCTCTCCTGATTGTCCGGCAGTGTCAATCATCTCTTTGATAAATTTTTTGCCATGCGCATCCTGCAGATTCAGCAGGTTTTTTGTTTCCAATTCTGGTTTGTTCGCATTGAGCATTATCAACCCATCCATACGGATGGCAAAATAATAGCCGGTTTTGTTTTCAAACCGAATGGATCTTAATACATCTAAAATTAATTGCTGAATTTCAGCCTGAGTTTTATTGTTTTTATTTTTCTGATATATCTTCTGAACAATAGAATAGGCTTCATAGACTCTGGATTTGATTTTCATCCTGGTCAATTTTTCACTTTGGGCTTTTTCATAAGCAATCAAATTTACGACACGATGAACTTCATGTTTGACAATCTGCTTCTGGCGGGCAATATGATCGGCACGCATTTTATCAGCGCGATAATTGAAGTCCTGATAGGATCTGAGAATATCAATGGAGACAATACTTACACCAACTCCTACTAAAAAAATGATTCCCCAAAGCTTAATAAGTTTTATAAATCGGGTTCTTTTTCTCATATTCGTTTCGAACTTTTTTTCTTTATCATACACTGAAGAGATATATTTTCAGTTACTGCCGTATCTGGAAAGTGTGGTTTTCTGTATGGATTATATTTAAATATCATAAATCCATTTAAATTGGCAATATTAAACTGGATTCCCGTGTCAACACCTGATGATACAGTTTATTCACAGACAGGAGATGACTTGTCAGTACATCTTTGACAATACTGTTAAATGGAAACAGTTGATTTAAGGCAGCCAAGGGTCTGGATACATGCTTTATCAATAACTCTGCCTGTGAATACTGTATAAAATAAGAACATCAGTATGCTGACTGACATTGATCAGGGATTGTCAATCAGAGGGAATAAATTCAACTATCGTGTTATGATATCACCAGAAAAGATATAGGCAATGATAGCGTACAGGACTGAAAATTAAGGAATCATACAGGTAAAATATTAAAAATCATTAGGGTGGTCATGACCACCCTAATGATTTTTTCCCAAAGCAGATACAGACTCAGCTTTGAAACAATTTTTTTTATCAAGAAGGGGCAATTTCCGGTTGTAAAAAAACAGAATCCGGTTAAAGGCTTACACAGTTGGAAAGTATCAGATCGGCTCTGATACAAATGAAGAGCTGAATTTATTTTTGATCCATCAGCTTTTCAAACTGGGTAAATCCGTCATCCACTGCTTTTTTAAAGTCATCTCTGGCTTTTTTAATGTAGGCGTAAGATTCATCCATCTGTTTTTTAGCATCTTCATTAACCCATGGGAATTGTCCCATAAAGTTTTTGACCATGGTTTCTGTCTGGTCCTGGACAGTTGCCAGTGAATTGAAACTGTTGTTAAAAACCACTTTTTGAAATCCAATCATCTGTTTTGCAATTTTAGGTGTTTCCATTTTTTTTCCTTTTTATTGATAATTCATTTTTAAATGCGTCATTTTTGGCAAAAGGCAATGTTTTGTCAGGATCTCACTGCCTGAAACATATCTCTTCATGCAGTATATCATACAGCATAAACCCAATTTGTCAAGAGATAAATTGTGCGTTGCACAATTTATCTGGCTCATTGAAAAATATAAGTAAAACTTACTATAAATTCATATTATTATCAATATAATTTTGAATTATAAAAAGTAACTTGACATATTATATGTTGCAATATAACATGAAGAGAAATGATAAATACAACTGAAGATCATCAAGAGATCTTTATACGAGCTCCTAAATTAGAATAAGGAAAAGCAAATGCCCGGCACACTCATCACCATTAAAAAATATCCGAACAGGCGATTATACAATACGAAGCAGAGCGCCTATATCACACTGGATGATGTCTCAGCCCTGATCAAAAAGGGATTTCAGATTAAAGTTATCGACGTTACCACAAAAAAAGAAGTCACTGCACTGGTACTTACCCAGATCATCATGAACAAGGCAAAGGAAGACAATTCAGTACTGCCGGTTTCTCTGCTCCATCTGGCCATCCAGTACGGTGAAAGTTATCTTCATGATTTCTTTGAAAAATATCTTGAGAAAACAATTGAAAACTATCTGGGATATCGCAAACAGATGGACGACCAGATGAATCAGTATATGGAACTGGGCATGGACTTCTCCACCATGGCCGAAAAAGCATTTCAAAATATGGATCCGCTGAGATTTTTTTCCGGCGCCGTCAAAAAAGAGACAAAGGACGATTAAAAAAGCTTTCCTGTTTATTTTTTCTTGGGAGGACTCACCAGTGCACTGCCGTCCACCAGCAGTTTGCCTGCTTCATTCACACAGATCGTCTTCAGAATGACCCGATTTTTTTCTTCGTTGATTTCAGTCACTTCAACTACTGCTGTTACGGTATCACCAAAGAACACCGGTGCCTTGAAACTCAACTCCTGGTTGACATAAATCGTCCCGGGACCTGGAAGCTGCGTACCGATAACCGCAGAAATAAATCCCCCTAAAAGCATACCGTGGGCTATCCGGGTTTTAAAGAACGTATTTTCAGCATACGCCTCATTAATATGGGCTGGATTTAAATCCCCGGTAACACCGGCATACATATACACATCTGCCTCAGACACTGTTTTAGTGAATGTCGCTGTTTCACCCTCAGTGAGTTCTGCAATTGTTTTTCCTGACATATCTTTCCTCTCTATTATGTTTTATTATCTATTGATGTGAATGACTTTGATATAAAATTTAAGAAATCACCTCTGTTTTTCCTCCACTGTTGAATGAAAAAAATCATACCAGGCAATGGCCATTGGATTACCATACAGAGTGAAAAAGAGAGTTGAAGAAAAAAGATCCCGTTGATTCCGGTAATAATCAAGCTGAATTCCAATGCAATTGGAGAGGTGCTGTTCAATCATGGAAAATGGATTATCCTCAGATGCCGGTTTTCTCTCTTTCCGTACAAAGGTGGACATGGTTTTCACCGGTATCAGAGCCGGATTCAGATCCGACCAGAGAGATCTTTCCAGACGCAGCGGATGCTGTTTCCGGATAAATGCAGCGGTGTATTCATTGATAAACCGCCGGATAAAAGGGCTTAAACAGATATGATACCACTGATCATTGAGCTGAGATACCCAGTTGACGACTTCAAATGCTTTTTGACCGCTATCGTCGTTAAGCCGGGAAATATCTTTTATGGTTCTGGGCTCAAACCGGATATCCAGAGATCCATCTGTTTTCTCTTTTTCCGAAATAACCATTTCATACAGACCAGGTGTCAGTTGTTCAAAAAGTTCCATATGTGCCAGCAGTTCTTTATGCTCCTTCCTGGCCACACCGCCTGAAACAAAGATGCCCAGATGCCCGATATTCTTATGAATGAGATAAATGATGATTCTTTTGTGATCCATGATTTTATCTTCCGACTCCCAGACAGCAGGAATCCAGCTCAATGCCTGCTGGGGAGAGGTGATATTATCCCCATGGGAAGCAAAAACAATAACAGGATCTGTTATGTTTTTCAGATCAATACTGCCGCTGTTCAGCTGCACTTTCCCCTGCTCCAGAAAGTTGCCGATAAACAACGATTCTGTAATAAACCGGATTTCCTCCTTTGTCATAAAGAAAAATCCACCCCACCATCGTTCAAAACCAAGGTATCGCTTTTCCTCTTGATCCACATTGGAAAAAAGATGGTATGGTTTTTTCCATAAGGTATTGGCAGGATTCAGGTCTTCAAACCCGGAAACCAGGTGGGCACCATCAAATCTGCCATTCCCGAAATCCGAAAAGAGTGAGGCCATCCAGTTACCCCCGGTCAGGCCGCCTTTAATCCGTAGCGGAGTGTTCAGACCATTTCCTGCCCAATAGGAGAGAGGCGCACCGTTAAGCATAACAGGGCCGGTAAGATCCGGCCGGCTGGCAGCAATCAGAGCTGTGGCCCATCCTGCCTGGCAGTTTCCAATCACAGCTGGTTTCCCTGCATCTGGATGGGCTTCCTTGACCCGTTCCAGGAATTCAATCTCAGCATCCAGCACATCGTCAATAGTCTGGCCGGCAACAGGATTGGCAAAAAACATGATAAAATAGACAGGGTGTCTGTTTTTCAAGGCAATACCGACTTCTGATTCCTCTTTGAATCCACCGATGCCAGGACCATGGCCGGCTCTTGGATCAATTATCACCACCGGCCTTGTATTGGGGTCATGGGGATGTTTTTCCCGATGAAATATCCGGGCCAGTGCATAATTTACAGGCTGCTCCAGATTTCTTCCGTCGCAGATGATTTTATATTTAAAATCAAGAACCGGCGGATTGCCCTGCTTTCGGTTCTCAATAAACTCATTGCCCCGTTTTCGGAGGACATCCTGAAACAGAAATGTTTTCTGCCAGGTATCAACGGAGTACTCCAGAGCATCCTGCATGAATTTCAGTTGTGCCTGCCAAACTTCACCCACTATCTGAATGCCAAATGGATCCCTGTTTAAAACCATGAACGGTATCCCCATATATCCTGTTCCAGAGACTCTTTTGTCTCATGTAGCTTTAAATACGCACTGGCATTATGTATGGCGATTCCTCCCTGAATGGCAAAGGCCTGGGCCATATCCTTCACTCCCTGGGAAAAGCTGGTTCTCACACTGGAGTATAAATTCATGATTCCGATCACATGGTTTTTGGTTTTAACGGGAACCGAAAGAATGGAGGCAATCCCCTCTTTCAGGATTTCCTCATGGTATGGTATGAATTTGCTGTCGCTGATATCCTTAACAACAATCACTTCCCCTTTCATCACTTTTGCAAACCCTTTTTCAGTATATACCGGCCCCTTGTCCAGAAACTCCTGGCTTAACCCGCAACTGGCTACCAGTTTCAGTTCATCTGTATCTTCATCCTTCAGGCGGATCAAAGCACCTTTCAGTTCCAGTGCATCACAGGTATCGCAGGTGAGGGTTGTCAGGATATTTTTGATATCAAGGCTGGAATTTATATTTTCCGATACCCGTTTAAATGCCTTGATATGTGTTGACAATCCCTTGATCAGTTTGGCTCGCTCAATAGCTAGTCCCCCCTGCTCTGCCAGGGTTTTTAAAAGGGTAATCTCTTTATCAGTAAATTTTCTGGTTTCCGCGGTATAGAGTGTCAGAACCCCTCTGAAGTATCCTTTAACCATGACCGGGACCGCCAGGAGAGAGGCAATTCCTTCATCTATTTTTGCCTGATGATTCGGGATTCTCAAATCACTGGTCGCATCTTCGACAGAGAGATATCCGCCTTCTCCCAATACCGTATCAATGATTTTCTGAACACGCATGGGGTTGGCATGATGATAATTTTCGGAAAGCCCTGTATTGGCCACTGAAACAAAATATTCATTATCTTCACTGGCCAGAAAAAGGGAAGCGCCTTTACCGTTCATTGCCTCCACCGCACTGCTGACAACCAGATCCAGCAGGTCTTCATATTTGGAGGTGGTACTGATCGCATTGGTAATCAAGCAGATCGTGTTGAAATAGTCTGTGGTGTTGTTCATGAATAACATCCTTAATATATAACATTTATATGGAATAACGAAGTAAACACTTCGCATTTTTATTTCGCTTTTGGGTATCCGGCAGAAAAAAACAAATCAGATCTGCCCGTTCCCGCCTTTTAAGGTACATAATATGTATTAAAAAATAAATGGTTAATTCTCCCGCTCATTGAGCCATTTCACGATACCGGGTGCAAACTCTTTTTGATATTTTGAACTGACATAGATTCCAATATG
Organism: uncultured Desulfobacula sp.; assembly: GCA_964636495.1. GTDB lineage: Bacteria > Desulfobacterota > Desulfobacteria > Desulfobacterales > Desulfobacteraceae > Desulfobacula. The sequence continues at coordinate 81,574 of CAZWSL010000002.1, read as the reverse complement.
TCCGGTATCAAGGCACAGATCTGTCACATCTCTGGAGCCTACTTTTCCGGACAGGTGTCTGGCGGCTGACGGCGGAACCAGATGATCAAATCTGGCATAGATATTAAAAAGCGGCATGGTGATATTTTTCAGATCCACTCTTTTACCCCCCAGTTCCAGGCGGTTCTGTATGAGGAGATTTTTCTGGTAGCAGTCTGTAATAAACTGTTTAAATGTTTCACCCGGTACATCCGGGCTGTCAAATATCCACCGCTCCATCCGGATAAAATTTTCCACAAAATCCTTTTTATCCATATTCTCCATGAACCCGACATATTTATCAATCATCAGACGGGCCGGATTCATCAGTAAAAACCCCAGGTTCATGGCATCACCGGAGAGATTACCGGCAGTCGCCACCAGGTTGTCCGGATTCATCTCTTTTGACCATAAAAACAGGAGTCCATCAGTGGTTTCAAAATTAGTGGGTGTCACCGTGGTCACCAGATTTTTTATTTTCTCCGGATGAAGAGCAGCATACATAACACAGAAGCTCCCACCCATGCAGATTCCCATCAGGTTGATTTTATCAGTTCCGTGCCGGTCCCGAATCACATCCACCATGTCATCCAGATACCAGTTCACATGATCATCAATGGTGACAAAGCGGTCTTTTCTAGTTGGATATCCCCAATCCACCATATATACTTCCTGGCCGCGGGCTAAAAATGACTGGACCACACTCCTCTCGGGTTGAAGGTCCAGCATGGTTTCCCTGTTAATCAATGCATATACAATTAAAAGAGGGGTTTTACTCTTTACTGTCTCAGGCACATAATGTTTTAATTTGACCCGATCTTCCTGATATACAATATCATAGGGGGTTGTGGATATATCTGTATCCATTTCATCCAACATCACATCATACGCTTTTTTTGCCTGGTCACCTGCCTGTTCAGCAGTGTCAGCTAATTTTTTCAAGATTAATTCAACATCAATATTTGAATTGCTCATTGTACTTTCCCGATTATTTAAATCTAAATGTTTTCTTATTGTTCAGTTTTAGCAGTTGTTGTTTTTGCAGTACGGGTTCTTGTCTGGGTTTTACGCGTTACCGCACCTGCTTTCTTTTTTGCTGTTCCTGACGTCGTCTTTGCAGTTGTTTTTTTAGTTGTTCCTGCAGCAGCAGTGGCTTTCTTTGTACCTGCCTTTATTGTCCTGCGGGTCCGGGTGTTCTTTTTTTCAACGATTTTTTCCATTGATATTGATTTTTTTTCAAGCCCCCGTATCTTCTTTTTTAACTGATATATTTCCTTGTACAATTCATCCATTTCGCTGTTTGTAGGGATATCGAATGTTTGAAGAAATGCCTTCAGTATCTGCCCATGTGATTTTTTATATGCTGCATGGGTATTAATGACATCATTTAATGCCCGGCTGTACTCCGGGGACTGAAGCAGCTGCATATAAAAGCCCTCAAGGGTTTTAATCCACAATTTATATATAGCTTTCGGATCATCGGACAATTGATTATTATCCACCATTTCCTGGTAGGTTTCCATCACTGAAACGCCTGCTTTTTCCACAGGAACCAGCAGCAGATTCATAAATTCTGAAAACGCCATGAAAAATTGATTGCCCGTATCCATTGCTGTATTCATCTGTTCCTGGTAATTCCTGGCAATGCCCAGTTGTGGAATATTGTAAAACTTCTGAAAATCGGAATGATAGAGTTCCTTCCAGATGGTAAATATACCGGCATTGAAATCATCCATGTTCAGTTTTTTAATATTTTTTCCCATCTTTGAACTTTTATCGGCAACCATATTCTGGATGTCGGCAAAAGCAGCCGTCAGACGATTGGCCAGATTCATTGTCAATACAGGGATGACCTCAGATGCTCCTGCAAACCCGCTCAAATTTTTCGGATTGCTGAAAAAGGATAAAGCAAACTTATTGATACTGCTGCCCATCTTAAAAAAATGATCCATTTTAGAACGGCTGGATTCAGTTTTAAAATAATCCATGAATCCAGACATGCTTTCCACGGCATCTGTCTGCAGTTTAAATGAATTTTCCCAGAATTTTGAAGCCGTTTCCATGAAATTTTCTGAAAACGGATTGGCAAAACTGTTTTCTTTCTCTTGATTGTCCATATATATCATTCACCTTGATTAATTTTTATTCAGACGGTTATTTTTCTTTTGAATCGTTTTTCCCGCTATAAAAACCGCCCATCATATGTTTGAATAATTCTTTCTGATTTTTCATTACCTGATCAATGCCCTGGTTCATATTTTCCTGAACCGTCTCTTTCAAATTTGACAGTGATGTAAGAGTCTCGATTATTTTTTTCTGATCTTCGCACTCTTTTTTCAGTTCGTCATATTTCTTTTTCAGTTCTGTATATTTTTCATTGGCAACCATTGGGGATATTGAAAACAATTCCATATAGTTTTCCTGAAATTTTTGGAAAGCAGACATAAATGCATCGGAAGAGACATCTGCCTTGACACCGTAAGTTTCCTTAAACAGATCGGCAATCTCCTCAAAGCCGGAGCCTCCCTGGTCTATCCAGCTCTGGAGTGCCTCTGCCTGCTTTTGATATTGTGCAGTATGCAGAAAATAATTTCCTAAAAATTCAAAGAACCGGGAGTCCATCATTTATAATTTTACTCCATATTTTGATTATCATTTATTGTTTGCTGCAGTGCATGATCCAGATACCCGCTTTTAATTAAACCAGGCTGGTTGTAAAAAGCAGCGGGCGTATACAGAAAGGGCTCAAACTCATATCGCAGCATGAAGCCTTTTGACTTTGCACCAGTCTATTTTTCACCTGCAAATGTGTCAGCGTAATTCTCAACTGTTTTGAATCCCTCATCAACCATTTTGCGAAATTCATCCCTTGCAGTCCGGCATCCTTTACTCCACTCCTTTACCACTTTTCTACCCTCTTCCGGCATCCAGGAAGCCTGGTTTAAAAACACATTCAACATGGCATCTCCCTGTTCCTGCATTTTTTCCATTGCCGCAAATGAATTGTCAAACGTCAATTTCTGAAAATTTGTCACCTGTTTATACATTGTCTGATCGAACATTTTTTTCTCCTCTATTTAAACGCCTTTTTAGCTTAAGTTGTTATCCAGGCACTCTGTAACCTGTACTGCCCGGATGCATGCTTTCCTGAATTTAAATTTTATCCAGGTTCATCATTATGATATCAAAAAGAATAATAAGCAGGAGAATAAACAAAGTCAAGAAAAAATGTTGCATTGCACAAATATATTTTCAGCACATTACCCTTTTTTGGAATAAGGATAATCTAACATCCGGGATTTGATCTATTCCAGGACATTTGTCTAACAGCTGTATCAAGATAAACCTCCGGATTCACCGGGGTCATTGACTATTTTTGGGGAAATTATTTGCCCTGCTCTACAATTTATAGTACTGTGATTTTGAATGCAGCAGTTTTAATAGATGGGAAGTGATCTGTCTCCCAGGTAGTGTAATGGAGTTTGGAAAATTGAATTCTTCCTGTTCCATATATTTGATTTTTAAATCTGAGCCTGAAAAATTTGTTTATGCCCGATATGACTTAAAAATATTTATAAATTACGGACTGATGGATAAAACGATCGCTAAACAGCTGAGATTGATTCCTGACAAAAAAACAATTAGCTATCATAATGCTATCTATAGTTTTCTGAGGTCCTGTTTATATATTGCAAGAGGATGTTCACCTGGTTAATAAAAATTTTCAATCAATTATATAATCGGAAAGGAGGGAAACATGATCCAAAAAGTACTCGTGCTTTTTATAGGAATGATGTTGTTATCAAATGCTCCAATCATTCATGCTGAAAAAGTTCCAATGGTAACAGGAGAATGGATTCCATTTACTTCTTTCAACTTGACTAATTATGGTAAATTTACTGAACTTGTGAATATTGTTTTTAAAGAGATGGGTGTGGGTCCGGAGTATCGCTTTTACCCTTGGCAGAGATGCTATGACTCTGTGGTGAAGGGCCGTGTTTTTGCAGCCTTTCCCTACTCTTATACGAAAGAGAGATCAAAACAGGTAATGTACTCTGATGCATTATATTGCTCAAAAACAATATTTATCTACTATGACAATCATAATGGTACAAAACAATTTAAATACAATAACATTGAAGACTTAAAAAAATTTAAAATCGGCGGCGTTTCCGGCTATTTTTATGAAAACCTATTTCAAAATGCAGGCTTGAAGGTAGATTATACAAACAAGGAGATAAACTGTCTGGAGAAGTTGAAGCTTGGAAGGATTGATTTGATGCCAATAAATGAATTAGTTGGGTGGCATTTGATTCGCACCCATTTCCCGGATGACGTCGATAAGTTTAAAAATCTTGTAAAACCGTTAAGTGTTGATACATTACATTTAATTATCTCTAAAACTTATCCCCATTCAAAAGAATTACTAAAGCAATTTAATACAACTTTAAAGCAATGTATCGAAAAAAAACTGATTATCATACCAGCGTGCCGATAAAATCAATGAAAACTTATTACTTTAAATATCCTGATTAAAATGAATCATCAAAATGTATATTCGATATCACGCAATCTTACGTCAAGTCTTGTCCTGACGATTACTATCCTATCATTAGCCTTTATTTTCTTTAATTATTACCTGATTTCGGAACAAGAAAAAAAACTGTTTGAAAATAAGGCTGATGAAAACATTTTGACCATCGCAAATACACTTAAAGAACCCTTGTTGGACCTCGATCGGAAAAATATTAACAATATCTGTTCTTTTTTTTATCAAAAAGAATTGATTACGATGATAAAGTTGACCGGTGCCTCCGGGGAGATACTATATGAGAAGAAAAATAGTGATACGACCAAAAAGGGCCGTATAGTCAAACGTGAAAAGGATATTCTCTATGATACTGAATTGTTAGCCCATGTCCAAATAACCATGTCATTGAAAACCACTAATAAATACATTCTTCAAGTCCTGAAATCTTCTGCCATTGGATTGATGTGCACAGTTATAGGCCTGATTGCTTTCACCGGATTGCTACTTAACTACTATCTTAATAAACCAATAAGTTATCTTAATAAAATAGCTGTTTCTTTTTCAAAAGGCGACTATACACCACCGGTACAAGAAAAAAAATATTTAGAATTTGAGGCTATTGTATCTGTTTTTTCTAATATGGGAAAAAAGATTGAGTCTCAGATAAAGGAACTAAGTGATGCCTATAATATAATCAATAGAAGCCCTGCTGTCGCTTTTCTCTGGAAAGATACCAAAGGGTGGCCGGTAGAATTAGTCTCTGATAATGTAAAAGAACTATTTGGTTATACTGCCGATGAATTTATGTCTGGAAAAGTTAATTATGTTCAGACAGTTCATCCCGACGACATGGAAAGATTGCTCAAAGAAACTGAAAAATACTGTGTAAAGAAAAATAGGGAAGAAATCACCCGCAAATCATATCGTATTGTTACCAAACAGGGAGAAGTCCGGTGGGTGGATGATATGACATTTGTGTATAAAAACACTCAAGGGAGGATTACACAATATCAAGGTGTGGTTATTGATATAACCGATCGCAAACATGCGGAAGAGGAACTGAAAAAACACCGGTACCACCTTGAAGAAATGATAAAAGAACGCACACAAAAACTTGAGATAGCGAATAAAAATTTGAAAAAGGAGATAAAAGAGCGCAAAAAAGCCCAACAGGACAGACAGGTGACTGAAAACCATTTATTAATGGCTATTGAAGCCATTGACGAAGGGTTTGTAATCTACGACCCTTCGGATAGGTTGTCCGTATGTAATGCCAAATACCTGGAAATCTACAAGGAATCGGCCGATCTGCTATTGCCTGGAACCCGTTTTGAATCTATCATTCGCGAAGGAGTTAGACGAGGGCAATATCCTGAGGCATCAGGCCGGGAAGAGGCGTGGATAGCCGAAAGAATAGCATTTCATCAGGCTGGTAACGCAAGCATAGAGCAGAAACTGCCTGACGGCCGCTGGGTAAAAATCTCCGAGCGTAAATCCAAGGATGGCAGCATTGTAGGCTTCAGAGTGGACATATCAGGGATCAAGAAGATTGAGGAGGCGCTGCGGAAGAGCGAAGAGAAATTTCGTCATATGTTTGAACAAATAGCAGTGGGAGTTGCTCTGACCGAAAGTAAGACTGGCCAGCTTCTTCAGGTCAATAAAAAATATTGCGATATTTTAGGTTATACAAAAGAGGAGTTATCTGCAGCCAAATTTATGGAATTAACCCATCCAGATGACCTTCAGTCAGACCTGGAAAATATGCAAAAATTGAAAGCGGGTAAAATTCAGACTTTCTCAATGGAGAAACGATTCATTCATAAAGACAGCTCGATTATCTGGGTAAATTTGTCAGTATCGCCTATGCAGGCTACAGAGAATCAAGTGCTCTACCATATTGCAGTGATTGAAGACATCACAAAACGCAAACAGGTTGAATTAGCATTAAAAGAAGCTAAAGAAGAGGCAGAGACTGCAACTCAAGCGAAATCAAATTTTCTGGCTAACATGTCCCACGAAATACGAACCCCTCTGAATGTTGTGCTCGGTTTTTTGGAATTGGTGCTGGAAGATCCCGCTCTTAATAATCAGCATTTGAAGCATCTTGCGACTGCACAAAAAGCTGCCAGCAATCTTTTGGGATTGATAAATGATGTCCTTGATATCAGCAAGCTGGAAGACGGTAAACTGTCAATTGAAAAGCGTCCTTTCAATATTTCCCGACTCATGCAGAATATTCAATTGACAATGAGTTTGAATGCTAAAAAAAAGAACCTTTATTTAAAGCTCGACACCCATCCGGCTGCATTTGGATCATTTTTAGGGGACCCGATGAGAATCAGACAGATCATGATAAATCTGGTTGGCAATGCTATCAAATTCACCCAAAAAGGTGGTGTGTTCTTACGGGTCAGGCCAGCCACAGAAGAAGATCAGTTTCATTTCATGATTGAGGATACAGGGATCGGGATTCCGTCTGACCGTTTAAGCCATATATTTGAAGCGTTCACTCAAGCTGACCCTTCAACAACACGCCGATTTGGTGGTACAGGACTTGGCACAACAATAGCTCGGGAACTGATTGAGTTGATGGGTGGCAGGATCTGGGCTGAAAGTGAAGAGGGCAAAGGGAGCACATTTCACTTTAAAATCAGCTTACCCCGAACTGATCAATTACCAGATGACAGTGAGTTATTTATCATACCGGGAAAAGAGATTTTGCCAAATCCGCGGAGTGGTTTCAAGGTGTTGATTGCCGAAGACGTAGAAGCGAATATGGATTTGGCAAAAATACGTATGAGGCAGCAGAATCATGATGTAACAGAGGCCAGGAATGGAGTTGAAGCGGTTAATGCTTTTGAAGAGGGAGAATTCGATGTTATCCTTATGGATATCCAAATGCCTATAATGGGAGGACTTGAAGCCACAAAGCGTATTCGTACAATTGAAAGCAGCACTGAAGGACATGTACCGATTATTGCCATGACAGCAGCCGTAATGAAAGACGAGACGGAAAAATACATTAAAATGGGGATGGATGCTGTTGTGGCCAAACCCATTAACTTTAGCAAGCTTTTTAAAACCATGGAATCTGTTGTTTATAAAGGAGCCGGGAGTAGACGTACAGCAGTTGAAGAGAAACTTTTGTCCTTGCCTGAATCAGAAATCCCATCGATTAGCGGTATTAACGTTGAAAAAGGGATATCAACCTGGCGGAATTCGGAAATCTACACCAGAGCATTGCTTGATTTTTCAAATAAGTATGGCAATGCTGCTGATATTTTAAGCCGATTTATTGATGGATGCGAATGGGAAAACGCATATAACCTGGTGCATACGCTTAAAGGTCTGACTGGAAACCTGTATCTAACAAAAGTGGCTGAAATCATAATCCTTATCGATGCCGCAATCAGAGACAGACGACCTGGTGATGTAAAAGATCAACTTCCCATTTTATCAAATGCTCTCAATAGAGTAATCAATTCCATTCAACAACTGGAAGCAGTGAGTGGTATAGAAGACAAATCAAAAAAAGAAATAGATAAGGCACACCTGAAAAAACTTTTTTCTGAAATGACAGCTGCTTTTGATCAATACAACCCAAACCTTATTGATCCATTTTTATCTGAACTTAAAACATATTTTACACAAACTCAGCTGGCTCCTATTGTGGAATCCATGGAGCGATTTGACTTTGATGATGCTAAATACAAAACAATTAAATTTGCTAAAACACTGCAAATAGATCTGAAAAATAATGCTGACGGATAGGTGTTTTTTCAAGGGAGAAATACAGTGGCAAAAAACCAATGGAAAGTTCTTATTGTGGATGACGAACCAAACAATCTGCAACTGCTAAGACAGGTCCTGCAGCATCAGTATCAATTGGCGTTCGCTACTGATGGTGTAAAAGCATTGAATATCGCACGTAAACTGAAACCTGATATCATTCTACTTGATATTATGATGCCAGAAATGGACGGCTACGAAACCTGCAGACAATTAAAAGCAGATTCAGTGACTGCCCAAATACCTGTAATTTTTGTAACGGCCTTGGGGGAAGTGGGCGATGAACGACAGGGTTTTCAAGTCGGGGGGGTAGACTATATTACTAAACCCGTATCCGGGCCAATTGTAAATGCCAGGGTACGAACGCATCTGGCACTTTACGACCAAAACCGTGCACTTGAAGAAATGGTTCAGCAAAAAACGAAACAGCTTCGACAGGCTTTTGAAAAACTGGAGATCTACTCTCTTGATTCCATTCATCGTTTGACCAAAGCTGCAGAATATAAAGATGAAGATACGGGTGTGCATATTCAGCGTATGAGCCAATATTCAGCTGCTGTGGCACGGCAGATGGGATTTTCTGATGATGAGATCAAGTCCATTCTCTATGCCGCGCCTCTGCATGATGTGGGCAAAATCGGTATTCCAGACCGTATTCTTCTGAATCCCGGGAAATTGACCGGTGAAGAATGGAAAATCATGAAACAGCATACAACTTTTGGGGGAAAAATCCTGGAAGGAGTTGAAGCAGGCTATTTGAAGCTGGGGAAGACAATTGCCCTGACCCACCATGAAAAATGGGACGGCACCGGATACCCAGAAGGTCTTAAAGGCAATGATATTCCACAAATTGGACAGATTGTCGCGATAGCAGATGTTTTTGATGCACTGACCTCAAAACGGCCTTACAAAGACCCGTTTACCCTTGAAAAGGCATTCGCTATTATTGAAGAAGGAAGAGGGAGTCATTTTAATCCGGCTGTTGTGGATGCCTTTTTTGCGGCTAAAGGTAAGATTTTGCTAATTAAAGAAAAATACAAAGACGAAGATGCAAGTCTGTTTTTAAAAATAGCTGACAGCTGATATCCAGAATATCTAAGAGTAATTTGCTCAAAGCAGTGAATTCAGGTTCAATGGAATATTTGACAGATAAAGAGTTTGAAATAGTTGATTCCATAATGATCAGACTGAAGGTAATTTTTATGAATGCACTTTTTAGTGACCTCAAAATCAATCTATAAAATTTATGACGGGTGTACAATTTTTACTGGTGGAGGGCCAACATGAGACGAAAACTGAATCTTGGATTATCAATTGTCATTCTGTCAATAATGGCAACCGGCTGTTATATCCTTCTCCTTAACTGGCAACTGCATAAAAATTTTATTGCACTGCAGGAAGAGATAATCCCTGGAGCAATTAGCATGTTTGATATTGAAAATGAATCCATTGAAATAGCTCATGAGTTTGCACATTTTATAATTTCCGGCAAAAGTGAATATCTGCAGAATACGAAAGATGCTATTGTTGAATTAAGCAATAAAAGCAGGGAGCATATGGATCACATCTTATCTTTTGGATTGAAAAAACAAGAGGAGGCCAGAGAAATTTTACAAACCATAGAAAGGCTGTCTCTACAGATTAGTGAAATGGCTTCATTTAAAGAACATGACGGTAATATCACGGGATTACTGCACTTAGAGAGAAAAAAAATACACCCACTGATTCACTCTTTGATTGAAAAAACAAATAGTCACAAAAAAGCCCATGTGGCAGAACTGGCGTCGTTTAAAACCATGGTTGTTAACAAATTTAACGACACTATTAAACGCATCTTTATCCTATCTGTTACCACAATCCTCCTGGTAATCATTATTGGAATTTTTATTAACAGATTCATTGTAAATTATCTTGCTGAGAGAAAAGAGGCCGAGTCGTTATTAAGAGAAAGAGAACGAATCTTACAGGCATGTGTAAAATATACACCGGCAGCAATCGCTATGTGCGACCGGCAAATGCAATACATGGCATACAGTGACCGCTGGATACATGATTATAGCCTGTCCAGTACCAATCTTATTGGCAGATGTCACTATGATGTGTTTCCGGATTTGCCGGCCAGTTGGAAAGAAGAGCATGAGCGCTGCCTGGCAGGCGAGATGCTCGAGCTTGACGAAGAACCATTTCCACGGAAAGACGGATCCACTGACTGGGTGCGGAGAATCCTTTTACCATGGTACAGCAGATCGGATGAAATCGGTGGACTCATCATATTCACAGAAGTTATCACCAAACGTAAACAGATCGAAGAAAACCTGCGAAAAAACGAGGAAAAATACAGGTTTCTCACAGAGAAGACATCCGATATCGTATGGACTGCTGACAAGAATCTTAAAACCGACTATGTCAGTCCCTCCATTGAAAAAGTACTGGGGTTTACACCTGAAGAACGAAAAAGACAGGCTTTAGAGGAAACAATAACACCAGAATCACTAAACACAGCTCTGATGGTGTTTCAGGAAGAACTTGAACTGGACCACAAAGCAGAAGTCGATGCTGACAGGCATAGAGTGATTGAAATGGAGTATTACCACAAGGATGGATCCACTGTCTGGCTGGAAAGCAAAATGCAATTCATTCGAAATTTAAAAAATGAGTTCAATGGTATATATGGTATCTCCAGGGATATTACCAGACGAAAATGGGCAGAGGAAGAGCTAAAGAGCTATAGATATCATCTGGAAGAACAGGTAAAGGAACGTACAAAAGAGTTGAAAACTGCAAAGGAAAAAGCTGAACAGGCCAACCATGCTAAAAGCGAATTTCTGGCCAACATGAGCCATGAATTACGGACACCCCTCAACAGTATCATTGGTTACGCAGATATGTTAATGAAGCATGTGCAGAATTCCGATGCTGAAAAATTTATAAAGACCATACAGCGTTCTGGCCAGAATATTCTAGCTGCCATAAACACCATGATAGACTTTTCAAGATCAACAGATGGTAATATTGAACCGGCAGCAGTTCCTTTCAGACTGGATAATGTTCTGGAAAAACTGCCAAAAACATTTATCCATAAAGGGGTTCAAAAACAGATCGACATCTGTTTCCATATTGCCGAAGACAATATTCACAACGCCCTTATCGGAGATCCGGACCGCTTGACAGAAGTATTCGGCTATCTGCTGGATAATGCGGCAAAATTCTCCCAGAAAATTACTCCTGTGACCGTAGGAATCAAAAGCAGAGATATATCCGGAGAAAAGGCAATGCTGAGTTTTTACGTTAAAGACAGCGGTATCGGCATTTTCCCCAATAATTTAGAAAAGATCTTTGAGCCATTTTTCCAGAGCGATTCTTCCTCTACACGCCAGTATGACGGTGTAGGAATGGGCCTCGCAATGACCAGACGTATGGTGGAATTGATGGGGGGAACGATCCGTGTGGAAAGTGAACCCTGGAAAGGGAGTACATTTTTTTTCACCCTGACCTTTGGGTGCCAGGCAAAAGAACAACCCTTTGAAATGCCGTCCGGAAAAGAAAAAGAGAGTGCCGCTGCCGTTGTGACAGATGACAAAACAGGTCAGATGTCTGATCCTGAACTGCTGCGAGAACTGCTTTTGCCGCTCGATACCTGCATTCAGAAAAAGAGGATCATCCAATGCAAAAATATTATCGAAAAAATCCGTTCTGAACAGTGGCCGAATCCTTTTGAACAAAATACCATTGATCTGGCCAGGCTAATCAAACAATACAGGTTTAAGGAGGCAAAAATGCTTCTTGATTCAATGACAGAACAGTTGTCAAAGACTGCCCACACCAAGGACATGCCAGATCTGAAGGAGATCTTCATCAAGTTGATTGCTTCTTTTAATGAGTTCAATCCTGATGTCGTCAGGCCGTTTCTGTCTCAATTAAAAACATATATTTCACAGGACAAGCTCTCCCCTATTAAAAACCAAATCGAGCGTTTTGATTTTGACGGAGCTAAACAAGAAGCGATTAATCTCGCAGAGATCCTGAAAATCGATTTGAAGAGATAGAGTGAAACCGGCAGTGCAAGATCAACCCCTTTATTAAGAGAAGTTTTATCTCGTAAATCAATGGTAATTTTTTTATTTGAAATATATTATTCTGACGATTGTTATAACCTGCAGGCACCAGAGATGTGCCTGATTCAATTCAATTTTAATCCATATGAATGAACACTGTTTATATTCCATAAAAGGCCGGAGAACCACAATAGTAAAAATAAAACGCTCCATCTTCATATGCACGATGGAGCATATTCAGTCAATTGATGAAGCAAAGTATTTTATCTCTGAAATTTCAAAGAAGAATAAAACAGCAGCCCATAACTGCTGGGCATATATCTACGGAGATAGAGGAGAGATATTTCACTGTTCAGATGCAGGAGAGCCCGGAGGCACTGCAGGCAGGCCCATGTTAAATATGCTGCAGAAACATAACATGACCCATATTGCAGCTGTTGTGACTCGCCATTTCGGGGGTGTCAAGCTTGGGGTAAAGGGGTTGATAGAAGCGTACTCCCTCTCTGTGCAGAATACAATAGAATTGAGAAGGCTGAAAAAGCAGATTAAACGTGTTAAAATATGTGTTGATGTATCCTATGAATTCAATGATACTCTACTGAATCTAATAAAAAATTTCATCATTGAAATTGAAAAGACAGATTATACAGATAAAATAACGCACACATTCACCATAGCGTTAAAAAACAGTAAAACCATTCAAAAAATATTATCCCAGTATCACTCCCAAGGGATGCTGCAATTCAAATTTATAGAGTCTCAATGAATTCCGGGAATATCATGTACCATCCCCGGGCAGAGATATTTTACCTTATTTTCATTGGAACAGCTGTTTGAAGCGGGAAATCACAGTTTTATCTCATCTCTTTCAAATCTAAAACAGAATCAGCTTTTGAAATGACCAGGCTACGAACAGACGAAATCTATAAAAAGCCATTGACAACTTACTATATTTAAGTATAGTTAAATAAATATTAATTATACTAAATTTAATTTGTCAAAAGTTTATTAAAGGCCGGATGAGAATGAAAACAAAACTGGGAGCTCTTTTAAGAGCAATAAGAAATTCAAGAAGCCTGACTATTAAAGAGGTGACCACAAAAGCAGGTGTCAGTTCAAGTTTACTTTCACAAATAGAGAGAAACAGAATTTCGCCATCACTTGATACCCTTCTTGCTATTCTTGAAGTCTATGGTGTTTCACCCAATAATTTTTTTAAAGATTACGAAACCAGTTCAAAGGTTGAAATTGTAAAACAGGGAGATAGAAAAACCTACCAGAGAAAAGGGTTTAAATATGAACAGCTTTGCGGCGACAGCCAGAACAAAGGGAAACACTCCTTTAACGCATTTTTCCTTGAGCTTGAACCGGGGCAGCAGCGTGGTAATCCTGAAGACGGTCATCTCGGACGTGAACTTGGAATAGTTGTTACCGGGTCAGCACAGCTTTTTTATGGTGAAGCTTCCTATAAAATCCATAAAGGTGATTCTGTGTCATTTTTTTCACAGATTCCCCATGTGATTAAAAATATTTCAGATGAATTATTTCAGGCATACTGGATTGTAACACCGGCAGACGGGGAAGACTATTTCGGAGAAAACAATAAACTCACAGGAGGAAGCTATGGGAAAAACAATAGCCGAAAAAATATTTAAGACACATCTAAAAGATCAGCCCTGCAAAGATGTTAATGTATTAAACATAGACAGAGTTTTCTGCCATGAAATTACAACCCCTGCAGCTATTCAGGATCTTGCAGCCAAAGGAAAAGACAGGGTTTTTGATCCAGATAAAATCAAGGCTGTAATAGATCATGTATCCCCTGCCAAGGACTCTAAAACAGCCATACAGGGTAAGATAATGAGAAAATGGGCAGAGCGCCACAACATTAAAGACTTTTTTGATATTGGACAAAATGGCGTGTGCCATGCTCTGTTTCCTGAAAAAGGATTTGTGCTCCCGGGGTTTACCATTATAATGGGTGATTCCCACACCTGTACGCATGGTGCTTTCGGGGCTTTTGCCGCAGGTGTCGGCACAACAGATCTTGAAGTTGGTATTTTAAAGGGAGTCTGCTCTTTTAAAACCCCTGAAACATATAAAATAGATATTATCGGCAACCTGCAGAAAGGTGTATTTGCCAAAGATATAATTCTTGAAGTGATAAGGCAGCTCACTGTAAACGGGGCTACTAACATGGTGATTGAATTTGGTGGAAATATTGTGGATGAAATGACCATGGATCAAAGAATGACTCTCTCAAACATGGCTGTTGAAGCTGGTGCCACCAGTGGCATATGCCTTCCTGACAGAACAACTGTTGAGTATCTGTGGGATTTTATTAAAAAAGACTATAGAGATCAGGATCATGCCCTTGAAGCGTTTTCAAAATTCAGATCAGATGAAGATGCGGTATATGCAAAAAGCAAAACCATTGATATAACCGATCTTGAGCCGTTAACAACTTATGGATTCAAACCGGATAATGTAAAACCTGTTTCAGAGATGAAAGGTACAAAAATTGATCAGGTCTACATCGGTTCATGTACGAACGGGCGGTTCGAGGATTTGAAAACTGCAGCCCGAATTCTTAAGGGCAGGACCATTGCTTCCAGTGTAAGAGGAATTGTCTCTCCTGCAACACCACAGATATTTTCCAGGGCATTGGAACAGGGTATTATTAAAATTTTCATGGATTCAGGTTTTTGTGTAACCAATCCAACATGCGGTGCCTGTCTCGGCATGAGTAACGGAGTCCTTGCAGAGGGAGAAGTTGCAGCAGCCACGACGAACCGAAATTTCAACGGCCGCATGGGAAAAGGGGGAACCGTTCATCTGATGAGCCCTGCAACTGCTGCTGCCAGTGCAATTAGTGGTGAAATAAGCAATTCCCCACTTTTTTCAAATTAAATAAAAAAGTGTTAAAACCAAAAACTGATATGGAAAATCAGTATATAATTTCTTCAGATCAGTGTGACCTGGTTATAAAAGGAGATAAAAATGAAAAAATTTACAGGCAGAGTATTGTTTCTGGACAGGTCAGATATCAATACCGATGAAATAATCCCTGCAAAATATCTGACCGAAATCAAAAAGTCAGCCTTAAAACCCCATCTGCTCGAAGATCTAAAACTTGAAGGTTTTAATCCCCGGACAGATATCAAAGATAAAGCGGTTATTGTTACAAGGAATAATTTTGGATGCGGATCATCAAGGGAGCACGCTCCATGGGCTCTTGAAGTGAACAATATCAATCTTGTTATTGCTCCGGGATTTGCAAGAATATTCAGGCAGAACATGTTTAACTGCGGCATGCTCGCCATTGAATTTCAAGAAGATATGATTAATGATATTTTTGAGGAATTCTCACAAATGGAAACAGTGATTTCTGTGGATATGGAAACATATGAACTCACCATTAAATCAGAGAGTAATGTTAAGCGCGTTACATTTCAGATTTCACAGTTTGATAAAGATCTGGTTCAGACAGGGGGATGGGTAGATTACGCAGACAAACATTATTAACAGGCTTATCTGCCGCCGCTCCATTTAAGACGGGTTTTAAGAATTTTATAGTAAGACTGGTTCTCAAACGATATCATACTGACATAATTGCTGCTTTTTCTGATAAAGATTTTATCGCCCGGATCCATTTTAAACCCCTCCTGACCGTCCATTGTAAGGATCATATCTTCCGGACTCCCTTTTAACAGGATTTCAATCCTGGTAGAATCAGGAATAATTAAAGGCCTGTTTGTCAGTGTAAACGGACATATTGGCGTAAGGATAATTGAGGTCACAGCAGGATCAACAACAGGACCGCCCGCAGCAAGTGAATAGGCTGTTGAGCCTGTTGGCGTTGCAAGGATAAGACCGTCAGCTCTGTAAGTTGTCAGATAGTGCGAGTCAAGATATACAGCACAGGAAGCAAGGCGGGATAAGGCTGATTTATTGATAACAGCATCATTTAACACATCCACATCAATGATCTTCTTATCTCCGCGCACCACCCCGACATTAAGGCGGGCTCTTTTCTGGATAAAATATCTGCCCTTCTGAAGTAACTCTATCTCCTGATATAAATTGTCCTCAGTGGTCTCTGCAAGAAAACCCACCTCTCCGAATTTGACACCCATCAATGGTATCTTACGATTTTCAATGAACCTGGCTGCACTTAAAAAAGTGCCGTCTCCACCAAGGACAATAATACTCTTAATATTTTCCAGGATATCCCTATTTTCTGGATTCCTGATATCTATTATGATACACTGATCCTTAAGCAGATTTTCAATCTCTTCTGCTTTTCTTTCAGCTTTATCATCATTTTTAACAACAATGCCGATTCGTTTTTTACTCATTTTGCACTGAAATGCCTATGCTTTATCAAAGATACCTACAAAATTTCCTTTAAAAAGAGTTTTGTCCTGTCATGCTCAGGATTTTCAAAAAAATGTTCCGGAGTTCCCTCTTCAACAACTGCTCCCTGATCCATAAAGATAACCCTGTTGCCGACTTCCCTTGCAAATCCCATTTCATGGGTAACACAGACCATTGTCATCCCCTCTTTTGCAAGGGTTTTCATAACGTCGAGGACCTCACCGATCATTTCAGGATCAAGGGCTGAAGTTGGTTCGTCAAAAAGCATGATTTTGGGATCCATTGCAAGGGCTCTGGCAATGGCAACCCGCTGCTGCTGTCCTCCTGAAAGATTTGCAGGATAAGCATTTGCTTTATCAGCAATACCAACTTTTTCAAGCAGCATCATTGCTTTTTCCTCACGCTCTCTCTTCTTTCTTTTTCTTACCAGTTTCTGGGAAATTGTTACATTACCGAGAATAGACAGGTGGGGAAACAGGTTAAATGACTGAAACACCATTCCCATTTCAGCACGCACTGTATTAATATTGGTTTTAGGATCGTAGATATCAACACCTTCAACAAAAATCTGACCATGTTCTGCTGTTTCAAGACGGTTTAAGCAGCGGAGGAAAGTGCTTTTACCCGAGCCTGAAGGTCCAATGACAACCACCACTTCCCCGGCTTCAATTTTATTTGAAACATCTACAAGGGCTTTGACTTCGTGGGGGACATAAAATGTTTTATATATGTTTTTAACTTCTATCATTTTGTTGAAGTCCTCCGTTCCATATACTGTACTGCCATGGAGAGTGAAAAGGTTATAATAAGGTAAAGCGCTGCACAGAGTATCCACAGTTCAAATGTCTGAAGACTTGTGGTAATACCTTCCCGGGTTGCTTTTGTAAGCTCCCTGATTGTAATCATGCCAAGAAGTGATGAATCCTTGATAAGGTTGATAAACTGACCTGCAAGGGGCGGCAGGATGGTTTTCAATGCCTGGGGAAGTATGATATAATACATGCACTGAAAATAAGTCATGCCTGCAGATCTTGCTGCTTCCACCTGGCCTTTGTCTATCGATTCTATTCCTGCCCGGACAATCTCAACAACATAGGCTCCCGTAAAAACAGATAGAGCCGCTATACCGTACCATTCAGGTTCCAGCCTTGGAAATCCGTTCATTTCAAGAAGTTTATTGATTGTCGTACCCAGAACAAAATATGCGACCATGATCTGAACCAGAAGCGGTGACCCCCTGATAATCTCAACATAGACAATGGATGTCCACTTGAGAATCGGGGTTCCGGAAACTCTTGCCACTCCTCCAAGCACTCCCAGAGTGATGCCTATGATAGTTGAAATCAGACTGATTTTAAGTGTAACCCAGAGACCCATTGCAAGGATGCCGGGCACCCATCCTCCTTTATACTCAGCAATGATTTCACCCGGTGATATCATGTCTCCTTCATCAAATTCAGAGGAATCTACAGGAAAAGTATATGTATGATCACCAAGATCATCTGTTATAACCATGTCAATTTTCTTACCGTTTGGTATGATCTCTTTGACTTCGCCAATGGAATCAGCTCTTACAGTTATGGTTTCTATATATGCGAAATATTTTGGAATTTTATTCCACCTCCATATATAGTCCACCGTATAGGTAGCATAGTAAACAGATCCTATTGCAATCACCATCAAGGCTACAAAACCGGCTACAGACATTGCATAGGCTGCTGGATTGCTCAACCTTTGAATATTTGAAATTTTTGAGTCCATTAGCATTAAACACCTTCTGTTTTTCCCGGGCGGTTAAGCTCGGGATGGTTAAAAAAAAGCTGACAGGAGATTATCCTGCCAGCCCGGATCTTAAATCTATACAAAGAGGTTATTCTGCAACTTTATCAAACCAGTCTGTACTTTTAAACCATTTGTTATAGGATCTCTGCCAGTTGCCATCACCTCTGTACTGGCGCAGAAAATTGTTCAGAAAATTCAGGAAATCAGGATCACCCTTTCTGATAGCCATTGCAAGGGGTTCATATGTAAAAGGTTCACTGATTGTAATGGTTTTTCCTTTACCATGAAGAGCCTGCATTTTCTCAATCAGAGGAAGGTCATAGATAAATGCATCTGCATTACCCTGGATAACTTCCATGGCTGCTTCTGAAGATGCTTCAAAAGATTTGTATTTTGCCCTTGCAATCATTTTCTTGCAGGCCATCTCACCTGTTGTACCCAGTCTTGAAACAATCGTATATTTAGGATCATTCAGATCTTTATATGATTTAATTGTGCCGGCATGTTTCTTGTTCAACAGGATAGCCTGGCCAATAACGATATAGGGATCAGCAAAGTTAATGGAGAGGTTTCTCTCCTGTGTAATGGTCATACCACCCAGAATAATATCAATTTTATTTGTGACAAGTGCTGGAATAATACCGTCCCATGCTGTATTAACAGGAACAAATTTAACACCCATGGATCTTGCAAGCGCTTTTCCAAGGTCAATGTCAAAACCCATAAATTTACCATTCTTCATGGTCATTTCAAAGGGATAGTAGCCAGACTCAAATCCAACACGAATCTGTTTACTGGAAAGAATTGATTCAATGGTTGATGTTTTGGCAAGTTCAATACTGTCAGCATAAACCGGTGCTGATACAAAGAGAAAAGCCATTGCAAATAGTGTAACTAAAAATTTTTTCATCTCATTTCCTCCTAAAAATTAAAATCTGGCGTATCTGTTTTTCCTTACTGTCAGGTCATTCCAGAAAGCCATGGTAAACGAATCAAACAACACGTTAAATAAAAAATATATGTATCACAATCATTTGAAATAGCAAGGATTATTTGTCAAAAAGCGTATACTTTATATGACACAGCATACAATCTTCTTGTTAAACATTCTGCATCACTGTATATAAACAGAATGAAGCAAAACAGAAAATTTAAGTATTATAATCTGAAAATCCTTGCAGTTTCAGATTTTATTGATCCACTGTTGACCCAAAAAGTTGAAAATAACTCTCTTGAACCTGTAGATTTAATCATATCGTGCGGTGATCTGGCTCCGGAATATCTCTATTTTCTGAGAAACAGGCTTGAAAAGCCTCTGTTTTACATAAAGGGAAATCATGATATCCGTTATAATAACCCGTCAAATCTTCTTGGATGCGAGAATATCCATGCAAAACTTGTCCGGTTTAAAACATTGAATATTCTTGGACTTGAAGGCTCCATCCGGTACAGTGGCGGAGAGAACCAGTATACTGAAAAAGAGATGAGCAGAATAATTTTCAATATGTGGTTTTCTCTCTGGAGAAAAGGGGGTGTCAATCTTGTTGTTACCCATGCTCCGCCAAAGGGCATAAAGGATGGCCCTGACCATTGTCATACAGGATTTGAAAGTTTTATCAAACTGATTAATAAAAGAAACCCGGATTATTTTATCCACGGCCATGTTCATAAAGAGTTTGAAAACAGTGATCAGAGAACGACTGTTGTCAACTCAACAAAAGTGATAAATGTGTGCGGATTCACAATCCTGGAAATATAAAGCATCTATTAAATTAAGGTTGAATAATGAAAAATTTTTTTAAATCTGTTTTTTCTTTCAAACAAAATGAAGCAGAGAATCATGTCAGCTCTTTTAATGATCAGCCGGAAAAAAAAGAGGATGTTGAATTTATTGACCATGGAATAAAAACCATTGATCTTGACAAAATAATTGGCAGTGTGGGTAAATATTACGATTTTGATTCAAAATTTCGACCTAAAAAACATATTTCCTGGAAAAGATTTACAGATATCAAACGTGCAATGAAGCAAGGGAAACCACTGCCTCCCGTAAACCTTTATCAAATCCGTAATGATTATTACGTAGTGGACGGAAACCACAGGGTTTCTGCAGCAAAAGAGCTGGGACAGTTTGAAATCAGGGCAAAAGTTATTGAATTACTCTCCTCAAAAAATACAATGGTAAACCTGTTGTATATTGAAAAACAGAAATTTTTTGAAAAAACCGCTCTTCCCGAAGAAATTGAGGTAACAGAACTTGGAAAATATAAATTTCTTGAAAAACAGATTCAGAAACATCAAAATCATCTCATTAACATATCTGGAAAAGAGGTTGATTTTAAGAATGCTGCCCAGGACTGGTATAATACGATTTATTTTCCCCTAATTTCAATTATAAACAATGGAAAGCTGATAAAATATTTTCCCAAAAGGAAAATAGCAGATCTCTACACCTATATTGCATATCACCACTGGGATCGAACCTCTCACAGGAGATATGGTATTGGAATAGACAGGCTGATTCCAAGGAGCATGGAAGCCTTCAGGACTGCAATGCTGGAAAAAAACACTCCTGATTATCCTGAAATGAAACGAACCATTACAGCGTTTGTTCTTATAGATCTTCATGCATCAGCAGATGAGAAAATTATTGACAAGCTGTTTGCCATTGACGAAGTTCAGGAGGTTCACGCGGTCCACGGCACTATTGATATTCTTATCAAGATTGTTCTGAAAAGGGACTTTCTTGCCTCGGATGCAGAAATTATTGCAGAGTTTGTACATCACAGGATAAGACGCTTAAAATGGATTGACAGAACCCAGACCGTCATTCCGGGCATGTCAAAGGTCAAAGAGGGATTCATGTATTAAGATAGAACCCGGCCCGGCCCTGCAGTAAGATCACAGCTTTAATCGGGTTTTCTTCTGCCATTTCACCCGATAAGAGATCCGTTATTATTTTTTATATACTGGCTCTGGATTATCAATAAAAACTTTTGCCGGATTGGTATCGCCTTACTTTATCATTCTCCGGTATAAAATCTTCGATTTTCAAGGGTGAATTTTTTGAAATATAATTTTTCAATACATCTGCATCAACAAAACCTGTATCAACAAAACTTTTATGTGAAGACAACTCTGGATATCCATCACCGCCTGCTGCAATGTAGCTCGGAATCACAAGCTTATATTTTCTTGATCCAGACATTTTTTCTCCCCCTACCATTAACCGCATAATTTTGTTTTCAGCAAGAAATATGGTAGCTCCGCTTATCTGTGCAAAAGCACCGGTATCTCTTTCCATATTAACCGCCTTTTCAAGGTAAGCTCTCAACTCTTCACCATTCAAATTTACCGTACAGATTGTATTACCAAAAGGGCTGACTTTTAAAACATCTTTGTAGGTAATATTTCCAGATGGAAGACCGGCCCTGATACCACCGGAATTCATCACAGATACATCAGCAGATGTTTTTAGCATGGCAGCTCTGCATAGAAGATTGCCAAGGCTGCTTTCACCGCTCCTTACTATCTCCCTTCCGCCTGTAAACTCAGCATTTGAAGAGCCGATGATCATATTGAATCTGTCTGCTCCAGCTTCCTGATATGTTGATAAAACCGCAAGCGTTTCCAGATCTTCAGGAATTTTTTTCCGGACATGGACTTCAACAACTCTATCATTCTCCATTGTTTTCTTTTTCAGATTAACGGGAATCAGTTCATAGGCTTTTTGGATCAATTTACCTTCTGTATACTCCAGATCAAGTCTTCCAAGATACTTTCCATATTCGCCGGCCTGGACAATGATTGTATTATTCTGAATATCAGGCTGTTCCAGTGCTGTATGGGTATGAGCGTCCACAATAATATCAATGCCTTCCACAGCCCTTGCAAGTGACACCGAACCCGGTGCATTCTGACCATGTTTCCCATTGAAATAGTATCCCAGATGGACAAGAGCAATCACGATATCTGCATCTGTTTTCAGCTGAGGCACGAGTTTTTTTGAGATATCAATGGTGTTAGCAAATTCAAGGTTTCTAATGTTTTCAGGGTTGCACTGTTTCACAGTGTCTTCTGTTGTAAGTCCAAAAACAGCGATTTTCAATCCCTGGAAATGAAAGAATACAAATGGATCAAAAACTCTTTTTTTCGTCAATTTATCATAAATATTAGAAGACAGCAGGGGAAACTTCATCCACGTTTTCTGAAGCAGAAGCATTTCAACAGGATTGTCAAACTCATGGTTTCCAGCTACCATGGCATCATATCCCAGAAGATTCATTCCTTCAATATCGGGTTTTGCATTGAGCATTTTTGATTCAGGTATACCTGTATTCATGTCACCTGCATCCAGCAGAAGCAGAAATCCTCCCTGAAGTTCAACCTCAGCCCGGATACTATCAATTAACGTCTTTCTGGCAGCCATACCATATTCTTTTCTGGAATTTTTCCAGAATCTGCCGTGGTGATCATTTGTATGCAGAACAGTGATATGATAATTCCTCTTTTTCTCTTTACAATCAACAGCAGATGTCATGGATGTAAAACAGATGACAGCAGGTAAGAACAGCCATAAACAGACAGCATGCATATATTGTTTTTTCATCAGCATAGATATTTATAATTCAAAGATTTTTATTCTCTCTGACCTTTCATAGAATGATTACCCTATTTTCAAACTATATTGATGTTACATAACATATCAAATTTAAGATTTGATCTCTCTTTAATCCGGCAGACGATTTCTGCTTCGTATGTTCTACCCTTGATCTGATTCTGGTAATCCACAACTTTTGTCACCATATTCGGGATAGTCGGATTCTATAAAAATATAACCGCCCTCCCTGTAACCGAAAACAGAAAGGAGGTGATTGTAATTAGTTGAAATTCCGCTGTAGAAAGTATCAAAGGATATTCTGTAAGGATAGATCTGTTCCGGATCCACATCCAGCATGACTATCTCGCCGGTCCCGGCATCATACCCGCCTACCGGTGAGATATGCGGTATATGGAGTTCAGGAAGATAGGTCCCTTGGTCAAAATGCGCAATAATCAGGCAGTCACCTTTTTTTTCAAATCGTTCAAGCCTGCTTCTCAACTGCTTCTTAAGCGTTTCAGATTTTTTTTCATCCAGACTTGTCTGAATCACTTCAACAGATTTATATGGGATTTCAAAGGTGTCCAGGCTGGCCTTTACGACCTCCCCAAGTGTGTCCAGAGGCAGTCCCCGTCTCCCTTTATATCCGTTTTTACTCATTCGTTCTTTCCAGTGTACGGCTTGTACCTTGTTTAAAAGGTCATGCTGGGTAACTGGCTTTCCGTTTAATTGGTTACAATCATCCAGCAGGGTATTTACCGCTGAAACCACAGAAGCCACAGAGCAGGAAGATTCATGAAACTGCTTGACATGATGAAGAAATAATCCATCTTTTACTGGATTACCAACCGGTTTGTATTTATCCCTGATATATACTGTTTTATCCCTGGAAAATGCACCTTTCCCCATCATTTTTTCAAAATAAAATTGAGAATACATATAAAACCGGATCAAATATCTAACCACTGGACTATTTCCTTTTTTTTCACAAATTTATAACAGAAATATTATAACCACGAATTTAAATTATGCTACAATTTTTACGCTGCATAAGATTTAAAACCGATCCTGATCATTGACAGGACACATAATTATTGTTACCAATTCAGAGACTCCATCTGCCAGGAGAGATAGTCACTATTTTTTTATATTGTTAAGTTTGATTTAAACCAAGAACTTCAAAAAAAGGCCATGAGAATAGTTACAAGCCATACCAATACTGATTTTGATGCACTGGCCTCCATGGTAGCCTGTACCTGTCTCTACCCTGGAACTGTTGCCATCCTGCCTTCCCACATTATGCCTGGAGTCAAAACCTTCCTTGCCATCCACAGGGACATCATGCGCATTAAACCGAGAAAAGAACTGGATCTTGACAGAGTGAACTCTCTGATCGTAGTGGATGCAAATAACTGGAAACGCCTTGACCGTATGGAAAGCCTTGCCGCAAAAGAGGATCTTGAAATTATTTCCTGGGATCACCATATGGAAGGTGTGACCATTAAGGGAAACCGGGAATACAGGGAAGAAGTAGGAGCCACCATTACCCTCCTGACCGAAGAGATGCAGCACAGAAATACACCTTTTACCCCCATGCAGGCGACTCTGTTTCTGTTGGGAATTTATGATGATACCGGCTGTCTTACCTTCTCTTCAGCAACCCACAGAGATGCAGGTATGACTGCATTTCTTCTTAAAAACGGAGCAGATTTAAATATTGTATCCTCCTACCTGGCCGATATTATAGACGATTCCCACTCCAAGGTATTCTCCAGCATGCTTGCTGAAGCGAAAACCTTTGAAATGGATGGATTGAAAATAGCCATATGTGCCCAGCCCGTTAAAAGCGGGTTGACCATGCTTGCCTCCCTTGTGAATAAATATAGGGAATTCAAAGGCATGGATGCTGTATTCGGTATCTTCCTCACAGATAAAAACAAGTCCATGGTCATTGGGAGGGCTAAAGGAGGAGGTGTTGATGTGGGAGCTGTTATGCGGGCACTCGGGGGAGGAGGACATCCGGCAGCAGGTTCTGCCGTTATCAATGGCAGTGACCTTGATACAGCTGTGAATATGGCTGAGCAATTAATCAAAGAATCAAGCCGGAGGAATATCCTCATAAAAGATATAATGTCCGGGCCTGAACGGTTTATGGTTGATTCTTCTCTAACCATGGCTGAAGCAAAAAAAATCATGGTTAAAGAAAAAA
This sequence comes from uncultured Desulfobacula sp., assembly GCA_964636495.1. Taxonomy (GTDB): domain Bacteria; phylum Desulfobacterota; class Desulfobacteria; order Desulfobacterales; family Desulfobacteraceae; genus Desulfobacula. Next base: position 56,213 of record CAZWSL010000002.1, on the reverse strand, counting down.
TAAATGCCGTACTGATCTGTGACAATGGGCAATTTCTCGGCAGTCTCTCCAGTAAAAACTTTATCAAAGCTGAAAAATCAAACCGCCTGAATACGTCAGTAAAAGGATTCATGAAACCCGGGGTGGCCTTGATAAAACCAGACGAAACTGCCTTTAAAGCGCTTGAATTAATGAATCTGTCCGATGATGGGATTATTCCGGTAGTTGAGAACAAATTTTTAACCGGTGTTCTTACACAGGGGAATCTTATTCTCCATATGTATGATATTTAGCCTGGCTATTTCACTAATCTATTTTGTTTCAGATGATTTACTTTTTTAAGATTCCACCAGATTTCGTATCCACTTTCTTGACAGAAACCTGGGAATACCGACCCCGAGCTTGAACAACTCTTCAATTGCTATGAGTGCCATAACCCCGTAAACAGGAAGTTCCAGGTAAAAGGCAGCCCAAAAAGCCACAGGCAGGCCAATCAGCCACACTCCGGTAAGATCAAGCAGGAAAGCAAATTTTGTGTCCCCACCTCCCCTCAACACAGAAACGATATTGACAAAATTAGTTGTTTTGCTCCAGAACACCATGCCTGTCACCAGCATCAGGTAGTAAGCATTTTTATAGGTATCAGGGGAAATATTGTAAAATGAAAGTACAAAATCCCGGGAAAGAATTATTACGATACCTGCTGCAATGGCAAGAACCAACTGGATAACCATGAGAAATCTGCCAAAGGAGTATGCAGTGTTTTTTCTACCGCTTCCAATACTGTTACCGATCACTATGGCGCCTCCATGAAAGATACCGAAAAAAGGAATGAACATAAATTCCTCAATAGTGGCAACAATATTAACAGCTGCAATGGATTCAGTTCCGATTCTGGCATAAACCAGCTTATACAGGCTGATACCGGTTACCCAGAATAACTCATTTAGGAAAACAGGCCAGCATGTGGCAAGCACATGTCTGAAAAAATTGAAGTCAAAACCGAGCATCTCTTTGATACCAGCTGCCAGGGGGTATTGTCTGCTATAGATAATAGTGATCATTACCACGCCTTCCACAATTTTTGAGACTGTTGTTGCAATTGCAGCACCTGTAACGCCGAGGGCGGGAAAACCAAACTTCCCGAAAATCAGAATATAGTTAAGAAAAATATTCAGGCTCACAGCCACTATGGAGCAGACCATGGGCACTTTGACATAACCCATGGCTCTGAGATTGAACATGAAAGAGAGACTTACAGCAGAAACGGCAAAGACAATTCCAACAATTTTCAGATAGCCTGTACCCAGTCTGACCACTTCCATATCTTTGGAAAAAAGGCCCATGATATGTTCCGGGAACAGCAGAGAGATAAGACTGAAGATGACTGCTACACACAAACCTGCAAGCAACCCTATTCCGGACAGCTGCTTGATCCGGCTCATATCTTCCTTTCCCCAGTATTGAGCTGTAAAAACAGACACTCCTGAATGAATACCGAACTGGATAACAATAAACATGAAAACAAATTGATTGGCAATACCAACAGCAGCAATGGCGGTTTCGTTGAGCTGGCCCACCATGAGGATATCGATAACGGTCATTGAACAGGTCAGAAGATTCTGCAGTGCAATAGGCACGGCAAGGATTAAAAGCATCCTGAAAAATTTTTTCTGCAACGGGGTGAACATGCGTATAGTAGTATTTCCCAAAACAATTGAAAGTAAATAATTTACTTATCCAGCTTTTTATACTTTCTTACAGCCATAAGTGCCTCAGCCACCTCCCTGGTGGCACTGCTTCTATCGTGGCCTTTTTTTAATATTGCACCAAGATTTATTCCTGCCTGATACGCTCTTTCCATGCAGGCAGCATCCCTGCTGACACAAGGTGTATTATCTTCTGTTATTTTAAATCCATCTCCATGTATATTGTAAATTGCGCCCACCTTACATGTCTCTCCATAACCGCAGTAAAAGCAACCGGGAGCACCGCGGCCTTCAACTCTATCTGTTACTTTAATAAAATTATACATGCAGAATTTCTCAAGAATCTTAACAACTCCTTCTGTCTGCATCCCCCCTACTGCAACAATTACAGCAGGTTTTCCCCAGAGATCACGGTTTTCTCTGTGGCGGAACTGATACCATCTTTCCAGAAAAGCGTGCATACCGGCATTTAGAGTGGAAAAAAAATTACACCCTCCAAGTATATAGGCATATGCTTTTACAATTTTATCCCTCAAAATGGCAAAATCATCATTCAGTTTACAGATATTATCGTCGACACACCCCATACAGCCTGTACAGCCATGAATTTTTTGACCTGCAAGCGACACAAGATCATATTCACATCCTGTATTTTCTGCCACTGCTTTAACAAGCTTAAGTGTAGATGACCGTTTTTCCATACGCGGACTTCCTGATACAGCTAAAATTTTCATTGTTGATTTCCTTTGCAAGATTATGTTATTTTCAATAAAAATGCTGAATTTAATCATAAGTGAAAAGCCTGCTATTTCTCTTGACACAAAACACGATTTTAATCTACTGTTTTATATTCTTTTACTCACAGGTTACATCATTTCTGCAAACCACCAGCCCCGGGATTTTGGATCCGTATCCATACCTGGATATTATAATATTGCTGACAGGGAAAAAAGATTAGAATATATGATAAAACAGAAGGAAAAAAGGTGGATTCTGGAAGATTTTAAACGGTTACAGCTTGATACAAAATCTCTATCTGCACTGCAGATAAAAAAAGTTCTGTACCGCTTCTTAAAACAGTTTCAGATAAACATGATAACACCCTTTTAAAAAATGCCCTGACGCTGCCTGACGCTGTTTGATAAATGGGATGGTCTTCATAAAACAGAGAGCAGAGAAGCTGTCATTTTCAACACCCTGTACTACACGCTTATGGAAATGATATTTACGGCAGAACCAGGTCTGTTCACAACTCAAATAAGAGACGCGGCATGTCAGCTTAACTGTTTTTCCGCCCAGACTGCCAGCTCTTCCCGTTTAATTTTTGCATTATGCCTGATATCTACAGGAAAGGAGGGATAAAACAGAACAGCATCCACTGGCAGGTTTTTCTCCCTGGCATGGGAAAGAAAATATCTGCTTTTCTCTTCCTGCTCTCTGCTGCCCTTTGGCATCTTTCCTTTATCATACTCTATGATAATCACCATTTTCTGTCCAAGCTTTTCTGACGGCACACCAACCATTGCAGATCGGGATACATCTTCAAGCTGGTTAAAACACGACTCCACCATTATACTGTAGTACTCCTGGCCATCTCTTTTTATCCGGTGGGCTTTACGCCCTACAAACCATAATCTGTTCCTGTCATCCAGATATCCGAGATCGCCCATGCGGTGCCATATGGTGTTTCCATCTTTAATTTTACCCTTTGCTGTTTCGTCCGGTCTCCCATAATATTCCCGGGTTATATACTCTCCCCGGACAATAATCTCGCCCACTGTTCCCGGTTTTACACATAACGCGTCCACACCGTCTTCAGGCAGGTCTAATTTCTCATCAGAGATTCTGATAATCTTCAGTTCTGTTTCCGGCATAACGCTTCCAACACATGTTCCTTTTCCATCATCTGTCTTTGCCAGTGTTTCCCCTCTTATCTCGTTTCCGCTTATGGAAGTAACCAGAAGGGATTCAGTGGCACCGTAGGGAGTATAAATATCACCCCCGGGCAGAATTTTCTCAAAACTCTCAATCACAAATCCAGGTGTTGGCGCACCAAACATCAATATCCGTTTAATTGACGGAAGGGTTATATCGTTGGCTGTACAGTATTCTGAAAGCCGTTTCCATATGGCTGGTGAACCAAAAGAGAGATTAACACCAAAATCACGCACGGTTTCAACCAGTTTGGCTGGGTCTACCCTGGCAGGTTTAGTGGGATCCATATCCGGTATGACACTTGTACCTCCAAAAGCAGTTGTAAATAATGCAAAAGGCGGAAAAGCAGGCATGTCAATCGTGTTTTCATTCAGGCAGAATGCTTTCTGTACCGCAAGCATGAGAGAATACATCATGCCGTTCGTGTATACAACTCCCTTTGGAATTCCAGTACTGCCTGTGGTAAAGAAAATGGCAGCTGTATCATCTTTATCTCCATTACATATCTCTGCCGGTCTACGGTTTTTCGATCGTAACTGCCCCAGTGTAATCCCCCCCCAGAACCACTTTTTCCCGATAGTAACCGGTAATTTCACGGATCGGAAATGTTTCGGGAACATCACCCTTGCCACATGTGCCATGGGAATACCGATATAGGCTTCAGGGGTTACTTCGCCAATACAGGAAACCATCCTGAAAATTCCCATACCGGGGTCAACAAGCACAGGCACGGCACCAATCTTGAGCAGAGCAAAAAAGAGAGCCACAAACTCAAGGCTTGGCGGTACTAACAGGGATACCCGTGATCCTTTACCAATCCCGTTTTCAAGCAGTCCATTTGCAAAACGGTTACTCTCCTCGTTGAACTGGGCATATGTCAGATGGGTGTAAGCAACCCGGTTATTTTTATCACGGCTGTAGGGATAGTGCACCGCTACTTTATCAGGATGTTTTTTAAATGCTGCATCAACAAGGGTTGCAATATTCAGACACTCTTTACTCATTTTCCACCATCTCTCTTTCTGTCAACTCAGGGATTAGTCTGTAAAAACTGCTCTATCCAGGGAATAATGCGTTCGTGGGCATCTTCAAGGACATAATGGCCTGCATCTGGTATAAACTTCACTTCTGCTCCGGGATAGATTTCCTTCCACCTTTCAAGAATGATTTCATTAAAAACAAAATCCTTTTTTCCCCAGATTATGATGATTGGCAGATGTTCAAACTGTTTTAAATTATGATCAATCTCCTTTAAAACCTTTTGTGTGGGGTGGCTTGGTGACAATGGAATACCCTGTACAAATTTCAGTATTGCAATTCTGTTGGCATAACTGTTATATGGTGCCATATATCCGGCTTTTACCTGGGCAGTCCTTCTTTTTTTATGTGCAATACTGAGGGGTACAGCATATTTTACAAACCCGTTTATCCCTTTTACAAATAAATCCGACAATACCGGAAACTGGCACATATAAAGCTGCCATGGCAGATTATATTTCTCAGGAATGGGGAATGCGCCGGTATTCAGTATCACAAGCCGCTTTATATTCTCGGGATGACGAATGGCATATCCCATGCCAATGACACCTCCCCAGTCATGAATAACCAGGGTGATATCCTTCGCACCCGTCTTTTCCATGAATTTTTCAAAACAGTCAATATGCCCCTCAAGAGTATAGCCGTAATCCTGCGGTTTATCTGACATGCCAAATCCTATATGGTCTGGAACAATTGTACGATGATTTTTACTGAAATGGCTGATAAGGTTTCGAAAATAAAAAGACCATGTTGGATTACCATGAACCATCACCATTGGTTCACCCTCTCCCTGGTCAACATAATGCACTTTGTGTCCATCAATTTCCATATAGTGAGATTCAAACTGATACAGATCTTTAAATAGCGTCAAGTCAATTTCCATTTTTTCTACCCAGCTGGTACTGCGGGCCCTTTCTATACCTGATACAGGCTGCAGGCAAACGTTAAACCTGAACCGGCACCGATAAATAATATAGTGTCGTTTTCACTGAACAGCTGTTTTTCTACAGCTAAATGATAACCCAGTGGCAAAGCTGATGAAAGAACATTACCATATTTTTCATACATATCATCCACTATTCTGCATTCCAGTCCAACAGAATCTGCTATGGTCCTGCTGAAGCCGGGAACAGGTTCAGAGATGACAGCTAGCTTGATTTTACCGGGATCAAGTTCTCCTGATTGAACATGCTTATTGAACATGTCTACTGTAAATTCACCAAGTCTCTGTCCAAAATCCTCCTGAATCTTAATATCAACTTTTTCCCTTGCATCCGGATCATTGAGATTAATCAGGGCATCAACACCGTGATAATCACCTCCTGAGGTATCAAACATAACTTTTTGAAAACCCTTGTTTTCATCATCTGACCAGGAAAGCAGAGTTGCAGAACCCATATGTGTGTAAGGGAAATCTGATGCCCTGGATTTTGACGGGTGAACATCGCTGGAAACAATAAGAGCCAGCTTGACCATTTTCTGCTGCATCAATGCACTTGCAACTTGCACAGCAGAGAGCATTCCGACCACACCATTCCTGAGATCAAATGAAAAACTGGATTTTCCAAACTGTTTTTTATATGGATCAAGGCCGATTTTCAACCTTTTCTGGATCAGTGAGGCGATTGACGGCTCATTAATATTTTTTTCCCGATATGTACCGATATTGATCAGCAAATCGATATCATCTCTCTCAATTCCAGCTTGCAAGATGCACTTCTCCGCTGCAAGGACAGAGTAGTCAATGGCTCCCTGCTTTGTAGCAATAAGTTCATGTGTTGTATAAGCTTCCAGTTGAACCGTATTTGATCTAATGACAATACCCATTATCAGCCCCCATATTACCAATCGTTGCTAATACACAACCCAGTACCAGTCCCGAAGCCTGAGCGGCAAGCAGTATTCTTGTTCCTTTTTTAATTGTATTGTTTTTTAAGTATCGGTGCATGGCCACAAAATGGGTAGTAGATGCCGTATTGCCGTATTGCGGTACATTGACCAGCAGATCAACCTCCCTGTTAAAATGCCTGTGCATCTTCTTTCCTGCAGATGCAAGTGCTCTGGTGGATGTCTGGTGAGCCAGGCAGTAATCAATATCATCAATATCTTTTCCATTCCTGCTCAGAGCTTCATCAAGAATAGGGGCGAACATTTCTATTGCAGCATCATGGATCTCTTTTGCCTTGGTATACATGACAATACCGTTACCCTGTTCACTTGGTAATGCAATACAGAGTTCTGCATGTTCTGCAGCAGTCAGAAAATATGTAAACTCTATTCCTTCGCCATCATCTGGAGTGCCATCCAGAATAACTGCAGCACCAGCGTCTCCCAGTGTTAATGAGGCAAACTGTTCATCAAACACATTGTCAATCTCTTTTATTGCGGCCTCCGCAGCTGAGGTGATACACTCACCACTGACCACCATGCCATTACGAACTGTTCCCGATTTTATCATGGCATCCAGAATATAGACTCCATTGAGCATGCCGGCACACCCGTTTGATATATCAATATTCATGGCAGATTCAGCACCGAGTTTGTTCTTTATATATAGACTCATTGCAGGCTCATACAGGAACTGCTTTGCACTGCCTTTCATCTGTGTGATACCGCCATAGATAATGATATCCAGATCTCGGGCCTCATATTTGGAATGTCTGAGACAATCCTTTGCCGCATCCATGGCCAGGGTGAAAGAATCTTCGCACTCAGAACGGACATGGCGATTTTCAATACCGGTTATCTCTTCAAGATCAACCAATTTAAAAAAATCTGCTTCACCCCGGGCCATCAGTTCCTTTGTGGAAAGCACCTTCTCCGGCAGGTATGTTCCAATGCTCTCAAATCTGGTTTTTTTTATTGAACTGGCATTTGCTTTCATTTTCTCTTCCTCTCTTTTAAAACACTCTTGTTTTTTCTTCCACACTCTTCTTTTTTACGTACAAATCAACGTAAAACAATCCGGTTGTGCCTGAATTGACAGAGAGACAAAATGGAACCAAAACCAATAACCGGATTTTTGCAATTTAATCTACGATAATTTCTGTATAGAGGTATATGATACGGTTTGTCAAGCAGCGGTATTCCCGAAAAATCACCTGATCCTGAGTCTTCTTCTCTCTGTCTCACGAACAGGCTCAAAGACAACCACAAAACCAAAGGATAACTCCAAAACACGACTGGTACCTGTAAATAAGCAGAATCAGTACTCTTCATTTTTTTATCCATATGGAATAAATTGAGAATGCAATCATAGCAACCCTGAAAAACAGGCAGACAAGATGTATATTTCAATATATTTATCTCCGATACCTGCTTTTATATGAAATCAAGTTTTACGATTGTTTTACATTTATCGTACAAACACGGCATTGATCTCCTTTTAATCCAGCAGATATTTTTATTTAGAACTTGTAAGCCCAAGGAATTTTGATTATAAATATAATCAGCACACATACAAAAAACAGCAAGATTGTGTCTCTGCAAAAAGCATGAAAGATTACTATTCAAAACAGGGAAGAGAGTATGTCAAAGCAAAGAAACCATAATTTTCCCGGGATTGTATGTTTATTGTTTTCTATCAGTTTACTATTGCAAGCCTGCTCTTCCTCTCACTCTGAACTCCCGGACTCTAAATTAAAAAAACAGGGATACGATTCTCCATGGCTGAAAAAACAACAGCAGATATTTGCTTCAAAAAATCCAGTTACAATATCTACGATTGGAAATCTACAATTGACCACCAGGATGGCGGCTGCAGCTGAAATACCAGAGGATATTTCTAAAATAAATCTTTTTTTCACTGCAGAAGGATCTGCTTCCCTGGCTCTTGGCATGGTTGCCCCACCTATGTATGCAAGCGCATTAGTCGTAGGCGGTCTTCTTCTTATACCCCTCAGCAGCTACCTCTATATTCATGAAAAAAACAAGTGGGAAACCATCAGTGGAGTATTGGTCAAAACGGAAATCACAGGGCGCTTACACCGTGCCATCGTAAAAAAATTAACCATGGATTCTGTTGATAAACGTGCAGTGCAGGGAGAAATTGATATTGCTGTTCACGCTTTTGGACTGGTCAGATCAACCTCCAATAACACCCACTGCCTGATGCTCTCTGCAGATTTTATACTTTCCGGGACCAGCAGTAATGACTGCAGGGAAAGTTTAAAAATCACTGAAATCAATAGAAGCCTGGATGCACCACCTCCCCAATGTTCCAGACTGGAACTGTTTTCAAAAAACAGGGGGGCATTATTAAAAATGATGGCAGACGAATATATAGATGTACTGGCGGTAATGGCTGTAGAAAGGATTTTAAAAAAATGTCCGCTCTAAAAATATGGTGCATGATTATATTGTTGATGATGATTTACAGCTGTTCATACAACGAACAGTTCAAAGATACGATAACCCCTGTCACTTATCAGGACACACCGCATCGAAGTGCAGATTCAATTGGAAAACTGAGACGTTTACTAATTATGCCTGTGGAAGTTTTATCATATAAGGGGAGATATCTTTCCAGGGACAGTTTGGAAACAGCTGAGATAAAATATGAAAAAGCGTGTGTACAGTTTTTAACTGAAAAAAAAGGATATAACATTATTACGCTCAGGGGAGCAGATGGAAAATTGAAAACCGATTTATTAAAAGATCTGGATGACAAAAAAATATTAACGACTTATAAAACATGGCGCAGAGAATCACCTGGGAAACAGTCAGCAGAAATCATTCAAAACATAGGAAACATCATGAGTGTTGATGGTGTTCTTGTTGTATGGATCAAGGAGCGCAGACCATGGAACGCAATTGACGGAATATTGAACATTGCATTGATGAACATTCCACTTGTCTACAATATGGCATCGCCAAATATCGGGGCCCTGATTTATGAGACATCTACCGGAGATCTGGTATGGAGTGAAAAGCAGTCAACATTTATCATTGAACCGGATAATTATACCGATTCTATTGTTTCCCTTTTTACTGATCTGGAAAATGCAGTACCTCTCCAGCTGATAAAAGAGTAAAATCAATCATATGAAAAGAGGATGCAAGGCTGCTCTTTGGATAATAGATAATACACCATGATACAGATCAGTCAAAGAGAGGTTATATGATAACAATTTTTGCATTTATTATTGAAATCGGGTTTATTTTCTCCGCAATCTTAAGCCTTTCATTTTTAATTTCATCTATTCTGGAAAATGAAAAACGGGCATCAATATTCGGCGGATTACAATTTTTGGTAATGGTGTTCCTTGCAGCTCTCTTTTTTACTTTAAAATACAGGGGTTTTTTTCATACAGGAACCGGAACTGTCATTCTTATTTTTATTGTGGTCATTGAGAGTCTGCTTATATTCTTTTTTTATAGAAAAACAGGTGCTGACAGCAAAGCACAAACAGGCACTCAAGGATATATTTTGGGTGAGGTAAACAGATTTGATGAAAGGGATCATGTTTTTTCCAGGAATCGATCACTCCCTCTGGGATCTGAACAGTATAAAGCGTATTACAAAAAAAATCCGCACCTGGAAAAGATTGATGCGGAAAGAAGATTAAAAGGTGGCCCTCTTGGCCGTCCCGGCTCCATTGACAGCCCGGGTGCTGATAAAAATATAGCTGCCATGCTGGCATCTCTATCCATACCGCAGTTCCTTTCAACTCCTGATCAATATTCCCCTGAACCTCATATGTCTGTTAAACAGAAAGTGAGAGATAAAAAAATTGCTGTCGCTCCTGAAGAGGCAACAGCCAGATTAAAAGGATATGCAAAAATGATTGGAGCCTCTCTGGTCGGCACAACCGCAATTAACCCGTTATGGCTCTACTCTCACAGAGGTGAAATCTTTAATGATAACTGGAAGGAATGGGGAAAAGAGATCAACCTGAATCACACCCATGCTATTGTGTGTGCCGAAGAGATGAATATTAAAATGGTGGCTACTGCACCACACTCTCCCACCTGTGTTGAGAGCATGGTAAACTATGCCAAGGGTGCATATATTACAACCCAGCTGGCAGGATATATAGCAAACATCGGCTATTCAGCAACGGCAAACCATTTCAGACATTATGATGCTGTGATGACCCCACTGGCAGTGGATGCCGGATTGGGTGAAGTGGGCAGGCTCGGATACCTGATCACAAAAAAATTTGGTCCAAGGGTCAGGCTGAGTCTTGTAACAACAGACCTTCCACTACTGCAGGATAAACCAGTGGATATTGGTGTTGAAGCGTTCTGCAGAATTTGTAAAAAATGTGCCGTCTGCTGCCCGTCAAACTCAATCCCCCATGGCGATATGACTGTTACAAACGGATTACTGCGCTGGAAACTCAATGCCCGGACCTGTTTTGACTTCTGGGCAAAAGTGGGGACGGACTGCAATATCTGCATGCATGTCTGCCCATGGAGCCATGCTGATACATTTCCGCATCGTTTTATCAAATCAATGATCTCAAGAAACCGGCTGTCCAAAATTGTATTTAACAAGATGGATGATATATTTTATGGGAAAAAACCCAGACCAAAACCTCCCTTGAAATGGGTTAATTTTGACACGTGAAAATAAAATTGGTGAAACTTTCTCATTCCGTATGAACCTTTCGCCCCGATATATCTATATTATCAGCTCTTTGAAGAGAGATACTGCATATATTCTTCTTGACATATAGTTATAATATAGCTTATAAATAGTCACATTGTGGATGGGTATCATCCTTCAATTTCATGCTAAAGTAATGGAGATCAAAAAAATTGAGTCATAAAAAAAACACTGCTGTCTACCAGGCAGTGAGTTATAGGCAGAAATCCCTGGAACATGGCGTATCTGAAGAGAGCATATCCCTTGAACTGATAGGAGAAGAGCCTTTTTTAATCCGTATTGAGGAAAAGCCCTATTCAGTCGTGATGAGAACATCGGGAGAAGAGATCTTCCATGCAGCAGGATTTTGTCTTGGCGAGGGGATTGCAGCCTCTCCTGAAGATTTTAAAACAATTGGCTATGATAAAGATCTTGATCCCAATACCATTGACATGTGGCTCACCCCTGAAAGAAAAAGTAAAATTCATGATCTTCTTGAAAGAAAAATTTTTGTAAGCCAGACCAGCTGCGGTATATGCGGGAAAGAGATGGTCAGGGATCTTTTTCAAAAAATAACATCAGCTGAAAATGGTTTTAAAGTTAACATAAACGATATTTTTGACTCTATTGATAAATTGAGTGAAAACCAGAAATTTTATCAGAGCACAAGGGGTTCCCATGCTGCCATAATATTTGACAACGATTTGAAAAAACTGTCATTTTCAGAAGATGTTGGAAGGCATAACGCCCTTGATAAAGCAATAGGAAAGGCATTCATGAATAAAACACTGCCCAATGCCAAAATCCTTGTTTTATCTTCCCGGATAAGCTATGAATTAGTGCAAAAAGCTGCCAGGGCACATATACCTGTAATGATAAGTAATTCAAGGCCCACTGCCCTTGCAGTTGAAATGGGCAGGCAGTTGAACATGACCCTGGCTTTTCCAAACAAAAAATCTGAATTGATAATTGTGTGTGGAAAACAGCGAATTATAAAATGATTATCAAACCAAATAATATTTTAGGAGGATAAATTGAAAATTCTTACAACCATAAAAAAGGTAGTTGATGTTGAATTAAATATCAACATTGAAAATGGAGCCATAATTGAAGATGGTCTCCAGTACGTCATAAATGCCTGGGATGAAAATGCTGTGGAAACTGCCGTGCAGCTGAAAGAGAAAAACAAGGCTGAAACAACTCTGGTAAATATTGGTAGTGGTGATGATAATACTAAAATAATTCGCAAGGCATTTGCCATGGGTATAGATAACGCCATTCAGATTGATGATCCAGCAGTGAAAGATTCAGATCCATCAACCTTTGCCAGAATAATAGCTAAAGTTTTTGAAAACGGTGACTATAACCTTATCATTACTGGAAAGCAGGCCCAGGATACAGACAGCGGCCAGACTGGAATCATTCTTTCTGAACTTCTTGGATTGCCATGCATCAGCAATGTCATTGCTGTTGAAGCTGCGGATGACAATAATATTAAAGTGTCAAGGCTGGGGGATGCCGGAACAGAAAACCTCGAACTTTCACTTCCGGCAGTGATAACAGTAAGTGATGGTATTAATGAACCCCGCCTTCCTGCCATGCGCGGTATTATGATGGCAAAGAAAAAGAAAATTAATGTTATGGATCTTGCAGGGCTCGGAACTTCATGGGATGAAATTGGAGGAGATACGCCACAATCTGAAGTGATAGAGTTTTTAAAATCAGAGACACGACAGGCTGGACAGAAGTTTGAGGGAGATGCAGCTGAAATCACATCTAAGGTAGTTGACCTCCTTGCCAATGAAGCCAAGGTTATTTAGATTTACAGCCCGTATATGACCATTTTTACTCATATCCATATTTTTAACCTGGTTTATCTATTTTAAATGATGCGTAATGACAAACTTTAACCGGCTGATATCCGGATTTAAATAAGGAAAAATATTATCATGACAAAAATACTCGTAATTGCAGATATCAAAGAGGGTGTGTTAAAAAACAGTGCAAAAGAACTTTTATCAAAAGCAAGAGCAATGGGAGCTGATACGGCAATAGCGGCAATAGGTTCCAATATTGAATCTTTAAGTACTGATCTTGCCGAAGCTGGGTCAGATACCCAGTATATAGCAGATGATGCAAGCCTGGAACTTTTCAGTGCCGGTCCCTATTCATCATGTGTTGTGGATGCTGCAAAACAATTTGAGGCTGACTTGATCTGGTTTGGCTTTTCTGAAACAGGCAAAGCGGTTGCTCCAAGAGTTGCCGTTAAACTGGATGCAGCATGTGCAACAGATATTACAGATATCCAGATTGAAAATGAACAGATCACTATAACAAGACCTGCCATTGCAAACAAGGTAATACAAAAGGTCAAAATTAATACAAAACAGCTGGTGGCCGTTGTAAGAGCAGGTGCATTTGAAGCTGATGAAAATGTAAGCGGAACTCAAAATGTTGTGAAACTTTCTGCTCCCGAGCCTGATTTAAAAGCTGTGATTAAAGAGATTGTATCAGATACAAGCGGAGAAATTGATCTTGCAGATGCAGACATTGTTATCTCAGTAGGCCGCGGGACTAAAGATCAGGCTGGAATTGATCTTGTAAAGGGACTGGTCAAGGACCTTGGAGCTGGCTTTGGATCATCCAGGGCCATGGTGGACAGCGGGCTTATGGCACAGAACAAACAAGTTGGTCAGACCGGTAAAATCGTTGCTCCAAATCTATATGTGGCAATGGGTATTTCAGGAGCAATTCAGCATCTTGCCGGAATGACAGGTTCCAAAACCATTCTTGCTGTTAATAAAGATCCTGAAGCACCAATATTCAATATTGCGGATTATGGTATTGTGGGGGATCTTTTTGAGGTGGTTCCCATATTGAGAGAAGAGATAAAAAAAATAAGAGGTTAATTTCATTATAACGCTATTGAAGAATTAATATTGAGGTAATTTATGAATCCCTTAGTGATGTCAATACTGATTATTGTCGGGCTGGCAGTTTTTACCCGAACCATGTATTATAAAATTCAACTGCTCATGGCACTTGAACCTCTTGACCGGTTAAACCGGATTAAAGAGCGTATTATCAGCATGATGGTCATAGCCGTAGGACAGAAACGCCTGGCCGGAAGAAAAAAAGAGAGGGCATCAGGAATAATGCATGCCTTCATTTTCTGGGGATTCTGTATCCTGATAATTCGAAGCCTCGTTATATACGGGGAGGGATTTACTGAAGGTTTTCATCTTCCTTTACTGGGCGATGACTTTATCCTGGGATATCTCTACATTGCTCTGAAAGACATCATGGAAGGAGTTGTCCTATTGATGATCCTCTATGCAATCTACCAGAGAGCATTTATAAAACCTGAACGTATGCATCATACTCTGGAAGCCTATGTTGTATTAATTATGATCGGTGTGCTGATGATTTCCGACCTGCTTTATGATGGTGCGCGATATAATCTGATCGTCCAGTATGGCAACAGTGAGCATCTTCATTTTTTCAATAACCCCAGATATGGATCTGAATTTTCCTGGACACCTGTTTCTGTGGGAGCTGCAGCACTTATATCATGGATCAGTGAAGATTCAACCCGCACTCTGATGGCAGGAATGTTCTGGCTCCATGTGATCACCCAGCTCACTTTTTTAAACCTGCTTCCCCTGGGAAAACATTTTCATGTTATCACAGCTCTTCCCAATGTTTTTTTAAAATCTCTTGGATACCCCCATGAAAAAACAGAACTCCTGGACCTGGAAGATGAATCTGTATGGGAAGATGAATCACTCGGAATCAACCATATTCATCAGCTGAACTGGAAGCAGGGTCTGGATCTTTATACCTGCACTGAATGCGGCAGGTGCAAGGAGGTGTGTCCTGCTTTTGCAACAGACAAGCCATTAAGCCTGCATGAGTGTAATGACGACTTAAAAAAAGAGCTTTTTGCCAATGCAGACAATATTGTTGCTAAAAGCAGGCTTGCTGCAACCCTTACCGATGATGATGCTTCTGACCACAATGAAAAAGTCAAAACAGCAATGACGGAACTCAACAGCAGCAAAAAACTGGTAGGCGACATAATTTCCCAGGATACACTATGGGCATGTACCACATGCCGTGCCTGTGAAGAAGTTTGTCCTGTTACCATTGAACAGGTACCCCGTATCGTGGCAATGAGACAGGGACAAACGCTTATGGAAGGGGTATATCCAAAAGAACTTGACACAGCCCTTAAAGGACTTGAAAGAAATGGAAATCCCTGGGGTATCGGTTATGACAAACGTGCTGACTGGGCAGACGGTCTTGATGTTAAAATAATGGCAGAAGATTCTGATGTTGATTACCTGTTATGGATTGGATGTGCAGGCTCCTTTGATGACAGGAGTAAAAAAGTATCAAAAAGTGTTGTAAAAATACTGCAGAAAGCAAAAATAGATTTTGCAATCCTCGGGAAAGAGGAGAAATGTACGGGTGATTTTGCAAGGCGCGTCGGTAATGAAATGATGTACCAGATGATGGCCATGGAAAATATTGAAACGCTGAACAGCTACAAGGTTAAAAAAATAATTGCTTCATGCCCCCACTGTTTTAACACCCTTAAACATGAATACCCGCAGATGGATGGTAACTATGAGGTGATTCACCATACAGAGTTTATCAGTGATCTGATAAATCAGGGTAAAATCACGTTAAACAAGTCTCTGAAAGGAAAACTGACCTATCACGATCCATGCTATCTGGGCAGATATAACAACACCTATGATCAGCCGAGATCTATTTTACGCTCACTTTCTGAAAATGGCCTGAAAGAACTTGACCGCCATGGCAGCGAAAGCTTCTGCTGTGGTGCCGGCGGCGGCAGGATGTGGCTGGAAGAGACGATCGGCAAGCGAATTAATGTTGCAAGGGCAGAGGAGATTGTTGATAACAATACCGACAGCGTTGCAGTGGCATGCCCCTTCTGCCTGACCATGATAGAAGATGGCATGAAAGAACTCAGCAAAGAAGAGAATATCACTACCTATGATATAGCAGAACTTGTAGCAGAAAACATGGTGTGATAAGAGCTGTACACAATTCTGGCCTTTACCATGATGCTGCACCCGGACTCGATTGCAGCGCCACAATACTGTACTGCAGATGCCGTCAGATATCTGATTTTATAAGCCATGCAGCCAGGTTACACCCTTCAGGAGATATGGCAGTTAAACGCGTGACAGGGAGAAACATATGATCAACTCAGGTGCCACATATGAACAGCAGCCCTATATCAGAATTCTGACCCAAGACCAGATTTTTGAGATCAAGCGGGCAGCTTTTGATATTATGTACAGTGTTGGATTCAAGGTGCTCCATGAAGGAGCACGTAAGATGCTCAAGAAAGCAGGTGCTGTTGTGGAAGGAGAACGGGTAAGGGTGCCCGAATATATTGTCAAACAATGCCTGCTGACTGCACCTAATGGATTCACGCTCTATGACCGTATGGGAAATCGTGCTCTGGAAGTGGAAGGGAGAAAAAGCTATTATGGCACTTCCACCGGCAGTCCCAGAACAAAAGATGCGCTGACCGGAGAGATTCATCCGACCACAGTCAAAGATATCGGTATTGGCGCATTGGTGGCAGATGCCTGTGAAAATATCGACTGGGTCATGCCAATGGGATCTTCCCAGGATGTGCCGTCTATTGTTTCAGATCTATACGATTTTGAAGCCGTAGTGACAAATACCATAAAACCGGTGGTGTTTTTAGGGTATTCAGGAAGAGGAACAGAGCTTGTATTTGAAATGGCAGCCCAGATTGCAGGTGGAATGGAGAAGCTGAGACAGAAGCCTTTTCTTGCCTTGTATCCAGAACCCATCAGCCCATTGGTGCAGCCGGCGGAAACCATTGACCGGATATTTGCTGCTGCAGATCACTTTATTCCCCAGGTGCCCGGTCCGGCTGTTCAGATGGGAGCCACCGGTCCAATGACCATGGCAGGGGTCATCACAATGATCACGGCAGAATCTCTCATGTGCCTGGTACTGGCCCAGCTGCGTCAACCCGGCTGCCCTGTCTGTTTAAGTGGCAATGTCCAGATCTTAAATATGGCCTCAGGAATTTTCGGCGTGGGATATCCTGAAATGAGCCTGGGGATTTCCGCCCAGGCAGAAGTAGCTCAGTCGTTTGAGCTGCCTACCTGGGGATATGCAGGATGCAGTGATGCAAAAGTACTGGATGCCCAGGCAGGACTTGAAAGTGGTTTTTCCATTATCACCCAGGCACTTGCAGGCCTGAACCTGATCCACGATGTGGGATACCTGGATCAGGCCATGGTTTGCTCAACAGCGCAGCTGGTTCTGGGAAATGAAGCCATCGGCATGACTCGAAAATATATGGAAGGTATCCGGGTAGACGCCAGAACCATTGCCCGCCAGATAATCGAAGATGTTGGTCCGGGAGGTCATTTCCTGGCCCATGAACACACCCTTGTCCATTGTCGTGATGCAGTATGGGGCTCAAAACTTCTTGCCAGAGAACCCTATGAGCGATGGCAGGAAAAAGGGGAGAAAGATATGGCACAGCGCATTCAGGAACGGCTGGCTGATATAATAAAAAACCATAAAGTGCCACCTATTGATAAAAAAATTCTGACAAATATAAGAGAGATCCGGGATGCAGGGGTGAAGGAACTCACTGGTATCTAACCTGTTGACATATCACAAAATATACTCGCCATTCCGGATATTTCATAAAACAGGTTTGTCCTGGCTGCCAGGCAGAGATTGGGAAGCTGCAGGGTATCAGCCATACGGATAAATTGAGGATCATTCAATACAATACCATATTCAGTATTCAGATATAAAAACGCCTGACCGCAGGATTACGGATCAGGCGTCCAGTTCAAGTTTATTTTATAAAATCACGATTCAAATGAAGGTGTACACAGAGAATGATCTACATCATTTTAAGTGTATATTTTTTTCATTTCATGCCGCAATCCCATAAAGAGGCTCACGATCATGACAAGCATTACAGCAGTGAACGGCAATCCAACTGAAACAGCAATGGCCTGAATCGCACCCAGGGCATCTGCACCGCCGCCTACAAGCAGGGCAGCTGCAATCAGCCCTTCCATGGTTGCCCAGAAAACCCGCTGCGGAACCGGGGCGTCCAGTTTCCCGCCTGCAGTAATGGAATCAACCACAAGAGAACCGGAATCAGAGGATGTAACAAAAAAGACAAGGACCAGTACAATTCCGAAAAAGGAGGTAATCTGAGTCAATGGAAGGTTTGAAAGCATCTGAAACATGGCAAGGGATACGTCTCCAAGTCCTTTCTCAGACAGTACACCAACTCCGTTCTGAATCTGAAGCAGTGCATTACCTCCGAATGCCTGCATCCAGATCAAGGTAACAACAGTGGGAACAAGCAGAACCGCAATAACGAACTCGCGGATGGTACGCCCTTTAGAAATCCGGGCGATGAACATGCCTACAAATGGTGCCCATGATATCCACCACGCCCAGTAGAATACGGTCCAGCCTTTATAAAATTTCTCATCCGCCCTGTCCAACCAGTTGCTTAAGGGAAACAGGTATCCAAGATAGGCGCCCAGTGTTTTTCCAAGACCTGCAAAGAAATGGGTGAAAGATCCGACTAAAATGACAAACAGCAGCAAACAGAGAGCCAGACACATATTAAAATTACTCAAGACCTTTACACCGCCTTCAAGCCCTCTGACAACAGATATCACAGCCACACCCGTAACACATGCGATGATGAAAACCTGCAGACCGATACTGCTCTCTATCCCGAACAGAAAATTAAGGCCGGATGCAGCCTGCTGAGCCCCGAAACCAAGGGAGGTGGCAAGGCCGAAAATAGTGGCAAGGACAGCGATAATATCAATAATATGTCCTGCAACACCCCATGTTTTTTCACCTAATATCGGAAAAAAAGTGGAACGAATGGTCAATGGTAATCCCTTGTTAAAGGCAAAAAATGCCAGAGCCAGTGCAGTTACCGCATACATAGCCCAGGGATGCAGACCCCAGTGAAACATGGTTGCCCCCATGGCAGCTCTGGCTGCCTCTGGTGTTTTGGCGCTCACATTCAAAGGTGTGCCCCACCAGTCTGTATAGTATGCAACTGGTTCTGCAACACTCCAGAACATAAGACCGATTCCCATACCAGCTGCAAAAAGCATTGCAAACCATGATATTCTTGTAAAATCAGGTACAGCATCTTTCCCTCCAAGCCTGATCTTTCCCATGGGCAGAATCACCATTGCAATACAGAACAACACAAAAATATTGCCGGCAATCATAAAAAACCAGTCAAAATTCTGGATGGTCCATGACTTTGAGGTATCAAACATCTTTTTGGCATCAACTGGATTGAACAATGTAAAAATGATAAATACCAGCACAAGAATTGCAGAAATAAAAAAAACAGGGTTATGCATATCCATTCCCCATTTTTTTATATTGTCCTGTCCGACTTTATATTTTGTAGCAAACATGTCACTCACGATATAATCTCCTCTCTTATTCTGTTACAGGTCAACTATTATGGAACATTAGACATAAAAATAAAGCATGACGGTCTGGAACTGCATTTAATATGCCAGAAGCAGATGGTTTGACTGTTTCATGCAGACTGAAAATGATTATTCCTCATCTGCTGCGCTGCAGGGTATTTGCAGTAGACTACTACAGCTGCATGCATTGCAACATCCAGCTAAGATAAACCTGCCTCGTGAAATATCCAGATTAAGGATGGCGGATCATTTTTTTTAAAATAAAGCAGACAATTGAATGCTGAAATTCAAAATATCAAAACCGTAAGATATTTTACGTAAATTTTTTTTACTATTTTTACATCTGTGCATTATGGTTTTTTGATAACCATCAATGCTTCTTTTGCAATCTGAAGCTCTTCATTGGTTGGAATCACCCAAATTTCAACAAGGCTTTCCCTGGAGTGTACAGAGAAAGCCTTATTTTTTTTTAACCCGTTTTTATCCGGATCTATCTTTATACCAAGGCATGACAGATTGTCACAGATTTTTGCCCTTACAATATCATCATTCTCTCCAATGCCTGCAGTGAAAATAACGGCATCAACACTTCCAAGCACTGCCGTATATGCGCCGATATACTTTTTTATCTGATAACAGAACATATCAACTGCAAGCACAGCCTTGTCATTACCTTTTTCTGAAGCTTCATGGATATCACGCATATCATTTAAACCGCAAATACCCTTAAGACCGCTTTTTTTATTTAATACTGAATCCAGTTCTTTCAGAGTCATACCTGTCTGATCCAGAAGATAGCTGATAACAGCAGAATCGATATCTCCGGTACGTGTACCCATCATTATTCCAGCCAGAGGTGTCATTCCCATAGAGGTATCTACACATCTGCCTTTTTCTACAGCACACATGGAGCATCCGTTGCCCAGATGAATCGTTATCAGATTAATCTGGTTTATCTCTTTTTTGAGCAATTTTGAAGCCTGCTGCAGAACATATTTATGGGATGTCCCATGAAAGCCGTATTTCCGAATTTTATACCGGGTATAGTACTCATACGGGAGTGCATAAAGAAATGCTTTTGGCGGTAAGCTCTGATGAAATTCAGTATCAAAAATTGCAATATTCGGAATACCCGGCAACAGCTCTTCCGCCACTTCAATCCCGATCAGATTTGCTGGATTGTGCAGGGGGGCAAGGGGGTTATTCTCTCTGATGGCCTGTTTGACATCCTCATCAACAAGGGTTGCCGCACCAAAAGCTTCTCCACCCTGGACGACCCGGTGTCCAACAGCATCAACCTGAGATATATCATCAATCACCCCTGTTGACGGATCAACAACCATATTCACAGCAAGAAGCATCCCGATTCTGTGATTCTCTATTTTCTGTTCCCGGGTAATTTGTTTTTCACTCTTCCTGATGAATGCGGTGTGACGCAGTATCCCTCTGTCATCTCCTATACGCTCAATAATACCCTTGGCCATTACACTGGTATTTTCCATATTAAAGAGCTGATACTTTAAAGAAGAGCTGCCTGCATTGATAACCAGTATTTTCATTGCTTTATCGATCAAATAATGAGGTTTATTTATTCAGACTGTTTCTGATTCTCCGTCATTCAGTCATATTGTAAAACTGTTTTATAAAATCTTTCTGCACTTCAAAGGACCAGTGAACTTCTTTTAAGGTGTCAGCTGCTTTCTGTGCATTTCCCGCCCTTAAATAATCTATAAACTGCTGGTGTTCTTCACAGTTTCTCATTTCCCACTCACTGATATAATTATGTCTGGGAAAATCATAAAGCCGGTGCTTTATGGGAAGTATCGTTTTTTTTAACAGTTCATTGTCTGAAATATCAAGATAGACATCATGAAATTGTAGATTGGTATTAAAAAGCTCTTTAAAATTCTTGTTTTTTATGTCGGAAATCATTTTTCTATTCAATTCTTCAAGTCTGAAAAGATGCCTGCTGCTTATTTTGTCAAAACAGTCCTTGACAAGAGATGATTCTACTATTCCAATAGCTTCATATGCATTTTTTACATCCTTGAGATTCAATATATTGACACGAATTCCTCTTCTGGGTAAAATTGAGACAAATCCTTCCACTTCAAGATGAATCAATGCATCCCTGAGAGGAGTCTTGCTGATCCCAAGTTGTCTTGCAATTTCTCCCATATTGATGGTTGATCCCGGAACCAGGAAACCAAGAGCCATCTGCTTTCGCAAATATGTATAAACCTGCTCTCTGAGTGATAAAATATTGAGTTGATCTTCCACTGCCAAAAACCTTTTCACTGTTCAAGAAAATAACAGCCTGCCGGAACTGTGAACTGTTAATTCATTTTTTTTAACTGCAGGCAGATCCTGGAAAAATCAGGGATCTGCCCGCAATCCATACAATAATTTTATTTTTTTCTGTCCATGAGTTATCCTTCACAAATCACATCACAACTCAAATCGAAACCGAAAAAAACTCTATTTTGTGAAACGTCTATAAAAATTCCTCCACCGGAGTGTAATCCAGGTTAAAAGCTTCTGCAACGGCTTTATATGTAACTTTACCTTTGATCACATTGGCACCGAGCTTAATCTCTTTATTATCCTGCATTGCTTTTTTCCAGCCTTTGTTTGCAATCTCAACTGCATATGGAAGTGTTGCATTGGTTAACGCCCTGGTGGAAGTTCTGGCCACAGCACCCGGCATGTTGGCTACACAATAATGGAGCACACCTTCAACCTCATAAACCGGATCCGCATGAGTTGTTGCCCTGGATGTCTCAAAACAACCTCCCTGGTCAATGGCAACATCAACAACGACAGAACCTTTTTTCATGGTTTTGAGCATATCACGAGTGAGAAGTTTAGGTGCTTTTGCTCCTGCCACAAGCACTGCGCCTATCACAACATCAGCTTCTGCAACAAGGTCGGCAAGAGTAGAAGAATTAGACATCACTGGAAAACAGTTGGCTGGCATGACATCGTCCAGGTAGGAAAGCCTTTCCAGGTTGGTATCCAGGATATAAACCTTTGCCCCAAGACCGCAGGCCATTTTTGCAGCATTGATACCTACCACTCCGCCGCCGATAACAACTACAGTTGCAGGTTCAACACCTGTAACACCACCAAGGAGGACTCCCATGCCGCCCTGGGGCATTTCAAGATATTTTGCAGCTTCCTGGGTAGCCATTCGACCTGCCACCTCACTCATGGGAAGAAGCAGGGGAAGAGAGCCATTCTCTTTTTCAATCGTTTCATAGGCAATATTGATGGAGTTGGCTTTAATCAAGGCATTGGTCTGCTGTTCATCTGCTGCAAGATGAAGATACGTAAAAACAATCTGATCTTCACGAATCAAATCATATTCTGAAGGCTGAGGCTCTTTAACATGCATCACCATATCACACTCTGCATAGATATCTGCAGGAGTCTCTGCAATGGCTGCACCGGCAGCAATATATTCTTCATCTGGGAAACCGGCAGCAGTACCCGCATTGGTTTCTACAAGAACATCATGGCCGTTCTGTTTCATGGCAACAACACCGGCAGGTGTCATGCATATCCTTTTTTCCAACACTTTGATCTCTTTAAGAATTCCTACTAACATGTTTTATCTCCTTTGTTATAGATTCACCTGAAATAAACGGTGCTGATTATTTAAATGTATTCTGAATAGCTGTTTCAACAGCTGCTATTATAGTGTCAACCTGCTCTCTGGTGATGATCAGGCACGGTGCAAAGTTCATAATATTGTTCAGGCCGTGGAAGCTTGAATTTGTCCGGCCGACAATTACGTTTTGAGCCATTACATTTCCCATGAGCTGTGCCATCTGTTCTTCTGTAATGGGTTCTTTGGTCTCTTTATCCACAACAAACTCGATACCTGCAAAGAGGCCCTGACCCCGGACATCACCCACAACGCTGTATTTTTTCAGAGTATCAAGTCTTTCAATTAAATACGCACCGACCTGTGTAGAGTTTTCCAGCAGGTTTTCTTCGTCAATGATCCGGGTGCTTTCAAGTGCAGCAGTCAATGCACCCGTACATCCACCATAAGTGGAAATATCTCTGAAATAATTAAGTCTTTCATCCGGATCTGAAGGATCACACAGAAAAATATCGTATATTTTCTGCTTGACTACAGTGGCCGACAAGGCACCGTATGAACTGGCCAGTCCCTTTGCCATTGTAACAATATCCGGATCAACATCATAATGTTGATGTCCCCAGAATTTACCGGTACGGCCAAAACCGCATACAACTTCATCCATAATCATCCAGATATCATATTTTTTACAGATTGCCTGAAGAACAGGATAATACTCCTTAACCGGTTTCAGGATACCGCCTCCGGCAGTAATTGGTTCCACTATCATACCGCCTATTGTTGAAGGATCCTCTTTAAGGATAATATCTTCAACCTTTCTGGCACACTCAATATCACATGAGCCATAGGTTTTTTCATAGGGACACCGGTAACAGGTACAGTGGGGAAATTCCACAAAACCCTCCGTAAAAGGACCGAAGTCCTGTCGTCTCTGTGCCTGTCCGGTAGCGCTCATGGTACCGATCGTAGTGCCGTGATAATCACGGTCCCTGTACATAATTTTATATTTTCCTTTTCTGGAAGGATCGATATGGGATGCCTGTCTTACGATTTTAAACGCTTTTTCGTTTGCCTCAGATCCAGAGTTGGAAAAATAAACTTTATCGTGATTTGGTAATTTTTCCAAAAGTTTCCCGGCAAATTGAATCGAGGGAATATTGCCGAATACACCGGCGAAATAAGGCATTTTTTTCAACTGCTCACAAACGGCTTCGGCAATGGAATCCCGGCCATATCCTACCATTACACTCCACACCCCTCCGGAGGTTGCATCAAGGTATTCCCGGCCATGAATATCTTTAACCATGAGACCGTTCCCCTCAACAACAATCATCTGTTCCTGGGTTTCAAATACTTTATGCGGTTTAAGGTGATGCCAGAGGGCATCTTTATCTCCGGATACCATCTCTTCTACATTATAATCAAGCCAATCAAATTTATCATTCATGGATAACCCCTTTATCATTTCACAATCTTTCATTAAAATATCAGATCCGGCAAGACCGGCTGGAATTGCCAGATCCATAAATAAAAGCAGTATATTTATATGCTGCAATCTTAAATCAGGAGCTATACACCTCTCTGAGGCTGCATATCCGCTTTATCAATTCCTGCTACTGTCACAGGCTTTTTCATTGCATCTCGTCGGAACGGTTCGCCAAGTTCCATGTTAGTCATCACTTCGATAAAGGTGGTCTTGCCTTCTTCCATCTGTGCTTTGACAGCAGTCTCCAGAATCGATGTCAGTTCATCCATGTTCCATGCTTTAACCCCTTCAACTCCACACGCCTTGGCAATCTCAGAATAGTGAACATTGCGGTCCAGTTCCGTTCCCACAAAATTATCATCAAACCAGAGAGTGGTGTTTCTTTTTTCCGCACCCCAGTGATAATTCCTAAAGACAATCATGGTGATGGCGGGCCATTCATCACGACCGCAGGCGGTCATTTCATTCATGGAGATACCAAAGGCACCGTCACCGGCAAAACCGATCACCGGAATATCAGGCTGGGCTATTTTGGCACCCAGAATAGCGGGAAAACCGTAACCGCAGGGGCCAAACATGCCAGGAGCAAGGTATTTGCGGCCTTGTTCAAAACTCGGATAAGCAGCGCCGATAGCACAGGAGTTTCCGATGTCCGAGGAGATGATGGCATCTTCAGGAAGTGCATCTTTAATGGCACGCCATGCCATACGGGAAGTGATTTTTTCAGGATCCTGTTTCCGGGCACGCTCATTCCAGGTTGTTCCGGGATCATCTGCTTCATGATCCATGGTAGCCAGTTCTGCTGCCCAGTCAGATTTGATGGCTTCAATGACAGTTTTTCTGGTATCGCGGTCTGCATCTCCAGCAGTGTCTGAAAGCTGTGCCAGGATTCCGTTGGCAACTTTTTTTGCATCACCCACAATACCGACTGTCACGGGTTTGGTCAGACCGATGCGGTCAGGATTGATGTCAACCTGGATGATGGCTGCATCAGTGGGCCAGTAATCAATACCGTAACCGGGCAGTGTAGAGAATGGATTCAATCTGGTCCCCAGGGCCAGTACAACATCAGCCTTGGCAATCAGTTCCATACCGGCTTTAGACCCATTGTAACCTAACGTTCCTGTATATAGCGGATGGCTGCCGGGGAAAGCATCATTATGCTGGTAACCGCAGCAGACCGGGGCATCAAGACGCTCTGCCAGTGCAATCGAATCTTCTATTGCATCACCGATGACAACACCGCCTCCATTAAGGATTACAGGGAATTTTGCATTGGAAAGAAGTTCAGCTGCTTTTGCAACAGCTTCATTGCCACCGGCAGGAAGTTCAAATTCAACCACTGCAGGCAGTTCAATGTCAATGACCTGGGTCCAGAAATCCCGGGGAATATTGATCTGGGCAGGAGCGGAAGCGCGTTTAGCCCTGAGAATTACCCTGTTTAGAACTTCTGCGACACGGGAAGGATGAAGCACTTCTTCCTGATATGCCACCATATCTTCAAAAATTGCCATCTGGGGCACTTCCTGGAACCCGCCCTGTCCCATTGTCATGTTAGCAGCCTGGGGAGTTACCAGAAGTAAAGGAGTATGGTTCCAGTATGCGGTTTTGACAGGAGTCACAAAATTAGTGATTCCAGGACCGTTCTGGGCTACCATCATGGACATTTTACCAGATGCCCTTGTATAACCGTCCGCCATCATTCCGGCATTACCTTCATGACCGCAGTCCCAGAATGTGATTCCTGCTTTGGGGAAAAGATCTGAAATCGGCATCATTGCAGATCCGATAATTCCAAATGCATCTGCAATTCCATGCATCTGCAACACTTTAACAAAAGCTTCCTCTGTTGTCATTTTCATTTTAAGATTACCTCCTAATATTCATTTTTTTCAATACCTGCCGGAAATGGCAGATAAACAATTATCATGATATCTAATATCTGATGTATCAGACATTAGATGACTTTTCAATTCAATTTTATTATTATTTAATTTTATCATATTTAACCCATCTTCAAATAACTATTCAAATAATTATTCAAATACCGTGCCGGAAAAAGCCAAAAGAAGATGAATCATCCTCAAGATTATCTGAGGCACAAGTTTTCAAGCTTTTCACTACTCATTTTTTTATTCATCATTACTAGCCGTCTGCCAAAAACTATCTGCCCTGGCAACCAATTCGGGCACAATTGCCCCGGTTTTATTTTGTTTGTGGGATACATTTAAATTTATTGTATATAATCAATTGATTTTATAGGAATTTTTTATACACAACAGATATGGGGCATTTGCGACCCGTGCCTCTTATTATGTCATTTTAACTTAATTACCAGATAGATAGCGTTTTGCACTCCCATACATTCAATTTCATGGGGTGTTTATGCCCCTTAACGCTTGCATATGTTAACACCATTATTATAAACCGTTTTTAGATTCCCGCTTTTCAGTAGATCTTGCCAGTTTCGGAGATGTTCTGATTTCCTGGCACATCCATTGCAACACTGCAATACAATAAAGTAATGATAAAGAGAATTGAGAAACTTAATTTGTTCCAGACAAAACATTTATCATTTTATTGTTGAATAATGAAAACCTTGGCAGGAAGTATTTTATATTATTTTTTATAATATATTTTATAAAAAACAGTTGACATTTACCACAATCCAGATATGGTTAGCAGACAACTGATTTAAAAACCATGTTCTTTTTTATAAGGGTGTGCTAATAGAATCTGATTTGACCAATATAAAAGTAAGGAACGTATCAGCTTATATGGTATTAAAACCTCGCTGATATAACAGAATGAGATCTTTGCATAATGCTCAATTTTGTTATAGTGCAAGGAAGATGAAAATTATAACCAAAGGAATACATGGAGTATTTTGAGGATTATAATTTTCATATTCCGTGGCAATCGGGCAGCAGTGGGAGTTATGCAAAGGTCTCAGAATATATAATTAATAATTACCGTCATATTCATAAAATCCCATTATGATGGTTTTTGATAATTGGCAGCTGCCATTGTGTATTAACAGCATGATGGCAATAATAATAAATTTTTATTTAGGAGGAAGTATGAAGCGGTTAACTATTTTTAGCATGATTGTGTTTATGGTAATAGCAATGATATTACCTGTTTCTGCATCTGCAGGAAAAACTTTGAAAATCGGTCTTGGAGACCCTATTGATTCAGATCAGGGTGTCCTGGCATTACGTTTCAAAGAAATCATTGAAACAACAAGCAATGGAGAATATAAGATTGATATTTTTCCTGCCGGCCAGTTAGGCGATGAGCAGAAAATGGTAAAAGACTCCCGCAGGGGATCCATTGACGGTGCCGTGGTTGCGGTTAACAACATTACGCCTTTTGCAAAATCTGTTGGTATCCTCACCCTTCCCTATTTAATGAAGAGCTTTGAAGATGCAGTACAGGCCACAACAGGCGAACTTGGTGACAAATGGCGGGAAGCTCTTATTAAAGAAGCCGGTGTACATGTACTGGGCTGGGCATACTCAAATTTCCGTGTACTCACAAATTCCAAAAAACCGGTTACAACACTTGCAGACCTTAAAGGATTAAAAATAAGAGTACCCAAAAACGCCATAATGATAGGAACCTGGAAAGCACTGGGTGCAGAGCCGATCCCAATGGCGTGGCCGGAAACATTTACTGCTTTACAGCAGAAAGTTGTTGATGGACAGGACAATCCACATATTACAAACTACACCATGAAATTTTATGAAGTTCAGAACTACTCATCTGAGTGCCACTATCTGTTCTCTTTGCAACCTCTGGTTGTTGGTGAAAAATTCTTCAAATCTTTATCTGCGGATGATCAGGCAATGTTCACCCGGGCAGGTATTGAAGCACAGCAGGCCAACCTGCTTTTCAGTGTAACAAAATCTGAAGAAGCAAGACAGAATATGATTAAAAAGGGCGTTAAATATCTTGAGATTGAAGATGAGGATAAATGGGCAAAAGCTGCCATGGATGCAGTCTGGCCTCAGTTTTATGATACTGTTGGCGGAAAAGCGGAAGTTGATAACGTTGTAAAAATTCTGAGTAAATAAACCACTTGACCTGCCTGGCTGCCGTCAGGCAGGTTTTTAAAGTTTTTTTGTGATTTAATCAGTAAACAGAATGATACCTTTCCAAAATATGCCATTTTGTTTGAAGTGTATTATGCAAAGGTATCAGAATAACAGATGACAAAGTCATGATAATTGTATCATAAACTCAATTGATGACTTTAACCGATATCTTCAGTGACACCTGATCATTAGAGTTAACCATCATGCGGTTTAACAAAAAAAGGGCTGCATTGTCATCAGGAGCAATTTATGCGATCCAAATTCATCCTTAAAACTCTGGATAATCTTGAGAGCTACCTGTGCCAGATTCTTCTTGTATTCTTTGTTTGCCTGCTTTTTCTACAGATTGTACTGAGACTGGTTTTCAGTGCATTTCATTTCCTCTCCCAGTTTATTTCTGTTTTTGAACATTACCCCCTGCCGGCCTCACTCCCCTGGGGGGAAGAGCTCTCCAGATTTGCTTTTGTCTGGTTTGTTTTTCTGGGTGCAACATATGCAGCCCGGCTTGCAGCTCATAACAGAGTAACATTTCAGTTTAAACTTTTCCCTAAACTCGTAGGAGATCTGTCAACGCTTTTTGCAGATATAGTCTGGGTGGTTTTCAACTGTGTAATGATATACTACAGTATCAGCGTCATTAAAGAGGGGTTTGAATATCCGGAATATTCCCCCACTCTTGACTGGATTATGGCTTATATTTTCTTAATTTTTCCTTTAGCTTTTTCGCTTATGACCATTCGAATCATCCAGGTTAATATTATGAAATACATTTTGAAAATTGAAATTGCAGATGTTGACAGAATAGATACCGGAGAACCTGATGATGACACAGGGGAAAGCGAGGTGACAACATGAGTGTTACAGCAATAATATTTATTACCTTTGTGGGACTTCTATTTATTGGAGCACCCATCACACTCTCTCTCGGCGCTGCCGCAATGGGGGGAATGATTGTAAGCGGTAAACCTCTGGAGGGTCTGGTTGAAATTGCATACACCTCGGTAAACTCATTTCCAATCATGGCACTCCCGGCTTTTATTCTCTCCGGCGCCCTTATGGAATCTGCCGGTATTTCCAGACGGCTTGTTGCTGTTTCTGAAGCTCTGGCAGGACCGTTCACCGGCGGTATGGCAGCATCCACCATTTTATCCTGTCTCTTTTTCGGTGCCATTTCCGGCTCAGGCCCTGCTACAACTGCGGCTGTGGGCATGCTGATGATACCAGCCATGGTACGTCATGGCTATGACAGAGGGTACGCAGGTGCAGTCACTTCTTCTTCAGGCGGGCTTGGTGTGGTTATTCCACCCAGTATTCCCATGGTAATTTACGGGGTTGCAGCCTCTCAATCCATTGCAGATCTTTTCATAGCAGGATTCATCCCTGGTGTGATGCTGGCTGTTGGATTGATGATAATGAATTATATCCGGTCTAAACAAAAAAAATATAAAGGGGATGGTAAAACCTTATCAACTAAAACTGTTTTAACAACAATGAGAGAGGGTTTCTGGGCGCTTCTGACACCCATTATCATTCTTGGCGGCATTTACACCGGGTTTTTCACTCCTACAGAAGCGGCAATTGTCTCCATTTTTTACACGCTTTTTGTCGGTATTTTTATTTATAGGGAAATCGAGCTCAAAGGCGTCATGAAAGCACTTGAAAGTACAACGTGGATAACCGGTCGCGTATTGATTATCATGTTTACAGCCCTGGCTTTCGGCCAGTTACTGACTATCAATAAAATACCGGATCTGATTGCCCAGGGGTTGCTGAATCTCACAGACAATCTCTACATGATATGGGCTTTAATCATCTTTTTTCTGCTGTTCATGGGAATGTTCATGGAAACACTTGCAACCATTATGCTGGTAACGCCTGTACTGTTGCCTGTAATGGTTTCTCTGGGTGTAGATCCTATCCATTTTGGCGTGGTGCTGGTCTGCTGTTGTGAAATCGGGTTTGCAACACCGCCTCTGGGTGAAAACATGTTCATTGCATCGGGAGTGGCAAGAACCACACTTGAAAAAATATCCTACAATGCTCTGCCGTTTGTATTTGTCAGTGTATTAGTTGTTTTTCTTATTGCCTATTTTCCATCCCTTACTTTATGGCTCCCAGAATTTCTTGGAAATATATTTGGCGGATAACCTGACAGACAGGCAGACGCTTTAAAAAACGGCTTCCGGGGATAGCATATCAAATTTGCTATCCCCGTGGAAAAACATATTTTCCCGGCCCGGTTTATCAGGCGCTGTAATTTTCAAAACCTTTTTTAAATTATCCCTATGCTTCTGAATCTCATATAACCACACCTGTAATTATACTGTATCTTGAAAACTGTTGACCGGAAAGATCCGGGCTAAATTCTTTTAAATCTGGCAGCAACGTTCCTTAAAGTTTAAAAGTGTTTGAATATTTCATATAATAAATTTTATTTTATAAAATATTTTATAAAATACTTGTTTTTTACATTAAACCCTTATAGAATAGGCGCAATTAATATAAAAAATGACTGACTTGGATTCAAAATAACTTTAAAACCCTTGTCATAAACCTGACTAGAAAATACAGGAGTAAATAATGGAATATATCAAAAAAGCATCAAAAACTGCGGAATCAAATTCTGATCAGATACGGGGTGTCGTAAAGGAGATACTCTCTGATATAGAAAAAAACGGAGAAAAGGCAGTAGTTGAACTGGCCAGAAAATTTGATAACTGGGAAGGTGAATTTATTTTAAGTCCTGAAAAAAAAAAGAGGCTTATTGATTCAGTTCCAGAAGATATCAAAGAAGATATCCGCTTTGCCTATAAACAGGTATATGGATTTGCCGCAGCTCAGAGAGACAGTATTCAGGAATTTGAGAAAGAGACGATTCCCGGTGTCCGCCTTGGACAGAAAATTATTCCAATGGAAGTTGCCGGATGCTACGTACCCGGCGGACGTTTTGCACACGCCTGCTCCGCCCTCATGAGTGTTGCCACAGCCAAGGCGGCAGGTGTAAAAAATGTTATTGCATGCTCGCCTCCAAGGGGCGACAGTATTGATCCGGCTCTTGCTTATGCCCTTGATATTGCCGGTGCTGACATCATCATTGAGATGGGCGGGGTACAGGCTGTTGCCACCATGGCATTCGGGCTGTTCACAGGTAAGCCTGCCAATATCATTGCAGGACCTGGAAATGCCTATGTTGCAGAGGCGAAAAGTATTCTCTCTTCTTCTGGCAGATGTACCATAGATGTATTTGCAGGCCCCACTGAATCTGCCATCATTGCCGATAAAACAGCAGATTACATGACCGTTGCAATTGATCTTGTTTCCCAGGCGGAACACGGATATGACTCACCGGTATGGCTCTTCACCGACTCCAGGGAATTAGGTGAAAAAGTACTTGAAATCATGCCAAAAATTATTGCTGATATGCCTGATCCTCAAGTACCTGAATCTTCCTGGCGGGATTATGGTGAAATCGTTTTATGCGAAAACAGGGAAGAGATATGCAAAGTAAATGATGATTATGCAGCAGAACATGTCCAGGTCATTGCAGAAGATCTTGACTGGTGGGTGGACAATCTTAAATCATACGGATCTTTATTTCTGGGTGAAGGCAGTACTGTCCCCCACGGAGACAAATGTTCCGGTACCAATCATATTCTTCCCACTAAAAAAGCCGGACACTATTCAGGAGGTCTCAATGTTTTTAAATTTCTTAAAATTTATACTTATCAGGAAATCAGCCAGGAAGCCAACAAAGTTATCAGCGGTGCAGCATCCAGGTTATCCCGGGTGGAGGGAATGGAAGGTCATGCACGGGCGTGTGACTGGCGGTTAAGAAAATACTTTCCCGAACAGGAGTGGGGTTTCAATGTGTATAAACAGACATCCTACTGATGCCTTAATCATGAAAATATTGACCATGCCGGATGTTTGATTTTTTTTACCGGTAATTTTATAAAAAAACCGGTAATGGCTAAAAAAGGAGTACAATCATGAACCATAAAAAATTTACAAAAGATTTCACATTACAGGAGCCGATCAGTGACAAAGGCATTGAAAACGCCCTTGCAGTCCTGAAATCAGGAAAACTCCACCGGTACAATGTAGATTCCGGTGAAAAGGGTGAAACCGCACTGCTTGAAGAAGAATTTGCCGCATACATGGGCAAAAAATATTGTCTGGCATGTGCATCATGCGGCAGTGCAATGTACCTCGCCCTTAAAAGTGCCGGTGTAAAACCAGGGGATAAAGTGCTCTGCAATGCCTATACGCTTGCCCCGGTCCCCGGAGCCATAGAGAATACAGGTGCAAGAGTTGAACTGGTCGATATTATTGATGACTATACCATTGACCTTGATGATCTGAATGAAAAAGCAAAAGATGCAGACTACCTGATGCTTTCACATATGCGCGGCCATATAACCAACATGGATAAGCTGATGGATATATGCCAGGCTCATAATCTTTTACTTATTGAAGATTGTGCCCACACAATGGGTGCCACCTGGGATGGTAAAAAATCAGGATCTTTTGGGAAAGTGAGTTGTTTTTCCACCCAGACCTATAAACATATGAATTCAGGGGAAGGCGGCCTTCTTGTAACAGATGATTCAGATCTGATTGCAAGAGCTATTATTCATTCAGGATCTTACATGCTTTATGAACGTCACACGTCAAGACCTGATATGGCAGTATTTGAACCGCTTAAAACAATGATTCCAAATTATTCATGCCGTATGGATAATCTGAGAGCAGCCCTGTTAAGACCTCAGCTTGAAATGCTGGATGCGCAGTGTGAAAGATGGAATAAACGTTACAGAATTCTTGAACAGGGTTTAGCAGAAATTGAAGGCATCACCTGTCCCGGGAGAGACCCAAGAGAAAAATATGTTGGCAGTTCAATCCAGTTTTCATTGACCGGCCAGAATGAATCAACCATTAAATCGTTTCTTGCAGCCTGCCTGGACCATGGTGTTGAACTGAAATGGTTCGGTAATAAAACACCTGTCGGTTTCACCAGCAGCTATTCAAGCTGG
Organism: uncultured Desulfobacula sp.; assembly: GCA_964636495.1. Taxonomy (GTDB): domain Bacteria; phylum Desulfobacterota; class Desulfobacteria; order Desulfobacterales; family Desulfobacteraceae; genus Desulfobacula. The sequence continues at coordinate 22,218 of CAZWSL010000002.1, read as the reverse complement.
AAATATATCGGAGACCTGCCTGTGCTTGCCAATACCAACCGTATTCTGGCAACCATGTGCGATATGCGTATTCCCTTAACATTTAATGAAAAAGATTGTGAACTGCTTTTGGTTATCATCAGAGAAGTGGCACAGACAATACTAAAATAAGGAAAAATAATGACAAAGAAAATCATCCACACAGAAAATGCACCGGCAGCCATTGGACCTTACTCCCAGGCAGTAGTTTCAAATGGATTTCTTTTTACTTCCGGACAGCTGCCCATTGATCCTGCAACCGGAAAAATTCCAAAAGGATCTGTAGAAGAACATGCACACATTATGTTCAAAAATCTGGATGCCATTGCCAGAGAGGCAGGAGCAACTTTTGCTGATGCCATTAAGACCACTCTGTTTTTAGCAGATATAAATGATTTTGCCGCAGTGAATCAAGTATATGCCAGCTATTTCACTGAACCGTTCCCTGCGCGCAGTGCTTTTCAGGTTGCAGCTCTTCCTCTTGGAGCACGTGTTGAAATAGAAGCTGTTTTTCAATTAAAAAATTAATATAGAAAGGATTAACCATGAATTTTACAAAATTTCCGAGAAGGCAATATCTTCAGGGCCCGACTCCCATTGAGGCGATGCCGTCATTAAGCAAGGCTCTTGGAGGAGATATCAACCTTTTTGTCAAGAGAGATGATCTGCTTCCCGGTTCAGCCGGCGGAAACAAAACCCGTAAATTAGAATTCTGTATCGCTGATGCCCTGGACAAGGGAGCTGATACCATCATTACCTGTGGTGCTGTTCAGTCAAACCATGCAAGACTTACCGCTTCCTGGTCTGCAAAGGAGAGTCTTGACTGTCACTTGATACTTGAAGAGCGTGTAAAAGGATCATACAAAGAAGATGCCAGTGGCAACAATTTCCTTTTTGAACTTCTTGGCGTAAAAAGTATTGGGGTTGTTGAAGGCGGTTCAGATATGATGGGTGAGATGACAAAAAAAGCTGAATCACTCAAAGCTGAAGGCAGAACCCCCTATATCATACCCGGAGGTGCATCCAATGCAATCGGTGCAACAGGATATGCACTCTGTGCAGAAGAAATCATGACCCAGCTCAATGAAAATCGTCTTGTAATAGACCACATTATTGTGCCGTCCGGCTCTGCCGGAACCCATGCGGGAATGGTTGTGGGTATGAATGGTGTAAATGGCAATATTCCTATCAGCGGTGTGAATGTTTCAAGGCCAAAAGAAGTGCAGGAGGAAATCGTTTTTGACCTGGCCGGAGAAACTGCCATAAGATTAGGGGTAAAAAGCGGTGTTGACCGTGACCAGATCGTCTGTTTTGACCAGTATGTAGGACCGGGATATTCCCTTCCTACCGATGCTATGGTTGAAGCGGTTAAACTCTTCGCAGGAACAGAGGCCATCCTGCTGGATCCTGTATATTCCGGAAAAACGGCTGCAGGGCTTATTGATCTTGTACGAAAGGATTATTTTCCTAAAGGAGCAAACATACTTTTTCTCCACACCGGCGGTTCACCAGCCCTCTATGCATACATGGACACCTTTAGAAAATAACATATACATTCTGGAGCACTCTGTTTTCAAAGTGCTCCAGAACAGCAGGGTTATAGAATGAAAGATAAAACAGTTGGAATTATAGGAGGAATGGGGCCCGAGGCCACGGTTGATCTGATGCAGCGCATTATCCGGCTGACACCGGCCAGAGATGATATAGATCACATCCGCTGTATTGTGGACAACAACCCCAAGGTGCCTTCCAGGATCAAAGCAATTATTGAAAAAACAGGAGAAGATCCCGGACCCTGCATGGCAGATATGGGCAGACGCCTTGAAAATGCCGGCGCTGATTTTCTTGTCATTGCCTGCAACACAGCACACTATTATTATGATGCAGTTCAAAAGGCTGTGAGCATCCCTGTTATTAATCTTATTGAACTTGTTTCAAACTATGTAAAAAATGAATTCCCTGATCAGAAAAAGATAGGTCTCCTGGCATCTCCTGCCGTTGCCATGACAGCTCTTTATGCTGATAGGTTTAAACCACTGGGCATCCAGGATATCTGGCCTGATCCAGAATACCAGGAAATCCTTCTTGATGTCATAAAATCTGTAAAAAAAGGAGATACCGGCAGAAAAGTCTGTAATGCGTATAAAACTGTATGTAAAAATCTGCAGACCAAAGGAGCATCAACTGCAGTAGTTGCCTGCACTGAATTATCTGTTCTTGATATTCCTTTACCAGTCCATAATGTTGATGCAGCCCAGGTACTGGCAATGGAAATTGTACGGAAAGCTAAAAGCGCATAGCAGTTGATTCAATTTTAAAGTTCAATCTGAAAAAAGCTCTTTTTAACTGTTTCCAGTGTGAAACAAGTTGACAGATTTCCGGATAAATACTAATTGAAGGACTGAAAATAAAAAACGGTGCAGATTTGATTACAAATAATCCCAGGAGCGTTGAAATTGACCGGTAATAAGTCTTCCATGAAATCCTTAAAAGCCTATGAAAAGATCAGAGATATGATCCTCAGTGGTTTTAAACTTCCCGGAACCCGCCTTATCCTCTCTGACCTTGAACAGGAACTGGGCATAGGCCGCGGTCCGATTCGAGAAGCGCTCATGCGCCTGGACAGGTCCGGTCTTGTAAAAAACATACCATATAAAGGGGCTATTGTTGAAAGTCCACCCACCAAAAAAGAGATTCTTCACATCTATGATCTGCGTGTACAATTAGAATCAAAACTTGCTGTTGAAGCCATACCGAATTTGAGCAGTTCTGATATAGAACAGCTTGAAACACTCAATGCATCAATGGAAAAACTGCCAAAGAACCGGTATCAGTATGATCGGAAGTTTCATTATCTTATTTATGAAGCATCCAATCTTCCCCACCTGTGCAGTATTGCCCAGGCCTTGATCCTTTCTGTTGAAAGTGTATTAAATATCTATCGCTGGGAAAAGGAGCTGTGCAGAAAATTCAACACAGAACATAGAGCCATTATCCATGCCCTGAAGAAAAAAGATCCTGAAAAAGTGAAAGAGACGATGGAAATCAATATCAAAAGCGGTCTGGAAATCATTAAGGAGACTTATAATAAAATGTTGAGAGTCCCATTTGAATAAACACGAAATATTCAGCACTTCATGTCTCAGAAAACCTTTGTAGAAGACAATCAAAAAGATTTCTTCAACTCCCTATTTTATACCGTTTCATTTTCCTGAAAAGCGTTTTCCTGTCCATCCCAAGTGCCCGGGCTGTTTTTCCTTTTTTCCGGCGGTTCCTGGCCAGTATCTTAAGTATATAATTTTTTTCGAACTCCTCAACTGCTGTTTTTAAGGTCTGTTCTATTTCAAAACCAGGCTTAAGAAAATTCCGGTCAAGTTTTTCAGGATCCAGAAATTCCAGTTTCCCAAGGGTCAGAAACTGATAAAGCATATTTTGGAGCTGGCGGATATTACCTGGCCAGGAGTAATGAATCATCTTCTCAATAATTTCCTGGGTCAACTCATTCGTGGTTTCACTTTTAGGATAGGAATTAAGAAAATGCTCTATCAAAACGGGAATATCTTCTCTCCTGTCTTTTAATGCCGGGAGTGAAATGGGAATAATATGAATCCTAAAAAAGAAATCTTCCCGCATTTTTTTCTGGCGGACCATCAGTTGAAGGTCCTGATTGGTTGCACAGACAAATCTAATATCTGATTTTTTTAATCTGGTTCCTCCTACAGGAATAAAGCCGTTACCATCCATGATCCTCAGCAGCTTAACCTGCATCACCATGGAGATCTCGCCCAGTTCATCTAAAAAAAGGGTTCCCTTGTCTGCCATATCCAAAATACCTTTTTTGTCACTATTGGCACCACTGAAAGCACCTTTTTTATGTCCAAAAAATTCACTTTCAAAAAGATTCTCCGGAATAGCACCGCAATTAATAGGAACAAAAGGATAATTTTTCCTTTTGCTGTTTTTATGAATGGCTTTTGCAACAAGCTCTTTTCCAGTTCCTGAAGCGCCATAAATAATAACACAATCATCTCCTGCAGCTGCTTTGATTATCAGTTGAAATACTTTTTGCATGGAAGGTGATATGCCGATTATATCACCAAAGCGATCCTGATAAATGATTTTTGATTTCAACTGCCGGTTTTCCTGAACCAGCGCAAGAGAAGCTTTCTGTTTCTCTGTCACATCTGATATGACACCTTCTGTTCCTTTAAGATTGCCTCTTCTGCCATATACGCCGACACCCTGCTCCAAAACCCATTTTTCAATACCCGAAGCAGTCTTTATCCTGTAAATCAGTTCAAAAGTGGTATTTTGTTGAAAGGCTTTATCAAGTTCGCTCTCAATAAAAGATATATCTTGGAAATTAGCAATATGCTTGTAATGAAGGCCTTTCCCCTCAGTAAAATAATCAGGCTGATATCCTGTCAGTTTTAAACATCCGTCACTGACAAATTCCATATTCCATTTTTCATTAAAACGACACCGGTATACCATACCCGGCAGGTTGCTGATCAATACATCAAGCTGGCGGCTTTTTTCATCCAAAGCTCTTTTTATGATTCTGTTTTTTTCTCCAAGAGATATATGCATCTGCCGCAGAGAGATATGGGTACGTACGCGCGCTAATACTTCTACTGACTGGAAGGGCCTTGTGATATAATCTACTGCACCCAGTTCAAACCCTTTTGTTTTCTGTTCAGCCTCCTCCATGGAAGTAATAAAAATAATGGGGATATCCCGGGTTCCGGGGGTATTTTTAAGGTGACGGCATACTTCAAACCCATCCATTTCAGGCATCATAATATCCAGAATGATCAGATCAGGCTGCTGTTGTTCTAAATGCTCAAAAGCGGTTTTACCGCTTTTGGCAATGATCAGGCGATAGTGGTCCTTTAAAGTGCTTGCAAGAATATTTATATTGGTCGGGCTGTCATCAACAATCATGATAAGATAATCATGTTTTTTCATTGGCGTTCCTCTTCACATATCGTTTTCAATCTGCTGACGGCTTGTTTTGCAAAATCATGATCATAAGAATTGATATGCTTTTTCAACTCTTCCATAACCGGATGATCAATAACCGATTCCAATCTTTCCATAAGTGCTTCCAGCCTGCCAAGTTCGGGAAATTTCAGAGCATGCTCCAGCTTTTCAAGGGTATCTGCAGCCTCAGCAATGTCTGTACTGATTTCTGTCTTTTCACTGTCCAATGGCAAGTATTCAGAAACAAGTTCTTTTATAGATGCCAGTACAGTGTTCAATCTGTTTTTAAAAATTGACAATCCTGCTTCTTCCACTGTTGGCATATGGTGTGCCGCTCTGCAGGTTTTTTCAATATCAAAGGCCAGATCAGACAGTTCAAACGCCCCGATACCTGAGGCACTCCCCTTAAGAGTGTGAACAAGCATGATAACCTCTTTCCGGTTCTTTTCACGCCATGCAGTTTCAACTTTTAAAAACAGATCTTCATGGTTTTTTAAAAAAGTATATAAAATCCGTATAAAGATATCATTGCGAACACCCAGTGCATCAACTGCTTTCTTAAGCTCTATCCCGGGAATCTGTGCGGGCAGGCAGTTAAACAATCCAGATGCTGTAGCCATGGAGTGTTTCTGTTTTATTTTTTGCGGGATACTCTCTTCTGGCTCAGAAAATTTACCCTCATGTTGATAAATGGTTTTGATAAGGGTTTTAAATAATTTTTCCTGGTTAATCGGTTTTGAAATATATTCGTTCATACCTGCAGCAATGCACTTGCTTTTATCCTCTTTCAGGGTATGGGCAGTCATGGCTATAATAGGCAGATATTGCCGACCCTGCTGTTTTCTTATGATACGTGCTGCCTCAAAGCCATCCATTTCCGGCATCTGCATATCCATAAGAACAGCATCAAACTCTTTTTGCTTCACCGCTTCTACTGCCTTCCTGCCCGTATCCACCAGTGTGATTTCAATTCCTGCAAGTTCGAGAACAGCTTGAATGATTTCCTGATTTGTAGGCGTATCTTCAGCTACAAGTATTTTTTTTCCTTCAAGGAACGAACGAAAGGTTTCAATGCTGTGGAAGCGGTCAGGCGGAATGGTGGAGTGTTCTGGTCCCATATCTGGATTTTCCCACACTTTAAGGGGGATGGTAAATAAAAACCGGCTCCCCTTCTTTGATTCGCTTTTAACAGAAATGGTTCCATTCATCATATCCACCAGCTGGCCGCATATGCTCAACCCAAGACCGCTGCCACCGTATTTTCTGGTAGTGGACGCATCAATTTGTGAAAATGGAGTAAACAGAAGATCCTGATGTTCTGAACTGATACCTATCCCTGTGTCAGCAACCCAGAAATTCATCAGAACTGTACCGGCTTTTGGTGTATCCTCACTCCCAGATACGCCAAGGATAATCTTACCACCTTTATCAGTGAACTTAACTGCATTGCTGAGCAGATTAGTCAGTATCTGTTGAAGTCTGAACGAATCTCCAACCAGATGAGTCGGGGTATATGCTTTTATATTCAGAGAAAAGGAGATATCTTTTTCACCAATCTTGTGTTTGAACATATTGGTTGTCCGGGTTAATACCTGCTCCAGAGAGAATGGATGGCTCTCGATATCAAGCATACCAGCTTCAATTTTTGAAAAATCAAGGATATCATCAATTACACCCAGAAGAGCATGCCCGGAGCTTCGGATGATATTTATATAGCGGGCTATCTTACCGGGGGGTGATTCATGCATAACAAGCTCTGAGGCCGAGATCACACCGCTTAAAGGCGTACGGATTTCATGGCTCATATTGGCAAGAAAATTACTTTTAGCCTGTGTGGCCGCATCAGCAGCTTCCTTTGCCTTATTGAGTTCTTTATTGATCCTTCGAAGCTCTGCTGTACGTTCATTAACGCGCTTTTCCAATTCATGATAGGCTCTTTTCAAAGCCTTCTGGGCCCTGACACGATCACTTATATTCCGGATGGATCCGATAATTTTAACAGGTTTTCCATCAGCATGTTTAACCAGCATGGCATTCATGGAGCAGTTCAGCATTACCCCATCCGGCCGCATCAGCAAAATCTCATAATCAGCTAACCGCTCTTCCCGGATTACTTTTTCAAGCATCTTCTGAAAATCATCCATATTTACAAAAACAGTGGATAGGGATTGATGCATTAATGACTCACGTTCAACCTCAAAAACTTTTTCAACAGAAGGGCTGATCTCCAATACCACGCCATGGGGCATGATTTCATAATATACATCCTGAATATTCCCGAAAATACTTCTGTATTTCTCTTCACTCTCCCTGAGCGCCTGTTCCACTTTTGTTCGTTGAACCAGCTCCTGATTCAACTTTTCAGTACGTCCAATGACCTGCCTCTGTAGAGATCGATTCCAGATAATTATCCCTATAAGTCCAAAAAGAACCACTGCAATACCTGGAAATAAAATCCGGGTGAGCCATTTTAAATTTTTTGTTGCATTAAGCTCCAGACTGATCCATTTACGAAGGATTGATTTTTTCTGTTCTCTGGTGGTTTGTTCAAGGGCCTGGTTTAAAATATTTTTCAGCAGCGGATAATCTTTGTTGACTGCAAAGGAAATATCCAGAACTGAAACAGTTTCACCTGATATTTTTAAATTGGATATTCCCAGTCGTTCGATGTGGTGAGAGGCTGTTGCCATAAATCCCACCATGGCATCTGTCATGCCGAAAGAGACCTTTTTTAAAGCAGCTTCAATATTGGAAGCCGGATCTATATCCACTTCTGGATGGGAGATCTCAAGAATATCTTTCCATATATAATTATACACCACCGCAACCTTCATCCCCTGAAGTTTTTCAAGAGACATCGGTTCTGTGACATCTTTCCGGACAATAATAACACCGGAAAGCCATGCATAGGGTACCGTAAAATCCATATACACCTTTCTCTGCTCAGAAGGAACAGCAGCGCCCAGCATGTGGATTTCCCCGGCCTTGATTCTCGAAATACTCTCTTCCCATGAATGTTTTTTATCAATTTCAAACCGGAGACCGGTTTTAAGTTCCAGAAGAGAGAGAAAATCAGCTGTAACGCCAATATACTGGTTGTTTTTATCAAGATATTCAATCGGAGCAAAGTCAAGGTCAACACCAACTGTGACAACAGGATTATTCCTGATCCACTCAGTTTCATCACTGGAAAGATTGATTTTTTGTGACGGAGCACTTGAAGGGGTTTGTTCACTTCTGAATTTTACAAAACCGGCAGTCAGTATGGTGATGAATGCAGCCAGCAGAAAAACATAGCGGTAATGTAATATCAAACCCTTCATAACATACTTTTATATCAAAACTTTCTGGTTTTCAAGACAGAATAGTTTCAGATGAACTGATCAGGATCATGGATACTCATTCCGACGTCAGCCGGTCTTTCTCATTTTGCCTGTAATAACCTGGATAAGATGGTTAAAATCGGAGGAGGCCTTTCCGTCAGCAGGCATTGCAATTGGATCCATTTTAAGAATATCCTGCTTAAAAAAATCTATTGCCAAATCCAAAAGAGACAGGTTTTATATTAATCACTGAAACTTTAAACAGTAAAAATAAGAAACCTATCCAGGATTTTATTTAAAAATATTAGGATTGTTAATAATAGCCTGGGATTTTAAACTCAGATTCGGAGGGAAGGATCACAGAAAAAGTTCGGGAGATTCGTCCTTCTACAAAACGGGCATTGGTTTGCAGGTAGTCCTCACTTCGATTTATTGTTAAAATTAGCTTTCTTATCTCCTATTTACAACCTGGTTATTTGATTTTTACTCTGACCACAATTATGTAATATCTGATTTATTGAGTGAACCCTTAACTGGGTGTCCGGGTTATCTGTCTTCCTGTTTGTTCCGTGCCAGCGACCAGAACATCACCGATATAGATAAAATCAGTAAAAATATGCCAAGGCCAAAAACACCGCTGAAGCCTAAGTATTGGTACAGCCAGATGCCGAACAAGGGTGCAACTATTGCCCGGACACCCACCAAACTGAGATGTACCGACTGGTATGCGGCAGCAGCATCATCCTTGCAGAAATATGCCGAACCGATATTCCACAAAAGTGACATAGTTGCTGCAAACAAGCCGTTCCAGGCAAAAGAGATAACTACCAGGTAATAAAAGCGATATGCCCCAATGTCAAAATAATAGGGGAAATACTCTGTTAGCCCCATGAAAAATAGATGCATGAGTAAAGTTAAAAATGTGAATGCTGCAAACTTTCGGGGTTCAATCCGGCCAATAAGATTACCAAAATACGGTAGCAATAGGATCGCTATGATGTTATACGAGTTTTTGTAAAACGCAATGCTTGTGTAGTTCAACTTCAGTTCCTCAACAAGGAAAAGCGAAATAATCGCAACTGTCAGCATAAAAGAGAATCCGTAAAGCATAAATCCTATTTCAAAATCCCGATAGGGCTTGTTAAACTTAATAATTGTCTTCATATCCCTGAATGACTTGCGAAGCGAGTCCATCATGGGAAGGATCTCAACACCGGTTTCAAGGTACTCCACCTTTACCGCGCCTGAAAACAAAAACAGGGAAATGATCCCCAGGACCCCAATGGCAGGATAAACGTACACAAATGAAAAGGGGTTCCCATCAAGCATCCATCCAAAGACAAAAGTAGTGATCATCATCACAATTTTATTTGTCATGGTGGCATAGCTGTAAAGCGTCCCAAAGTGGGAATGGCTGTAATTGTTTTTAAGGATGTTGTTGATGATCGGATAAACAATGGGCATGGCTAGATAATAAAACAGGAAAATCAGCAAGAAAAGATAATGATAGAACGCCATTGTTTCTGCCGGGAGCATTTCCCTTGGAAAAAAAAGACCAGAAGCAAGGGTAACCGGGTGATCAAGGCGGTTACCTTGAGGATATTTCTCTTTTTGAATCGCTTCAATAATTCATGGATAACAACAGAAAAAACGAACACGATCACACTGGTCTGAAAAAGAATCGCCAGTTGCATTTCTGTCCCCTTGAGGCTTTTGATAAACACAAACTCGTTGAGGATTACGATGCCGGCTAAAACTCCTTCAATGATTGAATATAAAAGGTGGAGTCCAAATACTTTTTTCTCATTTATGTCCAGATCAGCAATATTCAATTTCTATTTTCTTACCTGATTTTCATTTCTGGATATTATCTCTGTTGAAATGCCTTTATTGTCATATGCTAAAAATTGTATCTATATACATGAATCTCAATACTTTTCAAAGCTTAATTGGATTATTCTATAGACGTAATTTAATCAGGTGCTAAATGATGAATGGCTTGGATTACAAAAAATTGGAAAAGTTGTTATAACGCCAGTTTACTTCTTCCTTCAGTTTTTAGCAGGGTCATAGTTAATGGGTGAACTTTTGTATTTGTGTCGCTCATTTTTATTAAAAAAGAGCACCCGCATATTGTGGTTGAGACTTTTTCGAAAAATATCCGGAATCACGTAGAGTTCTGGCTTTGCGAATTAGATTTCTGGTTAATTTTTTTAATACTTCTGATTCTATACTCCAGCAATGCCAATAGAGTTTCGCCGACACATGGCATAAAGGAGAAAGATCAACCAATTGATTTGTTTCTAGTAAAGGTGCGCTTTGCTGATCTGGGAGTGTACCATAGGCATGTCCCAAAGCGATGAACTCAGCATATTTTTCAACAGATGGTAAATAGTGTGCAGGAATGGAGATTGGCACCTCCTCAAATGTTTGGTTGAGAAGTTTATGAAGTAGTTCATCATTTCGATCAAAGATTAGAGCAGGTGCTCGGCTAACACTCTCTAAAGTTATACCTTTAGGAAACCATCTGGCCGCAAATTCAGGAGTCGCCATTAGGCGATAATTCATGCATCCGAGATATTCTATATGGCATCCTTGCATGGGCTGTTCCTGAGTGCTGATACACCCCATGACTTCTCCGTTTTTAAGCATTCGATGGGTCTGTTCCTGATCGTCTATCCGGACGTCAAGAAGTGCATTTTCCTCAAGTAAGAAAGGATGGATTGCTTCTAGAAACCAAAAAGCAAGGCTGTCTGCGTTAATACCTAAAGTTATGGTTGTAAATTGTTTTATGCCTGTCTCATTTATCTCTTCCATCAAATCGTCCTCAAGCCGTTTGACCTGGAGATAGTGTTTCAAAAACTTTCGACCGGCTAATGTTGCCTGAGGCGGTGTGGTACGTGCTATTAGCACTTGTCCAGTGATCTCTTCCAATGATTTGACTCGCTGGGAAACTGCAGATTGGGTGATGTGAATTGCCCTGGCCGCTTTATCAAAACCACCTTCTTGAACAACCAATGCTAAGGCCTCTATGAGTCTGTTGTCAAGCATGCAATTTAGATTAGCATGGCTAATTCATAATTAAAACAATTAATTTTACTATTGATATGTCATGCATTATTCTTCCCCACAGAGTTCATCTTCCGCATGGACAGCAACTTAAATACAAACAAAGGGGATTATTATGAATTTATTAATAAATATGATACAACAAGTTCTTTACTGGTTGGTGGCGAAGAACAACGTTTCTCAAAAAGCATCAAGTTGTAACTGGGGGGAACTCATATAATGACATCTACCTTTTAAGGCTACAACATTAGTACGTCGATTCCGGTCATTAAATGGCAACGCTGGATTTTAAAATAAAGAGAGAGAATGAATACATAAAATGATTAATACAGAAACATTATCCATTACTTTTGGCCTTGGGAGTGCTGTAGCTTGGGGTGCGGGAGATTTCACTGGGGGGCTGGCATCCCGTAAAGGGAATCTTCTGGGTGTGATTTTCGTCTCACAGTTTTTAGGTGGTTTGTTGCTGGCGATTCTGGGGGTAATTTTTGCTGAATCCATTCCTCCAGTACCACATCTTTTGTATGGTGGGCTTGCCGGTATTTTCGGCAATATTGGCTTAATTGCCCTTTATAAAGGGTTATCTCAAGGCCGCATGGGGATAGTTGCCCCTTTATCAGCTGTGCTTACTGCCTTAATACCCATTGGATATTCTGCATTTTATAGTGGGCTTCCTTCTATGATTCAGTTTGCTGGTTTTATATGTTTTATGGTTGCCATATGGCTCTTGTCAGCTGGGGATACCGGATTTAGAATGACCTTGAATGAACTCCTTCTTTCCATTGTTGCAGGTCTTGGGTTTGGATTCTTTTTTATTCTGATAGATCGAGCAAATGATCTTGCGATTTACTGGCCTCTGGTCAGTGCGAGATTATTCTCGGTTTCATTTTTGTTTTTTATCCTTTTTATAATGAAAAAATCTATCAAACCGATCTCCGGGCAATGGAAATTTATTGGTATCACAGGGATTCTCGATGCTGGGGGCAATTTATTTTTTTCATTGGCCGCCCACCTGGGAAGGCTCGATATATCAGCAGTATTGGGTTCCCTTTATCCAGCTGCAACTGTATTTTTAGCTTGGTTTTTTCTTAAAGAGAGACTTGGTAAAAAACAATGGATTGGAGTTGCTGGTGCATTTTTTGCCCTGATTCTTATCTCTATATGATTTTAAGATTCAATGTTGTAAAGTCCAATAATATCTCTCTTGGTTGGATTCATTTAAAATTATTATTTTCATACCGTATTCTACCAGCAATACAGGCAGGATGAATTCTCAGATGTTCTGATAATGCAAGAACATTTTTTGTTGTGGGATTCGTTTTTGCTGTTGAAGAGGTCCAAATTTCATTTGGTATTAAAGATTCCATTGCAAGGTGGTCTGCTTCTTTCTCAATATTTTTGCTGTTTTTATCATCCGGGATTCTAACATCCATATCATCCACAAACAAATGGTAATTATTTTTTCCAAGGTGCAGAATAATATGGGCTAATTCATGCAGAAGGCAAAACCAGAAGTTATCTATTCTGCCATATCTCAGGGTTAAGCCAACCACAGGAGACCCATCGTCCAATAATAACGCGGCCCCGTCTAAATAGGTTTTTTGAAGATGCCGTTCGATGATTAGATGAATCCCATATTTTTCCAAATACTCCTGGGCAAGCTGTGGTGCTGTTTCAAAAAAGCTAAGCTTTGCAATTTCTGTCAAATTGTCAGATGTAAAACGGTCCGGATTAAATTTTTTAAAAAGCCTTTTTTTATACGTAAGAGACATAACTCTCATACACCAGGCATTGAGTGCATACATGTCGGTTTTTGTATTAGTTCTGTTCCCGGAATTCTCCCTGAACCAAGCTTCTATTGTTTCTACGCCCGGGCAGCACTCTTTGATAAAAACTCGCATACTCTCTTCTGAGAATCTTTTAACTTCCCCTGTTCAGCCTGCTCTTTGGTAAAAAAATGATTGAAATTCTTGTCATAAGGGAATCGACATATACCTTTTTTTGTGGTATTTTAGGTGTAATAGAAGAATGAATTCTTTTGCTTGGCGAATCGCTATTCTGTGATTTGCTACGAATTGATGGTACCCTTAAAGTCCTGGTGATTAAAAAATGGTCAAAGGAGGTTGTCAATGTCTTTTAACAAAAAATCAAATCATTACAGATTGTCAAAACAAGAATTAAAATTAATGCTTAAATTGATCGGCACCTTAAGTCGTTCAGGGATGGTTGCCGGGAATAATGGTGATTTTGATTCAGCGTTTCACAATTGCAAGCAGGCTCTTTCATTGGCCATGGAATTACAAAAGGAATGCCTTGTGGCCAAACTCCTCAATAATCTTGGTATACTATACTATCAATCTGGTGCATGGGATGAGGCTCTTTTATCCTATGAAAAATCCATGAGTATTGTTACCAAAAATTATGGTCAACACAACTTTCTTTATAAAACCATCCAAAAGAATATCACTTGTTTATTTTCACAACAGCAAAGTTATTGATGAATTTGTGCTTTTTTACCCGAACCAGCTCTACCTGAAAGTATTTTACGATGATCATTTTTCAATTTTTTCAAAGATTCATTATTCAGAACACTTTTGAGAGGTGACCATACCCGGTTCCACTCCAGGTATGGTCACCTCTTGCCTGCTCAATTCTATCTTACCAGTGGAGCCGGACGTTTTGTATCACATCCGGATGCAGGCTCTGGGCTACCGGGCAGATTTCAACGATCCGCTCTAAACTGGCCTTATGCTTATCTGATATCTCCATTTCAGGAAAAAAGATATCAATGATGATCTCTTTGATTCGTCTGGGCTTTTCATTCATCACTTTATCAACTTCAAGACGGGTTCCTGTAAGGTCAAGGTTCATGGCATCAGCACGGATGCCCATGATAGTGATCATTCAGTCTGCGAGTGCAGTGGCTACAAGATCGGTCGGTGCAAATGCTTCTCCTTTACCTTTGTTGTCCACCGGTGCATCAGTGATAATTTTTTTCCCGGAACGCAGGTGCGTATTTTCTGTCCTCAGTTCTCCCAGATAGGTTACAGTGGCTGTTTTCATTTTTCCATCCATTATAAAATTATGTATTCATTCCATGGGTATATCAACAGCGACATACGACCTGGTAATTGTATCACATCTTTTATATAATGAACAGGCAGTGCCCTTTTAATTCATCAAATCCTTTTCATCCGGCCCGGCACCTTTTAAAACTGAAGATTGTCAGAAGATTAATAACCATGCTTTGGGTAGCCAGGACGGGAAGGAGGAAAATTGAAATAAAAAATTTAAAGAAAGTTAAATATAAACTGCAGACCGATATTTTTCAAAAGAGAAATTTTTTTGGGGGGACCAGGCCTTGAAATTAAATTTTGGATCATTCAAGACCTGATCTCATAAAGAACGCTGACAACCCGATTAAACATCCATCTGATGCTTATTTATAAAGTCGGGTAACACTTTCAGGCAGCTCTCCTTTGGTTAACATATAGGAACGGCATTGCATAAAGTCCCGACCAAATTTCCTTTGATTGGCTTCAAACGTGTCTACTACATCTGTTCGGAAATCTTTTCCCAGTTGTATAAGCATGTCCTGATTGATGCCGGTATCAACACCCAGATGATGAAACATGGTCACCATATCTTCTGTGGAAATCAGTCCATGGTTAAAGTGGTCGCTGTAGTAATCTCCTTCACGGCCCTCAATTGTAACACCATCCACAGCATTAGCCGGTTGGCCGCCAATACCTGACAGGCAGGATTCAAATCGGATAATACCGGCTTTAAGGGCAGCTGCTGCATTTCTAAGGGCAGATGCCATGTTTTTTGTGTGAAAGTGAGCAATATAAAGCTTGGGATCGGCATAATCTCTGCCATCCGGTCCGGTTCCCATCTCTTTGGGATCAAGTACACGGCTGAAAAATTCATAGGATTTATGATAATCAGTAACTGAACCATCATGGTCAGCAAGTTCAATGTCATCTGCACCACAATCCAGATATCGTTTGACAAAGCTGATAGCAATATCCAGCTTCTCTTCCATGCTGTATTTTTTGTTGAATGTTTCAAAAGGGCTCCCCCAGATGGTGCTGACCGTACCGTTTACAACCATTCCCCGGCTATGTGCCGCTTTAATGGTCTGTTCTGTCATTTCAAAATACTGGTCATGGGTTTTTCCTGAATTGGCATTCTGATGTTCCGGGCAGGTTGATGTCATTTGTAAAATCCGGTCCGGGCCATGTCCTGCATCAAAATCTTTAAACGCTCTTTCTGCACCGCTTTCATGGATGGTCACTGCAGTGAGTTCAACATCGCCGCCATTGCGTTTCATCATTTCGCCAATGGTTCTGCCATCCGATGCTTTTGTTTCACTGTTCAGCAGTCGTTTTAATACTTCAGTGGCATCAGGGAAAAAAGGAACAAACTTGGGGTGGCCGTAATTGGTAGCCTCCATTCGCTTGAAACCTGCCAGAATCAAACCTTCCAGGTATTTGACCTTGGTATCGGTGTCGAGTACGGTTTCCAGCGACTGCAGACCGTCTCTTATAGTGATATCACTGAGTTCTACTTGTTTCCCTGCCAATGAATCTTTGGCAATATAAAGTTCTGTCATTTTTCCTGTCCTTTCCTGTTAAGTTTTCAGACTGAGCCCAAGGCGTCCTCTGATATATTATTGAGGATATTCAGCTGAAATTTACCAATTTTAAAATCGCAGTTTGCTATTCTACTTTTGTTATTCATAGCTAAATTAAATAACCGGGCGTCACTCGAACAAATTTAGTGAGCGAACGCTCAGTCATGAACTACAATAAAGACTCTATATGATGTTGTCAATAATTATTTTTATTGTTTTAAATGTAAAGCCTTTACCCGATCAGGAGAGTTAATTATTTGAAAATACTATATTATGCAAATGTTTGGCCGTTTCATTCAATACTCTTTTTTTCCGAGTCCATACGGAAATGCAAAAAGTTATATAATGGAGAATGCAGCAGTCAGGGAAAATTATTCAGCCCCAGAGGTTGATTGGGGTTATAATTTATAATACCAGAGGTAATCTTAACCTTCCTGAACTCAATATTTATCAATTATAATCGTTAATCCGGATCATTGCCTGTCAGCCTGCATACGCCATAAAACAAGGCTAATCGTCGTTATCCATGGCTTTATGTGCCTGACTTAACATTTCATCAATAAAGGGGACGATTTTTTCCGGATCTGTTTTCGGGGAGAACCGCTTGATCACCTTTCCATTTTTATCTGTCAGAAATTTAGTGAAATTCCATTTCACAGCTTTTGTATTGAGAAATCCGGGTGCTGCATGTGTAAGGTATTTGTATAAAGGATGGATATTTTTTCCTTTAACATCAATTTTCTCAAACATTGGGAATGTTACACCGAAATTGAGCAAACAAAATTGAGCAATCTCTGTATTTGTTCCGGGTTCCTGTTTCTTGAACTGATTACTGGGGAATCCCAGAATTTCAAAGTCGTGGTTCTGATATGTTTTATAAAGAGCTTCCAGCCCTCTGTATTGTTTGGTAAATCCTCATTTGCTGGCCGTGTTCACAACCAGTATGGCTTTGCCTTCATATTCTGATAAAGATTTTTCTTTTCCATCAATGGTTTTTGCTGAATAGTCATAAACAGAATCGCCCATGCTCATCTCCCCTATTTGATTTTTTGAAACATCCTCACCCAATAAATTTTCTACAAAACCCTTCAGGTTTCCTGATCTTTCAAGTTGATTTTTATATTCATTATATAAATTTTTACATTTTCATCTTTATTGGGCATTGCCCGCATTTCAAAAACAACAGGTTTTCCCCTGGGTGTAACTATATGAAAATCAA
This sequence comes from uncultured Desulfobacula sp., assembly GCA_964636495.1. Taxonomy (GTDB): domain Bacteria; phylum Desulfobacterota; class Desulfobacteria; order Desulfobacterales; family Desulfobacteraceae; genus Desulfobacula. The sequence continues at coordinate 4,970 of CAZWSL010000002.1, read as the reverse complement.
ACCCCGTTTTTTTAAATGGCCGATCACTGTTTGTCACTAATCCGGACAACCAATTTCCCGAAGTTCTGACCATCCAGCATGCCGATAAAGGCATCCGGTGCATTCTCAAGCCCATCAATCAAATGCTCACGGTATTTTATCTGTCCACTGCTCAGCCATTGAGACATCTCCTCTGCAAACTCACCGTACCGGTGGCCATAATCATCAAAAATAATGAATCCCTGAACCTTTAATCGTTTGACTAAAATTGTACCCATCAGAAGAGAGATACGGTCCGGTCCATCAGGAAGTTGTGTCGCATTGTACTGGGAAATAAGTCCGCATACCGGAATTCTGGCCTTTGTGTTGAGCAGCGGCAGAACTGCATCAAATACGTTCCCCCCTACACTCTCGAAATAGATGTCAATTCCCCTGGGACAAACCTGGCTGAGCTGCCGGGCAAAATCCGGAGATTTGTGGTCCAGGCACGCATCAAAACCAAGTATTTCTTCTGCATGTCTGCATTTTTCGCCACCACCGGCAATACCGACAACATGACAGCCTTTCAATTTTCCTATCTGTCCTACGGTTGCCCCAACAGGACCTGTGGCAGCAGCAACAACCAGAGTCTCTCCCTGTCTGGGCTGACCAATATCCAATAATCCCATATAGGCGGTAAACCCCGGCATGCCCAGAATCCCCAGTGCATAGGAGGCATTCTCGGGGGTTTCGCCTAACCGGGTGAGCCCGGAACCATCAGAAAGCGCATAATCCTGCCACCCGCTGTAGGCAAGGACCCACTCACCTTCTTTGTAATCAGGGTGCCGGGATGTCTCGATCTGAGAAATAGTTGCACCCACCATCACTTGATCAATCTTAACAGGTTCTGCATAGGATGGCGCGTCGTTCATCCTGCCCCGCATATAAGGATCAAGGGAGAGATACTCGGTGCGAAGCAGCACCTGGCCTTCAGCCGGTTGAGGCACAGGCGTATTAACCATGCGGAAATTATCGGAAACCGGTGCGCCGTTTGGACGCGTGGCAAGCACGATGGAACGGTTGTATTCTTTATTTTGAACCATGATCTTCTCCTTTCTCTTTTCTATCCATGAGGATCCTGCCCCCGGAAGAGGTACCCTCTTCAATGGCAGCTATTTTTCCCTTACCAAAGAAAATATTGGCAGGGTTCTTGAAATTAAAATATAACATATGATTATCCTTAATTTGTCTGTATTGAATTTGCTGTTTAATAGTGGGTAAATCTTAATCAGGGCTTTAGAAAAAAATCAAAAAGCAGACGTATGCACTCTTTGACCGGTGCTGCTGAATTCACTATTTTCATATTCAGCAGTGCTCCTTCCCAGGCATTCCAGATAAATTCTGTCAGGGCATCAACTGAAATATCATCCCTGATGGTTCCCATGGTTTGTCCTTGATTGATCTGTTTTGAAACACGATCTTTCCACACAGTCGCAGCATGGTGCATGTTTTGCCGACACAGATCACTGGATTCGCTGATCTCCGCCGCCAGATTTCCTATCAGGCAACCCGTCCTCACTTCACTTTGCTCATGATAGGAAATGATCATTTCAAAACTGTATTTCAATGCCTCAAGCGGCTCCTCTGGACCGCTTTTAAGAAAATTTTCCCAAAGGATCGCCAGGTTTTCCGAATAGAACTGAATGATTTCAACGGTGAAATCTTCCTTGCTTTTGAAGTAATTATAAAATGACCCTTTTGGTACACCTGCTTCATCAACAATTTCCTTAATCCCTGTTCCATTGAATCCGTTTTCTCCAAACAGCCTGAGCCCAGTCTGGAGGAGTTCTGCTCTGATTTCCGTTTTTTTCTTTCTTTTTTTCATAATTCAAAAATATGACCGGTCGTCTTATTGTCAAGAAAGTTTTTCTGAACCGGGGCCTCCCCCAAAAATCAGACACAGATTAAGCTGATTTTTTAAATAAAAAGATCTTCTTTTTTTATGTTCATCTTGTTCTCCATAAGTTTGCATGATATAGGGTGCCTGATCAACAATGCAAAAGATGATCCCTTTTTCTTGATTAGCCATTTGGGCAAGATATCTTGTAACGCAATTGCATTTTTTTGATCATTATTCCATGTATTTTCAGTATATTGCACGATTGAGTGATCTTGTAACGCAGTCTGAGGCTTGGGCCGTTTCGAGTAGCCAGGATTTTTCTTTCTCCAAGCTCGGACCCGTTCCACATGCTCGTGGCCCTTGAAGTAATCTTTGTTTTCAGGTTTCTTCAACCACTTTCTATGGCCGGCATTTTTGCTTGCTTTTTTACATGCCGGTTTTCGGCAGTAAATCTGTTTATCAATATTTCTTGAGTCCGGCACAAATAAGCGCCTGCAATGGCGACACTTTTTCTTTTTTATCCGTTTCATCCGCAATCACCTCCAGATGAAATTGAATATTGATGATTCGTATTCTTATTGGAAGAAAATATTTGGCTGAAGCCAAGAAAATTGAAGAAGATCGATTTTAAAATTTCTATTTTAAAAAAAATTCAGAGAAGAAAATTTATGTAGTTTCACTCCGGTGACTGAAGAACATTTTTAAATCGGCCATGACTCTTACCATGGTTGACAGTATATCAGCCATCGAAATCGGCGCAGATCCCGAGCGTTTGGGTATGACCCTGATGATTATCTGCCTGATCTCCATCGGTGTTGTGCTGATATTCAGACCCCTGCTTCCCACACTCCCCTTTAAGGTTGGAAATGTGGTCAAAATCGGGAGTCTTCTGGGTAAAGTTGAGGCCACAACGATTTTGAACACCCGACTGAAAACGTTTGATGGAAAGACCTTTTTTGTTCCTAACCGAAAAATTCTCGATGAGGTTGTGATCAATTACCACTTTACTAAAACAAGACGGGTCAGAATCAATGTCACCATCGGATATGATCAGGATCTCTTAAAGGCTAAACAGGTGCTTGAAGCTATCATGATCGGTGATGCCCGGGTGCTGGAAAAGCCATCACCCAAAAACGAAGATCGTATTATAGATAGTCTTTGCCTGACCTGCTGGAATTCCAGAGAAAATCTTAACATTTTGTAACAATCTTCACCGAAATATTACTTGAGCATGACGAAAAGCTCATTGATGTTTTATCATCTTGTAAAGTTGAATATTACCTTTGTGGCAACAAAACACCTGGTACGGATTGTAAAAAAATCTTGCAATTTGTACCAAACAATCATATGGTTAAAAGAACTATCATAAGGAGTAAGGCATATGAACAGCAGTTTAATCAACAGAGAGATTGCCGCTAAAGTACAAAAAGCAGTGAATGAAAAACCAGTTGTTACCATTGTCGGTCCACGACAGTCAGGCAAAACCACTCTTTGTAAAATGTTGTTCCCAGAAAAAAATATGGTGTCATTAGAAGCTATCGATGAACGACTCTTTGCGGTTGAAGACCCAAAAGGTTTTCTTAACCGATTTCCCAATGGCGTTATCATAGACGAGGTACAACGGGTCCCAGAATTGCTTTCGTATATTCAAATAATTGTTGATGACAAAGATATCAAAGGACAATTTATTCTGACTGGCAGTGATCAACTGAATTTATCGAACAGTGCATCACAATCTCTTGCTGGAAGAACCAGGATAATTAAATTGTTGCCTTTTACCTTGAAGGAAGCATACGGAAAAAAAGTAAAAAATCAATCTATTGAATCTGTGCTTTATACGGGTTTTTATCCGAGAATTTTTAAAGACAATTTAGACCCTGCACAGGAAATGAACGATTACATAGAGACATACGTTAACCGGGACGTTAAGCGCTTGGCTAATATTAAAAACCAAAGAAATTTTGATATATTTTTACGAATCTGTGCAGGAAGAACAGGACAAGAGCTTAATGTGCATAATATTTACAATGACACCGGTTTAAATAGAGAACTTATCAACGAGTGGCTTTCTATCTTAGAGGCAAGCTATATAATCAAATTAGTTAAGCCTTTTAAAAAAAAATATCATAAAAGGTTGGTTAAAGCCTCTAAAATATACTTTCTTGATACAGGTCTTGCCTGCCGGTTAATAGGGATTACAGACCCTACGCAAATCTTCACACATCCTTTAAAGGGCGCTCTTTTCGAAACTTTTATTTTCAATGAGATCTTAAAAAAACAATTCAATCAGATTGACGTTCAAGAAGATCTTTATTTTTTCCGGGAAAACAAGGGATTGGAAATTGATTTTATTTACCAGAAATCTCCAGGTGTTTTAACGCAAATCGAAGTAAAATCCGGGCAAACGATATCTTCCAAATTTTTCAAAAATCTTAATGCGTTTGCAAGTCTTTCTAATGAAGTTCAAGATTCGTTTTTAATTTATGGCGGAGATGAAAGCTATTTGCGTCAGGGAATACAAGTGACAAGTTGGAAAGACCTGCCAGAGTTTGAAATTTCTCCAAAGGATGATGATCTCAATGAAAGCAAAGGATTGATAATGTAGGCTTGTCTTCCAGTTTCCTGATCCTTTCTTAGGGAATTGGTCCCAGCATTGAAAAGCTTTCTGGTCAAGGATAATAATATAGGGCTGTCATTCGCCTGAAAAATGAAGCTTGCCAGATAAGTAATCCACACCTGTTTTTTGTAAAAAGAGCCACCAATAGCGAAAGAGTTCTACTCCAATTTGAAGGGTTGGGTTGGGTTGGGCAACTTATGACATGTTGTGGGGTTCTGCCTCCTAAAAAATTACTGAAAATCAACAGTTTAAATTTTTGTTATGCTAAATTTTTAATTGAAAGAGGTTCTAAACTTTTTATCTCAATTGCTTTTGGGCTGTTCATCGCATGCCATAAATCCCAGTCCTGCTGCAAACCAAGCCAAAAGTCTGCCGACATTCCCAAAACACGAGATAATCTTAACGCAGTGTCTGGTGTTACGGATCTTCGACCTTTGATAATTTCGTTAAGTCGAGGATATGATACCCCTAATTTCCGAGCAAGCTCTGTCTGAG
>CAZWSL010000001.1:0-219468 GCA_964636495.1 uncultured Desulfobacula sp. | reverse complement strand
AGGGCTTGCCCTGTAACACCGGATAACCCCATATCCCGCGGATGGTCATTCCAGTTGACAGCTCCCAGGCAAGGGCTTCAGGAAACGCGCAGTCCTGTATAGTCCGACTACTGTAGGTCGTCGTATCATATTTTCCATGCTCATTGACAATCCCGATCATTCCATAAACACTGTCGGTTGCAGCCAGACATGTGTCCAAAACCTGTGCTTCCGTCTTTGCACCATCCCCTTCCCCGCTGAGCATATCATCCATAACAGTTGTGATTGTAGCGAATTCTTTTTTCAGTCGGATCTTTGCCTGCTTGCTTTGTGTGGTTACCAAACTCACCAGCAATGAGATAATGCCAAGGAAAATTACAATCAATCCATATAATGGCAACCAATTAAATAGAGTCGTAGTAGCCAGTTTTTTCAGTCGCATAGCCGGAACAAACGAGATAATCTTCCAAGTATATTCTTTGGCAGTAAACTTTGATTTGCTCGGTTCAAAAGCTTCCCATGATCCGCTACTGCTTAGCATGCCATGGCCCAGAGGCGATACTGTGGTATAGGTGTAAACCCCCTGTTCGTTGACTAACTGTCCCATGTTTTGAAGTTTAATTTTTTGCCACGCCAAAGGATCACGCTGGGATAGAGTTCGGTCTCTCCGATTTTTGTACATAAAACCCCATTCGTCTTCTGGTTTGAAGCCTTTGAGCCAATAGCCTTCGGAGTTTAACAACATCGTGTGGCCAGCAGCGCCCATTGATGCCTTTGCAAGGCTCCCGATCAGCTTGGCACCATAGTAGTTAAGCAGCACAATTCCACGCTTTTGGCCCTTGAGGCCAGCCACTGGAGTACCAAATCGAATCATTGGCTTGAGTGGTTGTTCAATCCTGCCTCTTTCTATATTTAAATCGAGTGGAGAAACAAAAATCTGACCGGGTTCTAAATTAAAAGTATCAGCGAAATAATACCGTTTAGCTTTATTCTGAAGTTTGTTATCAGTAACAACATACGGTTGACCTTCACCGAAGTTTATACGAATAACTTCCATACCAGTTTCATTAAGAAAACGGACTTGATCATAAAGAGCCTTTTCTTTACTAAATGTCAAAAAGAACTGAACCACTTTTTTAGGGAGCGTGGGATCGTCTTTTTCTAACATTAGTCGAAACTCTGGATGGGACGACAGACAAACTAAATCAGCAATAATAGATTTAACATCGTTAACAGCTACCTTGTGCAGTAATTCAATGACACGAAGCTCATCAGTCATCAACAATTTCTTTTTTGATTTTAGCTCTTGATAAAAGAACATTCCACTGATTGCTGTGGTAATAATCAAAAAGGGTAAAAAGATAAGAAAGGAGAGTCTTACCTTGTATTTGTGGTTTGGCATATTTATTAAATCATCTGATTTTTTCATAATAAATTGAGAAAATTCCTTAATCAGCAATTCTTGTATTATGGGGCAAAACGCCAAGCTTTCGACCATTCAAAAGGGTCTTTTTAAGAAAAAGGCTCAGAAAAAAATAGGTCAACACCATGATGAATAGGTCTTCCGTGTTGATCACTTTCACATTACACAAATCAATATAAAATGGCAAAAAATATCATGAAATTTTCGACCGTTAATACTGAGCAATGATGGTATATAAGCTCGGGAGTCAAATCCCCTAACTCACCGAGCATTTCTTTCACCAGTCCGGGTTTTTTGAATTTCCTCCAAATACCACATCTAGTATAGGTTATATTTTCAAACTCTGGTTCAAAAGTCAATTATATAAGAACAGAAAAAATCAAATTTAACAAGAGTCCATTACCTTATATTGGAGAAACAATAGAGCCAGACAAACTAATCGGTGTCAGGCAAATTCACGATGGTTTAGAAAAAATCCTTACCGGCAGCGGCAAATATTCACATCTTACAAGATAGCTGTTTTGTTCAATGCTGTATCATGTTAATAGTAATTGTTGCAGAAAAGCACTTTTATTTTTTTCAGGTTTATTTTTAAAACCGGTTTTTATTTGTGAGGAGGTACGTGTAATTGAATATCTTGTATTTAGTTTTAATTGCTGCTGCCGGTGGGATTGCAATCACTTTACAGGGGCAGCTCATGGGTATTATGGATAGACAGGCAGGTACTTTAGAGAGTGTCTTCATCACCTACGGCGGAGGTGGATTGATTATCGGGATTGTCATGCTGCTGCTAAGGGGCGGCAATTTATCCTCTCTGCAGGGAATGCCGGCATATCTGCTGTTAAGCGGCCCCTTAGGACTGGTTGTTATCTCTACCATAGGCTACAGCGTTCCCCGCCTGGGGCTTGTATCTGCATTTACGATTATCGTGGCTTTCCAGTTTATCATTGCTGCAGTTATTGATCATTTTGGTTTTTTAGGTGCAGACATACGCCAGATTAATTTCTCCCGTTTATCCGGCATAGGTATCATGCTGCTTGGTATCTGGTTTACAATTCGATAACAGGCCGTATCGCACATGATATAAATAGAATAGGGGCAAACTTAATAACTGAACACTGTCCAGGCAGAGGTACAGAAACTACTTTTAATCTGTTTCCATTGCTGACACAGGCAGAGCACTGCCGGTTTTCAGATTCACAAGCCCCTGCTCACAGATTCTCAGATAGGGGATTGCAGCACCTGTCAATGTGATTAACGACAGCACCGGATCTGCAGAACCGACACCACTATCTTTTAACAGATGATTTATTGAAGCCATCCTTGCTGCCAGTTTTTCTGCAGGCAGTTCACTGATAAGTCCAAAGACAGGCAGAGCCAGTTCATCCACAACTGCCTGCTGTCTGCAGATCACCAATCCTCCCTGCAGTTCATTAATCCGGTTTACTGCTGCAGCCATATCTGCTTCATCTGCGCCCACCACAACAATACTGGAACAATCCCACGCCGCGCTGCAGGCGACTGCCCCTGATGTCAGCCCAAACCCCTTGATAAGTCCTGTAAACAGAGTTTCAGGATGATAACTTCTTTCAACGGCTGCAATTTTCAAAAGATTCCTGTTCGCACTACATGGTATATCATCTCCAACAGCATTAACTTCTTCCACAATCTCACTGGTCACAAGATCTGTGACCATATTGATGACATGAACCTTTTTAACGGCTTGATCCCCTTTTATATCAATTTTGAAATCATCAGCCTTAAATTTTCTGGGAAGATTTACCGAATTCAGGCTTTTGGGTTTATAGCGATGCTTACGCGGTTCTACACACAGCTCCCCATCCTGTGCAATAATTTTCCCATTACTGATTACAGCTTCAGCCTGAATAATTTCTGGATCAGGTATAATGACCATATCTGCGATCTTTGCCGGTGCAATCCCGCCAATCAGATGATCCAGCCCGAAATGTTCTGCCACATTCAGTGTTGCCATCTGAACAGCTGTAACTGGAGAAAACCCATAATCAATGGCCTTTTGTACCGGGTATTCCAGATATCCTTTTTTGATAAGGTCAGATGGGGAGATGCCGTCTGTAGTCAGTATTAAACGTCTTAAATCGACATTTTCATCCTTGATCTGTGATATTTTATCCAGATCCCGCCTGATGCTTCCCTCTCTGGCCATAACATAGATCCCCAGACGAAGTCTCTCCAGTGTCTCTTCCATAGTAACAGGTTCGTGGCATGAAGAGATGCCCATGGCTGCGTAGGCACACAATTTTTTACCCCTGGCGCCGGCAGAGTGGCCTTCCACTGTTTTTCCATGTTTCAAAGCAGACTCAAAATTGTCCAGAAAGCTGTCATGATCCTGTAATACAGCCTGCCAGTAAGACTCTCCTATCCCGACGATATCATCTCTTTTAATCAGTTTCTCCATGATATCATTCGGCATTCCCTGATGTGCCGTACTGATGGATCCCATTGCAGGGGCAGTGGAAAATATTTTTATGGGCTGTCCCTGAAATGAAGCCATTAAATCATCCACTCCGTCACAACCGCATACCGGGAAGGGTTCCATTATCTCGTTAATAATGGTAGTCGTACCTCCTTTCATGATGTGACGCAGATATTCATATATACTCATCCAGACAGACAGATGGGTATGTCCGTCAATCAGGCCGGGAATAAGGGTTTTACCCTGGGCATCAATGACAGTGGTATGCTGATCAATGGTATCTGAAACATCTTCAGATACAAGGGCTATCCACTTTCCTCTCACCGCAACACTCTGATTACCCTGAATTTCACCGGTATACACATTGACCAGACAGGCATTGAGAATCACCAGATCCGCTTTCTCCTTTCCAAGTGCCACCTGGCTTAAGGACGTCATCTCCTCTCCTGTCAGATACAGTTTATCGTTTTCAATGGTCATAATCACCTGCCTTGTTATTATCTGAATCTCTTCACTCACACATGATCAGAGTGATATCATAAAACAGACTCTCTTTAAACCGTTTTGACATACGATTGCAATCACCCTGATTATTCGTCTGAATCCTCCTCTTCCAGGTTTATCCTATCTCAGAATATGAAACGGATCAAATACAGCCGTAGTGTCCTGTAACAGAATATAGGATCCTTTCAGCAGCTTTTTTTTAAAGAGATTTTCAGCAGCCTTTATACCGTTCGTCAATGCTTCTTTTTTCTGATCCTGCGTCAGCCTGCCGACCTTATCTGTTACAAGAGTGTGCCCCAGATCTGAGAGCCGGTCAATCTCAACTGCTTTTTTTTGATTGACAGCAGCATGGGGTATGGATGTTCTTCCTGCAATAAAGGTGGCTGCAGCATCAGCAGCAGCAGCATTTTCCGCCCACACCGTAACCATGTCAGCAATACCGGATGAAAAACTGCGGCCACTCCATCCACTGGATGCCACACCACCCACTCCTGATGAGCTTTCCACCCTGAGACTGCCAATAATATTCTCTGAATCAGCAGATTTGAGACCTACCACTGCCTGTTGTTTTTTCTTAACAACTACGGCAATATCTCCTCCATTATTTACAATAACCTTGTCAGCTCCAAGGGAAACTGCATGTGCAGCAACCTGATCAGCAACAGAACCGGCAACAGCAGCCAGCGGGGTCAGCTCTCCGGAAACAGGACGGACAGCATGAAAAGCCCTTTGGACAACTTCTGGAAGCGGCCGGTTTAAAGGAAGCGTGCGGGATCGTTTTTTCAGATACCCCTGAAATTGAGACAGGGTATTCAGACACTGGAGTGATTCTCTGGCTGCTTTTGCGGCAATAACCGGTCTTGCATGGCTGCCCTGCCAGGCTGAAACGGTTAAAGTCATGGGTCCCCAGTCCACCAGCACCAGATCTTCTTTAATTATTTTCATAAAATCAGATTCTGGTATCATAACATAAAACAGCCTGACTGCCTGACCATCTCTTTTTGAAAGTTAAATCAAATAGTAAATATACGTTATCCTGTGCAATTATTTTTTATGAGCAGGATATGGTTTGATGCTTTTAAAAGGCAAAACAGCTTCAACATGCCCTCCCATGGCTTCATAATTCTCACAGGTCATGGTGTACTCAACCGGTGCCACACTGGCGGGGGTTGGCACCCAGGTAAAAGCCCCTCTGGTGATCTGTTCCACATCTGCATAAAAGGTAATACCGCCGCCCGGCATCAGGAACACGGGCGCACCGCCACAGGTGAGGACTGCTTTTCTGGAGTGTACGGCACGGGTCAGCCGCAACGGGTATTTTACCACACCGGCCCTTGCCGATCCGCCTGCCCCGCCTACATAAAGAGCAGAGACCGTGGACGGCTGGCAGGTTTCTGCAATGGCATCAACCGCTTCTCTGGCCGGTTGCGTTATCGGGATGGATTCAAACATATTGTGATCATTTAATTGAAACATGGCAGCCTGCTGGCCGGTTGTTTCTGTAATTAACAGTGTGCTGCCTGCTCGGGTTCTTGTCCTATCAACACTCAAGACAATATCCAGAGGCTCTTCAATATCTGTCCCTCCCCATCCGCTGCCGTGTTCTCCAAAATACCGTCCAGGTGTGGACAATCTGTATTTCAATTCTATACCGGACGGTTTGCGGCCTAAAAACCGGCCGGCAGTATGATGACTGAAGAGAGAAGTGATGTGTGCATCCAGAACAATGATTTCATCAGCTGCTTTATCAAAAAATCTGGCAAAAAGTCCGGCAGTTGCTGATCCGCAGCCGACCCTCATCCGTGTTGCTTTTTTTCCGTCCACTACAGGTGACGTTCCCACCTGGATATCCAGTTTTGCTCCTCCCCTGACAGAGAGTCTGACTGCTTCCCGGTTGGCAATGGCTGCTATGGCACGGGCTGCAGCAAAGCCTGCTTTACCCGTCAACTGATTCACGCCGCCTACAGCCACAATCTTGGAACCATACTCCTCGGTTTCCACCATACCAACAGTACGGCCGTCAAACTTTACCTTGTCTCCCTCTTTGCCGATGGGAAAGTCAGTATCGATTTTTACTTTAATTCCGGAATAGGACAGAGGAACTTCTGTCACAACCGTAACCACATCCACCCCATCTCTTTTATCTGTAACAATATATGGAGCCGGCACATAGTCAGGATAGGTACCACCGGCACCAATGGCCGTGATAATCGGTTTTTGGATAGAAGGGGCCGGTTCCGGAAACAGGGTGCCGGCCACATCCTCATAGGTTAACAGCGGCCTGGTTCTGACGATCTCTCCCTGCTGGTTGACAAATCGTTTACAGGCGCCTGTACATCCTTCAGGGATCTGGCAGGCCACAGGGCAGCATCCGCAGGTAATCGTTCCGGAAAGAGGTGTTAAAATCTCAATAACTGCTTTTTTAGGACAAACTTTTAAGCAGGTATGGCACTCCACACACGCTTCTGAAATCACTGCTTTTTTATCTTCTATTGTAATAACAGCAAGCGGGCAGTCTCTGGCACAGATGCCGCAGCCATTGCACTTATTCAGATTAATTTCCATTGTTCCTATCCTGTTTAAATCGTTTCAAAACAACCTGCCCTGCCCTGCAGAATCAATTTCATTCTTAGATCTCAGGAACAAATTTAAATCATTGTTCTCCTTTATCCCTGTCCCTGCGTAATTTTCTTGAGTTCAGTTTTGATTATTCATCTCCTGTAAAAGGCATCCATCTAATTTGCCCGGCGGTTCATTTCAGGGGACTGACTGCACTCTTCCAAACCGGAAAGAACATGTTCCCTTGATATTTCAATCGCTTTTTTCATATCTCTGTTTTTAAATGCTTTATAAATCCGGCAGTGATATCTGTAGCTTTTATCCAGATAGGGTTTGCTGGATAAATTATGAAAACTGAAATACCGGATCTGTTTATGGAGCATCTCCAGCATCTGTTTCAGCCGGATATGTCCTGTTGCATCAATATGTATATTATGAAATGCAGTATTGAGATCCTGATAAAGAGTAATATCGGGATTTACTGTACTCACACACGATTTCATCTGTTCGAGCAGTTTTTCCATCAGCGTGATGTCTGAATCTGTCACTCCCTTAAACGTCAGCTGGATTGAAAAACTGTACAGTTCTGCCTTTAACGAGTAAATCTCCCAAACATCCTGATAGGTGGTTTCGGCAACAAACACACCCCGCCTGGGTTTTCTTTTAATCAGTCCGGCCGCTTCAAGGAGCTTGAATGCCTCCCTTATCGGCGGCCGGCTTATATCCAGTGCCTGGGAAATCTTCTCTTCCTTGATCTGACTCCCCGGCATCAGTTCTCCTGAAAAAATCTGCTTTTCAAGATATTCCTGAACAAGATCAGTGATAGACGGTTGTTTCATCTCTTTTTCTTCATCCTAATATGATCAGTCAATATTTTTCAAAAACACTATACCCATCTTGCAGTGACCGTTTTTTCATCCAGGAACAACCGCATGGAAGCCATTCTGCTTTTGGCGCCGCCCATAAAGGATTTGCGCTTGGAGCCCAAAGGAAAAAAAGCATAGGGCTGGGGGACTCCCACATTGACGCCCACATTCCCCACATTCACTTCCCTGGCAAACTTTCGGGCAGATCGACCGCTTTCAGTCATGATACAGGCAGAGTGTCCGAGATCTGTTCTGGTATTGATCGCTTCGATTACCTCATCCAGGCTTCCGGCGCGGATCAGTCCGGCCACTGCACCAAATGCCTCTTCCTTGGCAGCCTCCATGTCCGGATGAACATTTTCAAGAATGGTAGGACCCATGAAATAACCTTTTTTCAGTTCCGGCGGCAGAATACGGCCGTCATGAACCATTTTTGCACCTTCTGAAATCGCTTTTTCCACCCATCCTGCAACGTTATCGCGATATCCAGCAGCGCAATAGGGTCCCATGGTGGTTTCTTCATCTAAACCATACCCCATCTTCATCTGTTTTGCTTCTGCCACAAACCGCTCTTTGAATTCATCATAAATATCCCCGATCACTACAACGTTGTCTGAGCCGAGACATCGCTGGCCGGTCATGCCGAAACACCCCTGACGTAAAAATGGAACAATGGTATTCAGATCCGCATCCGGCATGACCACCACTGTATTTTTCCCATTCCCGTTTATGGAAGAATTTTTTCCCAGTCTGCCGCACATCTTAAACAGATCCCACCCTGCAGATGTTGAACCGATAAATCCCAGACCCTGTATTTCATGCTGTTCCAGAATATACTGGTTGATCTCCCTGCCGCCGTGAACCACATTAATGGCACCTTCGGGCCATCCAGCGGAAAGGGCTATTTTACTGACATATTCTGCTGCCACCGGATCATACCGGCTGGGGCTGATGACAACGGAACAGCCGGCAGCCAGTGCATAAGGTACAAAAGAGGACCATGCATGGATGGGAATATTGCTGGGAGTTACGATGAGAAATGGTCCCATTGGTTCCCAGGTAAGCCACATATCAATCCCGTTGGCAAGGTTGTCAATATGTTCATTTCTGGCAGCCATGCCATATGCAGCAGAACAGGCAGATTCAATGTTTTCAATAGACCGGCGAACAGAACCTCGAGATTCTGCAATGGTACGGCCGTGATCCTGAGTCAGTACCCGGGAGAGTTCTTCAAAATGCTCTTCAAATTTCTGGCGCATGTCAAAAAGCATCTTTGCTCTTTCACGAAGGGCAATTTTTCCCAGGGCTTTAAACCCTTCCTGGGCTGCATCAACAGCTGCACGTGCCTCTTTTTTGGTTGCAGTGGGAAAGGTGGCAATGGTCTCGCCGGTTGCCGGATTGATGCTTTCATTCACAATGGAAGACTCCGAGTCAACCCATTCTCCACCAATCAACAGTTTCAATTTTCCATAATCCGATTTTATTTCAGGAATAATGGCCATTTCTTCCTCCAAAATTAAACGATATTAAATTCAAATAAACGATGATAAAAATATTCTTCAGCAAAACTGTTTAAATTTTCAGTCCGTCAACAGGCACTGAAAATTTAAAGTGCCTATCTTAATCCATCTTCAAACCTGGCATTCTCACTGGTCAATCCGCCAATACGGGGCAGCGGTCGACCTGAATCGGTTACCACAAGCACCACCATCAGCTCATCCGATCTTGGTGCATCTTCCACACAAACAGTCATTCCATCAAAATGGGACCGGATAAAAGCAGCATCTTTGTGGTTGATTGGAACATCTACAGTACAGCCGGCCGCCCCCCTTTTTTTCACTGAAGGAATGAGAGCAAGACCCCTGCCAAGAGCATCCCTGAAAGGTTTTCCCAGTTTTGGATGCAAAATTGCAGCAGCATGCTCAAGTTCACCATCTGTCCCGACAATACAGGCCTTTGCATAGCTTTCCGCCTTTTCAGGGCCTATATTCAACGCATCAAGGCATTTTTTCCCAAGCATTCCACCCAATTCTTCACCAATATTCATCAGTTCTGTCAGATCTTCCACATATTGACCTGAAAAAGGATTTTCAAGGACAGCAACTGCCGCTGCTTTCCGGGCAGGGGGAATCACTTCACGTCCCATTTCCCGGATTGTCTCTTCCACAATAGTAACTATTTTTCTCAATTTCATATAAAAAGCTCCTTAAAAAAATATTGACTTCTCAGTTTTTCACATGTGGTAATTCATATAACATTTGCAATAAACGCTTCTGTCATGACACAACACCGGCTTTTCTGACAGGCGGCGGTGTATTCCGGCTTTTAGAGATCACCACTTCTCCATCCACCATCACAAGGGATATACCCGGTGTATCTCCCTCTTTAAGGGCAGACAGAAGATCTGTTCCAGTTGAACCCATGGGTGCATCCAGAAAAACAATATCTGCTTCATAACCTTTTGAAACCAGACCCCGGTTGAAATTGAACAGACGGGCCGTGTTGCCGGTGGCGGCACAAACCGCCATGGCAGGATCCATTCCACCCAATGCAGTCAGCCATGAGATATTTCTTAAGATACCTAACGTGACAACCCCTGTTCCCGAAGGCGAATCACTGCCAAGAATCAATCTGTTTTCTTCACCTCTTTCTGTGATGAGTTCGGTGACCTGGGCGGCACGTTTGACATTGCCGCATTGAACAATTTCAATGGCAGCACCGGATGTTTCCACCACACGTTGAACCTCTTCCGTACTCATGGCAGTAGGGCCGCCGTTAATGTGAGAAACAATACTGGGTTTAACCGTCAGAATATCATCGGCACCTACTACAGAAGAACCGGGAATGGAGGTGCCACCGGTGTGCATCATCACGATCATGTCCCTCTCTTTAGCCCATTGACACATCCGGGCAGCTTCCTCTGGATCTTTGACTGATCCCAGACCGATCTCTCCTACAACTTTTACTCCCTGTTCAGCCATTTCATCAAAATCATGCTCTGTCAATCCTTTTTCAAGGATCACGGCACCACCCAGCACTTTCATACCACCCGGCCGCACAGAGGACCAGGAGCGGGCTGCTAAAACAGCCAGTGCTTTTGCACCTGCAGCATCTTTTGGACGGCCCGGCAGGTGCACCTCTCCAGCAGAAACAGATGTAGTCACCCCACCATGGAGCATGGAATCGAGAAAATTCTGCATCTGCTGTCTGGGAGAATAATCACCAAAAACAACATGGCAGTGGGAATCAATCAACCCCGGACAGACAGCACTTCCAGCAGCATCAATTATTCTGGCGCCATCAGGTGCATCCAGAGAGTTTCCTATGTCTGCAATCAAACCATCTTCTACGAGCAGATTCTCCTTTTCCATGACAGGCTGTTGTACATCACCCGTCAGCAACAGCCCGATATTTTTAATAAGCCATACACTCACCAGACACCTCCTTTAATTGTATTTAACTGTCATGTGACATAGTCGTGTTTATTCAGGCATGCCACACTATAAAGTATGAAATAAATATGGAGATCTTTTTTACTTCATAAAAATTTAATTTAAAAAATATTGACAACAATAGACAATAATGGGTAAATGTGTCAAGTTAAAACAGAAGAGTTTTAAAATGAATAGATAAAGCATAACCTTTTCCTGTTTTATCTCACCTTCGGAAGAGGCTGATCAGAAAGCAGGGAACAGTTATTGCATACATGTTTTTTATAAAAATGCTCAAATCATACTACATAAAGAAGAAATACCACAGATAAAAGTGTTGAGGTCATTATGATATATGAAACGATTGCTATCCGGTTCACTCTGAACGGCGAACAGCATAAAGAAGAAATACTGGCCGGTATGAGTGTACTGGAGATGCTGAGGGATATCCTGAAACTTAGAGGCACAAAAGAGGGATGTGGTATTGGTGAGTGCGGAGCATGCACAATCCAGGTAGACGGAAAGGCGGTGAATGCCTGTCTGATGCCTGCAGCTCAACTTGACAGGAGGGAAGTGTGGACCATTGAAGGGGTTGGAAGCAGCTCCCATCTGCATCCTGTACAGGAATCATTTTTAAGCAATCATGCTGTACAATGCGGGTTCTGCACGCCAGGTCTGATTATGAGCACAAAAGCGCTGATAGAGGAGAACAGCACACCTGATCATAAAGAGGTGGTTCATGCTGTTTCAGGTAACCTGTGCCGCTGTACAGGCTATCAGCAGATTCTTTCAGCTGTTGAGAATGCAGTGGAAACCTGCAACACACACAACAAAAGGAATAAATGACAATGGATCTCTCCTATTATCGCCCGGATTCACTGGAGGCTGCTCTTGATTTTCTCCATGAATATGGAAATCATACCTGTATACTGGCCGGCGGAACAGATGTGATGCTGGATTTAAGATCAGGTGAAGTCAAAAAAAAATACCTGATGGATATTACCCGTATTGAAGATCTCAAGGATATTGCAATGACAGATAAAAAATTATCCATAGGAACACTGGTTACCATTTCAGAACTCTATGGTTCAGATCTTATTGCAGCTCATGCACCGGCTCTTCAGCAGTGTTCGCTTACTTTTGCCAGCAAGCAGGTTCGAAATGCCGCCACCATCGGAGGCAATGTAGCCCACTGCTCCCCGTGTGGAGATACCATCCCCCCCCTGTTGATACATGAGGCAAGGGTCGTTCTGGCAAGTAAAAGGGGATCAAGGGAAATCCCTGTGGAAGAGATTGCTGCCGGGCCTTACGCTTCAGCCTTTGCCCCGGATGAAATGATTGTAAGGTTTCTACTGAAACCTGCCGGGGACATGGATTTATCAACGTTTAAGAAAATCGGCCGCAGAAAAGCACTCTCCATTTCAAGGATCAGCATGGCGGCAATGGTAAAAAAAGACAGAGACAGCCGGATTGATTTTGTACGGTTTTCATTAGGGGCATGCACGCCGACACCCAGGAGATTTGAAGAAATAGAAGCATTGATGGAAGGGGAAAAAGCAACTGAACAGCTGTTGTGGGAAACCGGCAGAATATTGACAGATCAGATGTTTAAAATTACAGGACGGCGTTCTTCAGCAATATATAAGGAGCCGGCAATTCAGGGACTTTTTTTCAGGCTCTTCAGCCCACTGGTATAAAATAATGAAAAATATATACAGATCTATAGGAGAGAATATTGAGCGGTTTGGTGCCAGGGAAAGAGTAAAAGGCGAAGCGCTTTACTGTGCAGATATGGAGATTGAAAATGCTCTGTTTCTGAAAATTCTAAGAAGCAGAAGAGCACACGCCAGAATCGTAACAATAGAGATGGAAAAAGCCCTTGACATTAGTGGTGTTGTGAAAATTTTCACCTCTGATGATATTCCAGGCATTAATCTTATGGGAATTATCAACAAGGATCATCCCCTGCTGGCTGTCGACAAAGTGAGATCAGCAACAGACCCGGTTGCACTGGTGGCAGCAAAAACAGAAGAAGCTGCCGACAGGGCAATAGATGCCATTGATGTTGTTTACAAAGATCTGCCGGCCGTGTTTGACCCTGAAGAAGCTATGGAAACAACCGCTCCGAAAATTCATGAAAAAGGCAATATCCTGCTGACGCGGAGGATTGTTAAAGGGGATACTGAAACGGCTTTTCAATCATGCAGCAGCATAATTGAGAAAAGATATGAAACAGGCATGATTGAACACAACTATCTGGAACCCGATGCAGGCGCCGGCTTTGTAGATGATGACGGGACACTGGTAATCTATGCATCCACCCAGAATCCCCATTATGATCAAATGGAAGTTACAAATCTGCTGGGAGTGGAAAATGACAAGGTGCGCATCATCCAGGCTGCAACAGGAGGCGGATTCGGGTCAAAGCTGGATTTAACTGTACAGGGTTTCATCGGTCTTGCCTTATATCACCTGAAACAACCCGTCAAAATGGTTTTCAGCAGGGAAGAAACATATATCGGCACTGCCAAACGTCATCCGCTGAAAATTACAATGAAGACGGGGACGGATGCCAGAGGCCGGCTGACAGCAATGAAAACAACCATCATTAACGATACAGGAGCATACGGATCTTACGGTATTGCAGTGACATCCAGATCAGCAGTCCACGCCACCGGCCCCTATGAAATAGAACATGTTGATATCCAGAGTCACTGTATCTATACAAACAAACCCTTCTGCGGCGCCATGAGAGGATTTGGCACACCGCAGATCGCCTTTGCCCATGAAAGCCAGATGGATCTTCACGCAGAAGAACTTGGACTGGATCCGCTTGATATACGAGTGAGAAATGCATTCTCAACCGGATCGGTTACAGCAACCGGTCAGACCCTTGAAACAAGTGTAGGAATTGGTGACTGTCTGAAAGCAGTGAAACCCTATTACAGCGATGCAGTAAAAACGTGGATGAACACTCCATGCGAACCCTATCAGCTCAGAGGAGTCGGCATTGGAGCCATGTGGTATGGTATCGGCAACACAGGAACCAAGAATCCATCCAATGCCAGGGTGGAGATTGACAGCAAGGGCAGGATCACTTTATTCACAGGTGCAGCAGAGGTGGGGCAAGGATCATCAACCATTCTGAGCCAGATTGCAGCTGAATCCCTAAACATGGATGCAGACCGTATCAGGATGATAGTGGGAGATACAGCACAGACACCCAATGCAGGTGCTACCTCTGCAAGCCGTCAGACCTATATTTCCGGAAAAGCTGTGCAGCAGGCAGCACAAAAATTGTCAAATGCCCTGAAAAATTCAGCTGCTGATCAGCTTGGTGTGGATGTGTCATTACTGGTACTTGATTCTGAATATGTACAGTCGACTCAATCCCCGGACACCCGGATTTCATTTGCATCCATTGTCCGAAAAATCAGCAGCAAAAACAGCCCCCTCTCATTTGATGGATATTTTGATCCTGACACGACCTCCCTTGATGCTGCCACCGGTCAGGGAATTCCATACGCCACATATGCCTTTGCCTGCCAGGTAGCCCTGGTAGTGGCCGATGCCCTCACAGGCGAGGTGACCGTTGAAAAAATCATTGCTGCCCATGATGTGGGAAAGGCGATCCACCCTGAAAATGTAATCGGCCAGATCTGCGGCGGGGTTGCAATGGGCGTTGGATTTGCCCTGATGGAAGAGTTTGAACCGGGAAAAACGATTTCAATGAAAGATTACCACATCCCCACATTTGCAGATATGCCGGAAGTTGAGAGTATTATAATTGAGGCAAAAGAGCCATCCGGACCATTTGGTGCCAAAGGGGTAGGTGAACCTGCTCTCATACCAACGGCACCCGCTATTTTAAACGGTCTGGCCCATGCGTTTGGAAGACGGATTTACACCCTTCCTGCTAATCTTGAAAGGGTGCTTGAAACAAGTATTCAGGCCGGAAAATTTGGACCGCAATAGTGGCAGACTGCTGACAGGAACAGAGTTGAAGTGCTTATATTCAAGGGTGCAGGCAGTGAAAAAACAGAAAGTGTAATGCTGAATAAAAAATGTAAACATCATTTTTATTATATTTTATAAACAGATATCAGGAGAATGAATTCATGGGACTTGCTTCAAACATAAGATATTACAATGAAGAACAGCTGGAATTTTTTAAAAATAAGGTGTTTGAACTGCTGGAAAAACGCGGCGTTAAAATGAATCATAAACCCGTAATGGCACTGCTTGAAAAAGAGGGTGCCAAGGTTGATTTTGACAGCGAAACCGTAAAATTCCCCAGGCCGTTTATGGAAGAACAGATCAAAAAAACGCCCGCACAATTCCAGCTTGCAGGAAGAGATGGCAAATTCCCGCTGCCCTTTCCCCACCCTGAAGGACTGTTTTATACGCGGGTCAATACCGGCGGCCAGAACTGGCTTGATCCTGATAGTGATGAATTCAGGCGGGTAACATTAAAAGATCTTGCATACTGGGCACAGCTTGCAGACCGACTGGAACATATTGACTATACGCCATATCTTGTACCGGATGATGCACCTCCTGCCACTGCAGATATTTACGCACTTAAAACCATGCTTGAAAATGCCCGGAAGCATATATGGGTCCAGCCCTATACTGGAGAGAGTGTGAAGTATCTTGTCAGGATGCTGGTAGCTGCTGCTGGAGGGGAATCAAAATTGAGGGAAAACCCCCTGGCCTCATGGGTGACATGTTCATTAACACCCCTGGAATTCAAATGGATGGATATGGAAATCATCTATGAAGCTGCCCGCCATGGATGTGCGCTTCATTGCTGCAGCCTCCCGGGATCTGGTATGACCGCTCCAATCACCGATGCCGGCAGTGTACTGTTATCCGCTGCTGAAAATCTTGTAATGGTGGCAGCAGCCCAGACAGTGAGGCAGGGTACGCCAGTCATCACGACTTCATTACAGTTTTCCGGTGATATGAGTACCGGCAGGAGTCTTCAGTCCAGTGTGGAATCTTTGAGGCAGTCTGCACTTGCGGTTCAGGTTATGAACGATGCATTTGGCTTGTTTACCCACACGTATGGCACAGGGAGCGACTCTCCTGACATTGACGGCCAGGGAATGGTTGAAAGATCCATGAGAGCCATGCTTATAGCCTCTTCAGGAGCCAGTGTACTCGGAGGTGCCGGACAGTTTGAAGTGGCATGCTCTGTGAGCCCGATTGCCCTTGCCATTGACAATGAAATCTTCAGCATGACAAAACAGATCATCCGGGAAATGTCATTTGATGAAGATCAGCTGGCCTGGGATGAACTGATTAATATTGATTACGGCGGTGAATTTCTCTCCTCAATGCATACGTTTAAACATTGCAAAAAGGTGAACCGTCCAATTAATTTTACCAGGGCACCAAGAGACAGCTGGCAGAATGGCGGCAGCCAGGGCCTTAAAATGAGAGTCAGAGAACATTTAAAGGAAGTGATGAAAGATGCTTCCCCGCCGGAGATGCCTGCAGAGAAGAAAAAAGAGATAGCTGCTATTATAAAAAAAGCAGATGAAGCACTTGGTTAAATATCGGCTCCTTTCTGAAAAATTTGACGGACAATGGTTAAAAATACTTCCGATGTCCATTAATCTGACAAACTGATATAGATTGGACTGCTTCTATCTTCAGCATGATAACAGTGGAAAGATTCAATAAAAAAAGCAAAAAGTGATACATACTGAGACATGTATGTCTCAGTATGTATCGTTTATGGATCACTATGAGAATAGAGCAGAAGATTTATCCCTTCACCTGCAGGCATGAAGTCAAAAACAGCGAAAACCCATGCCACACTTTCTATCCCCTTACAGATCTTATGGGTGATAATTTGTTTTAATAATCATTTCCAGCGCTCCTTCACTGCAACCGGAATGTTTTTCGATATATTCATTGCCATGGCATGGTAATTGCGAGTCAAAAAACAATTTTATTGTACTGGTAAACAGCCAGAAGAGATGTTTAATTTATTGATGAAGCAGCATGACTATGAAATCAGAACGGATAAACAGCAGTCTGATTATGTTGAACACGCTGCAGGAAAAGGAGTTGAATAAAATGGAAGAAAATGTATTAAAAGCAATGAAAGAGGCTGACAAACCCGTACGCCCCGGCGATATAGCTAAAGCGCTCAATGTTGAAAGCAAAGCGGTATCAAAGGCGATTAAATCACTAAAAGGACAAGGCAAGGTCATCTCACCGAAACGCTGTTACTACTCTCTGCCGTAACTGCTGGGAAAAAACAGTGAAATGACTTATTTTGCACATCTGTATTCTTACAGCCGGATAGAGAGTATTACAGGTTTTTTTGACCCTTCTGTATCTGGCTTGCTTAAGGGTCATTATCAGCACAGACAAAACCATTGATCACTTCACCTGCCATTATGAGGCCAAAGGCACCCGGAACCCATGTTACACTTCCTATAGGTGGTCTTGACCTGCCATGATCTGAAAGAGGATCCACTGAATCTTCAGTATTGTAGGGCTGTTTATTTAAAGGTTTTTCAGTTGAGTAGACAGCCCTTATCCCTTTATAAATTCCACGCCTGTGAAGTCTCTGCCTTACCACCCTTGCAAGGGGGCATACCCTTGTTTCGCTGATATCTCCTGTTTTTATCATCAAGGCATCAACTCTTCCTGCCGCCCCCATACTGGAGACAATCTCAAGATCCAGTTGTTTTGCCTCTACAAGCAGATTGACTTTAGAGTTCAACCCGTCAATGGCATCCACCACGACATCAATATCCCCGGATAAAAGCGTGGCAACAGTGTCGCTGCTAATAAAAGAGTTTTGAATTTCCACATGACATCCAGGGTTGATATCTTTTATGCGCGCAAAGGCAAGATCTGCTTTTGTTTTCCCGATTGTTGAATTCAATGCGAGCAGCTGCCTGTTTATATTTGATGCATCAACTGTATCAAAATCAATGAGCATTAAATTTCCTATCCCGGTACGTGCCAGGGCTTCCACTGCAAATGAGCCGACTGCACCAAGACCAAACACTGCTACTTTTGCATTTTTAATCTTATCCATATTTTCAGCCCCTAAAAGCTGCCTGGTTCTGGAGAAAAGATCCATTATATATCCTTATCATATCAAGTATAAATTATAATCACATAACAGTGCTTATCTGATATCAGGGGTATATATTCAGATAACCCGAAGCTGCTTCTCAGGATGCGGCAGTATTGAATTGAACAGTTCCAGACTGTTGTGATAGGCATTTTTTACAAATTTGCCCTGCTCCACTCCTGCACGTTGTGATGCAACAGATGCAATTGCAGGCAGGTTTTCCGGTTCATTGAGCCTTAGGGCGGAATCTGCTGAAGGCACAGTGTCGGAAAGGTATGGATAGATATCAGGAGTGTCTGTCTCCAGCACAAAACGATTTTTTGAAACTGCTTTTAGTGCCTTGATAACTTTTTTTGCACCTGGATTGGTAACAGATCCTGAAAAAGATATATAAAGCCCCAGTTTTTCAAACAGCGGAATCATATCTGCAGACCCTGAATAAGAGTGTATCATGCCGGGTACACTCAATTTTCCAAATTTTTTAAGCAGATGGATAAAGGTATCCCAGGCGTTTCTGATATGGATATTAATCGGCAGTTTCATCTCTCTGGCAAGCATCAAATGATATGTGAACACCTTGACCTGCTTCTCTCTGTCACTGCTTTTATCGGTAAAGTCAAGTCCGGTTTCGCCAATACCGGATGGATAGGTCTGGAGATAATTCGCCACTGTTTTTTTCCACTCTCCTGACACGGTCTCGATAAACCATGGATGAATTCCGAAACAGGGTAAAACCGAAGAAAATTTTTTTGATAATTGTGCGGTCAGTTCAAAATTTTCCTCCATGGTGGCACAGGACACCATATATTTAACACCTGCAGCCTCTGCCCGGTTTTCAAGATATGAAACATCCGCAATTATTCTTGGATCATGCAGATGGCAATGTGAGTCAATAAAAAACATATACAGCCGGAATAATAAATTAAATTACCAGGTATTCAACTTTACATACTGTCTGCTCATTTTGGTGTGAAGTTAAATTTCTGTCCGCCAATGGATGCCTCAAACATCAAACCGCCTTTGGTATGTACAAAGACCGCTATCCCCTTTAAATAGCTTATCTCAGCATGCTCATCCGTATCAGTATCAGAGCTTGAGCTTGCAGTCACTCCCTCTGTCCCGGCTTTTGCCTGTGCACCGGCAGTAATAACAACTGCAGATGCGGACGCATCAAATTCAAAGCTGCCGCTTATGAATTCACTATATGCTCTTTTATCCTGGAAAAAAATAATTTCCGAAAATGCCTGGCCTCCGAGCTGGAAACCAACACTTATCTTTGCCAGAGAAACAGTCCCGGTGAATATGCCCTTTTTAAAGACCTTGCCTTCTCCGTAAGCACCGCCTATAACCATACCCCCTTTGCCCACGGTCGGAAAAACAGCATATCCATAGCAATTCTTAAAAAATGGACGAGTTGCATCAGATTTTTTAAATATCTTAATTGTGTCTGAATAACTGTCAGCAAATGCAAGATGAGGCAGACCTGTTAACGATAAAACAAATAAAATGCTTAATACAAGATTAAATTTTTTCATTTTACCTCTCCTCAGTTAGTTTATGGTTGCTCAATTGACACCATAAGTGTCACGACTTGACCATCTCTGCCATGGCATTCAATGCCATGATATATCCATAATACCCAAATCCTGAAACCTGACCTGCAGCAATATCTGCAATCATTGATCTATGACGGAAATCTTCCCTTTTGTAAATATTTGAAAGATGGATTTCAACAATGGGACAGGACAATAGAAGCAGAGCGTCTCTCAGGGCTATACTGGTATGGGTTAATGCTGCAGGATTTATGATAACTCCGTCAATATTTTCATCAAAGACATCATGAATCTTATCAATGATCATACCCTCATGGTTGGATTGAAAAAAAGAGAGTTCAATTCCAAGGGGTCCGGCAGTTTTTACGAGCTTGCCATTGATATCTTCAAGAGAGAGGGAACCATAAAGATGCGGTTCCCTTTTTCCCAGCATATTAAGGTTAGGACCGTTAATTATTTGAATTTTTTTTCTGCTTTTTACCATTTTTATCACTGTTTATAATTTTCAGCAGCTTGATATCCCAATTCAAAAGCCTCAAGATTTTTATCAAGAAAAGATTTTTTGGTCCTTGATTTAATTGCCTTTATTACATTCTCTTTTGTAAAACCAATGCTGCCGGACTGTACAAGGGCACCGAGAAGCACAATATTTACACTCATCGGACTTCCTGCCTGTTTTGCAAGTTTCATTGCATCAATTGCAACAAGACTTGAACATTTATCTGACAGCAGCTTCTTGATATTATCAACATCAGGATAAACACCCTTGCCTATTGAGACAGTAAAAGGAGGCAGAGTAGCTGTGTTGGTAATAACTTTCGTATTTTTACTGCACCGGTTTAAAGCTCTCAATGTTTCAGACGGTTCAAATCCAAGCAGGATATCTGCTTCATTGTCTGAAATAATTGAACTTGCTGCATCTCCAAAAACAATGGCAGATTCTACAACACCGCCACGTTGTGCCATTCCATGAATTTCACTCATCCTTACAGGCACACCTGAAATAAGTGCAGCCTCACCCAGAACTTTTGATGCCAGAAGATTTCCCTGACCTCCTACAGCTACTATGATCAATCTTGTTGTTTTCATTTTTCTATATCATCCTCATATTTTAAAGATTACTTTTTTAAAGGGGTGATTGCATTTTCAGGACATATCTGAGCGCACACAGCACATCCAACACACGTATCAGCATCAATTTTAACTTTTTCATCCTCAATAAAAAATGACGGGCAGGCAATGGTATTAATACAGTCTCTGTGATCCACACATCTGTCTGTCACCTTAAATGCTCTCGGTTTAAACAGTTTCAAACTTCTTGCATAGAGAATACACGGCTCCTGGGAAATAATGACAGAGACACCTTTATACTCCAGTGCCTCCTTAATGACTGCGATGCTCTTTTTCACCTTGAACGGCTTTATTACAGAGACATGTTTCACACCAAGGGTTTTTACAAGCTCTTCAATATTCACCCTTCCATATCCCTCAAGGCCCAATCGTTCCATATCCACGCCCGGATGCGGCTGATGACCGGTCATGGCAGTTGTATCATTTTCCAATATGACAAGGGTGAAATTATGATTGTTGAAAACCGCATTGACAAGTCCTGTTATACCTGAGTGAAAAAATGTGGAGTCACCTACAAAAGAAACCACTTTCTGATCTGTTGCCTCACCAAATCCGCACGCTGAACTTACGGAAGATCCCATACAGATGACAAAATCACCCATGTTCAAAGGAGGCAGAAAACCAAGTGTGTAACAACCGATATCAGTCGGACAGATGATGTCCATATCTTTACCAGCCTCTTTTACCTCATAAAAGGTAGCCCTGTGGGAACACCCGGAACAGAGATTCGGAGGCCTCATGGGAATATCAGGAACATCACTGTTTTCAAGTTTCTGGCTGGGTGTATAATCAATTTCGAAAAATAGAGCTGTTTTTTCCCTTACCATGGCAGGGTCATATTCATAAAGGCGGGAAAACAGTTCACTGGATTTTCCTTTTATAGGAATCATAACACCCTCTTCCTGGGCAAACGCTTTTACCGCTTCTTCCATAAACGGCTCACCCTCTTCAATAACCATAACTTTTTCACAACCCTTTAAAAAATCTTTTATCAGTTTGGAAGGCATTGGATTTGAAAACCCCAGACGCAGAATTTTTGTGTCATTCTCAATACCAAGATCTTTTACTGCATCCTGGGCATAGTGGAAACTGACCCCGTTTGTAATAATGCCGAATTTTCCAGATCCTTCAACCATATTTAACTCAGAAGTTTCACCAATGGCCTGTGCTTTTTCCATCTTTTCAAGGACTTTTACATGGAGCTGTCTTGAAACAGCCGGAACAGTAACACACCGGAAAGGTTCGCGGATGAACTTTCCGCTGGTCTGCCTCTGTTTTATATCACCAAAAGTGACAAAGGCATTGGAGTGATTTATTCTTGTTGTAGTTCTGAGCAGTACTGGTTGAGACAGTTGTTCTGAAAGTTCAAATGCATATTTGATCATCTCTTTGGCCTCAGGAACAGAAGATGGTTCAAGCATAGGCAGATTGCCGAATTTGGCATAATATCTGTTATCCTGCTCATTCTGGCTTGAAAACATGAATGGATCATCAGCACTTA
Source organism: uncultured Desulfobacula sp. (assembly GCA_964636495.1). Classification (GTDB taxonomy): domain Bacteria; phylum Desulfobacterota; class Desulfobacteria; order Desulfobacterales; family Desulfobacteraceae; genus Desulfobacula. The sequence continues at coordinate 196,964 of CAZWSL010000001.1, read as the reverse complement.
GGATAACCATACCTCCAGTTACTCCCACATAAGCAAGAGTCATCAGGGGATCAGCTGCCACATTCAATCCAACATGTTTCATCATGCAGAAAGTACGAAGCCCTGAATTAGCAGCTGCAGCTGCAACTTCCAGTGCCACTTTTTCATTGGTGCTGTATTCAAAATATAAATCTGATTCCTGGGACATCTGGAAAAGATTCAAGGATATTTCAGAAGATGGGGTTCCAGGATAAGTTGTGGCAAAAGCGACTCCTGCTTCAATGGCACCTCTTGCAATTGCTTCATTACCCAGGAGCATTATTTTTTCCCCGGGAGTGTCATTTAATAATTTGTGCATTAAGTTCTCCTTTACTGATTCTATTTTTTCTCTTTTCTTAATCTCATATCACCTATTCATCTTTTTCATGACTGCCTCACAACCACCACAAACATAGTAGTTATAATATAGTTATAATATATCTTCTGTTTTTTGCAAGAGAAAGTAGAAATTCTCATATATAATTTTTTCTAAATTACTTTGTATTAAACATCTCACGAATTTTTTACATACAAAATCCCACATCAATTTTCCACTTACCTGTCAAAGTTTCTATATTGAACAGCTTCGGCAACATGATGATGTTCAATATGACGTGATTTTTCAAGATCAGCAATGGTTCTTGCAACCCTGATCACTGAATGGCATGCTCTTGCAGAGAACCCGAAGAGATTCACTGCCTGTTCAAGAATTTTTTCACATCTGGCATTGAGGCTGCAAAACAGTTTTAAATGGCGTGAGTGCATTTTTGAATTGCTGGACACACTGGATCCCACAAACCTTGACTGCTGTATTTTCTTTGCTGCCCTCACTCTTTTTCTTATTTGTGAGGATGTTTCACTTTCTGTTTTACCTCTCTTCTTCAGGTTAACGGAGAGTTCCTTATATTTAATTTTCGGGACTTCAATCTGAATATCAATCCTGTCAAGAAGCGGTCCGGAAATTTTAGACCTGTATGTCCGAACCTGATGGGGTGTACAGGTGCATTTTCCAGTGGGATCAGAGAGATAGCCGCATGGACACGGGTTCATTGCAGCAGCAAGCATAAACTGCGATGGATAAACGGCCTTCATGCCGGCCCTTGCAATAGATACCTTTCCATCTTCAATTGGCTGCCTCAGAACTTCAAGGGTTGTTTTCTTAAACTCAGGCAGTTCATCAAGGAACAGCACACCGTTATGGGCAAGGGAAATTTCACCGGGCATGGGTTTTGCCCCTCCTCCAACAAGGCCTGCATTGGAAATTGTATGGTGGGGAGATCTGAAAGGTCTTGACATTGAATAGATTTTCTCAGTTTCAATCAGACCCATGACAGAATAGATCCTTGTAACATCTATGGCTTCTTTAAAAGTCAAGTCAGGTAAAATCGTTGCAAGCCGCTTTGCCAACATACTCTTGCCCGATCCCGGAGGGCCTGTCATCAGAATATTATGGAAACCTGCTGCTGCTATCTCCATTGCCCTTTTGGCATACTGCTGACCCATTACTTCAGAAAAATCGATCCCATGAGTCACTCTGGCAGATTCTATGAGTTTTTCAGGATGAAATCTCAATTTTTCAATCTGTCTGAAACCGGTAAAAAAATCAACAATCCGGGAGAGGCTTTTAACCGGCAGAATATCTATTCCATCTACCATAGCAGCTTCATCTGCATTTTCAAATGGTATGATTATCCCTTTGTATCCCATATGTTTTGCTGTTAATGCATAGGAGAGAACCGCTTTTACAGGTTTTATCCTCCCATCAAGGGAGAGTTCCCCTGAAACAAGATAACCTCTGACTTTTTCAGGTGGTATCACTTCAGAGGCAATGAGAATACCAACGGCAATGGGCAGATCAAGTCCTGTGCCCTCTTTTTTTATATCAGCAGGTGCAAGGTTGACCACAAGACGTTCCATGGGGAAAGTGTATCCTGAATTATTGATGGCGGTTTTAACTCTGTCCCTGCTTTCCCTGACAGAGACTTCAGGCAGGCCGACAATGTTAAAAGCCGGCAACCCATAGGCGATATCAACTTCCACTTCAACAATATAGCCATCTATTCCTGTTAAAGAACATGAGTCTATCCTTGCAAGCAAAACAGCTCCTTTTTATCTGGTGCAAATTTTTTAAAAAAATCCCATTTGCTTTGTGTATTAAAATCAGATATATATAGCAACTAAATTTTACAAGAAAAATGTGACACTGAATAATGGATGAATGAATAAATATTATCTGCAAAAAACGTTATCACAGGCAGTATCTGTTTCCGGTACAGGAGTGCATTCCGGGAAACAGACCCGTCTTACAATAAAACCAGCCCCTGAAAATCATGGAATAAAGTTCAGAAGACTTGATCTGCCCGGCACCCAGGATATCCAGGCAATCTTTAAAATGGTTGTTGATACCAGTCTCGCGACAGTGCTTGGAATCAATGGAGCCATTGTATCAACTGTTGAACATTTAATGGCAAGCTTTGCCGGGCTTGGAGTAGACAATGCACTGGTGGAAATAGATGATTATGAAATCCCCATTATGGATGGAAGTGCATGGCTGTTCACAAGGCTTATTGAAGAAGCGGGAATCGAGGAGCAGGCTTCTCCAAAACATTTTATTATTGTGAAAAAACAGATTCAAATGGCAGATGGAGATAAATCAGTGGTTGTTCTTCCTGAACCCTGTTTTAAGATCACCTGCAAAATTGATTTCAGCAACCCTTTAATTGGAAAACAGGAACTGATATTTGACAGGGCAAAAAATGATTTCTGCCAGGAAATCAGCAAAGCCAGAACATTTGGCTTTATCCAGGATCTTGAACTTTTAAAAAAATTTTCCCTTGGAAAGGGAGGCAGCCTTGACAATGCCATTGTTATTGATAAAGATAAGATATTAAATGAAGAAGGGTTAAGATATCCTGATGAATTTGTCAGACATAAACTGCTGGACAGTCTTGGAGATTTTTCACTTCTTGGCATGCCCATTCAGGGACATATTGTAACCCATAAATCAGGACATTCACTCAACCATTTATTTATCAAAAAACTTTTAAAAAAAAGAGATGCCTGGGAAACAGGACCGGCAGTAATATAAAAATCTACAATTAACAGTGAAAAAAAATATCTTCCATAAAAAAAGCATTCTACTGATATCATGCCTTGGATTCTGGCTGTTGTCTCTTCTTCCAGCCCTGGCACTGGCAGATAATACTGCTGTCATAAAAAATATAAAACTTGCAAATACAAGGGATGACCTCTTAACTTATTTTGACGTAAAAAAAGCATTTACAAAGAAAATCAACCAGGAAGTTTTAAATGGTATCCCAACAACTTTCACGTTTTATGTAACCCTCTACAAAACCCAGGGAACATGGTTTGACAAAAAAATTTCTGATATCCATATTCAATCAACACTGAAATACAACTCTTTGAAAAAAGAGTTCTCAATTTCAAGACCCTGGAAAGAAGAGAATGCTGTTATCGTAAAAACATTTGACCAGGCAAGGTCAATGATGACTGAAGTCGACAATTTAAAAATTGTAACATTAGATAAACTTTCCAAAGGTGAAAAATATCAGCTGAGAATAAAAGCAAAGCTTGATATTGTCACCCTGCCATTATCATTACATAAAATTCTGGGCTATATCTCTTTCTGGGATTTTGAAACAAACTGGTATTTAATTAATTTTACCTATTAAGATGTAAACATTAGCATTGCCAAAAGTATAAATATGGCTGAATCTAAAATCCTACATGATGAACAGGCCAGAAAGAAAAAAGAACTGCTATTAATTTTTATCATCCTGGTTACAGTAGGGATTCTTACTTTTATTGAAACCAGGATCACCAATTTTGGCAGTGATTTCCCCCTGTCCAGCACAATATTAATGTTTATTCTCATTAATACCAATTTACTGCTTCTGCTGGCCTTGCTTTTACTTGTATTCAGAAACCTTGCAAAGCTCTATTACGAAAAAAAGAATAATATTTTTGGTTCCAAACTGAAAACACGACTCATAGCAGCATTTATTGTGCTTGCACTTCTGCCCACGACAGTTCTGTTCTTCTTTTCCATCCACTTTATTTCCACAAGCACTGCTTTCTGGTTTAATGCTCCTGTTGAACAGACCCTTGATTCCTCACTGGCTGTTGGACAAAGACTCTATGAGTATCTTGAAGAGAAAAACGAGTTTTTTGCCAAGAGAGCTGCTTTTCAGATTGAATCCAGAAAACTTATGGATAAAAAGAATCGAAAAAAACTGACCAGGTACACACAGGTTATTCAGAGAGCATTTGACCTCCATGCCGTGGAAATCTATACACCCGATGCAAAACGGGTAAGCCTTGCCCTTGCAAATGAATTGACTGATCAGCATTTTGGTCTTTTAACCAGCAATGAACTGATAAATATGCCTAAAGGAGCATTAAGCAATACCATTTCACAAAACATCAAAAATGGGGAGTGTCTAAGAACTATTACAGCTGTCCCTTTTGGGGCTGATCCGAAAAAAGCATCTGCATTCATATCTGTCACCACCATGGTCTCGCCCAAACTATCTGATAATCTGAAAGCCATTTTAAAAGGGGTAGAAGAGTATAATCAGCTTAAACTTGCTAAAAAACCTGCCCAGATATCTTATTATATTGCACTCTCAATTGTTGCTTTTCTTGTTGTGTTCTGCTCTATCTGGTTTGGATTCCAACTGGCAAAATCCATTACAATACCGTTAATGAAATTTGCAGAAGGAACACAGAGGGTCACCGATGGCGACTTGAATTACCAGATTGATTTTGAAACTGATGATGAAATAGGAACACTCATAAAATCATTTAATTCAATGACAAAAGAGCTTGCAGCGGGAAGACAGCAGATTGCACTTTCCGGGCATATGATGAAACAGCAGAATATCGAACTTGAAAAAAGCCGCCAGTATATTGAAATTGTATTAAAAAATATCTCTGCCGGTGTTATAGCCATTGACAATATCGGTACGATCACCACTATCAATAAAGCTGCTGAAGCAATGCTGGATATTGACAGCCATGCCATCTTGAAAAAAAATTTCAGGGAAATTTTAAAAAATGATTACCTGAAAATTGCAAACAAGATATATGATCAGGTATCACAGGGCGACCAGACTATAGAATTTCCTCTTTCAGCAACAATTGCTGGCGTGCCTAAACACTTTTCCATCAATTTTAATCTTCTGAAAAATGATCTTGGAGAAGATATTGGCGCTGTGCTTGTCTTTGACGATGTTACCCAGCTTGAAAAAGCCCAGAGGATTGCAGCCTGGCGGGAAGTTGCCCGGAGAATTGCACATGAGGTAAAGAATCCATTGACACCAATCAAATTATCAGCTCAGCGACTGAAGAGAAAATACGGGAATCAGATAGATGACACCGTTTTTACAAGTTGTGCTGATACCATTGTTGAACATGTGGATATGATCAGGAACCTGGTCAATCAGTTTTCTGCCTTTGCAAAATTCCCAGATGCCAATATTGCCCAGTGTAAAATTGAAAACATTATTCTTGAAACCATTGCATTATACAGAGAAAGTCTGGAAAATATACAGCTGATATCAAAATTTGGTGAAGATATCCCCATTTTGAAACTTGATCACCAGCATATGAAACAGGCATTTATAAACCTTATCGATAATGCTGTACATGCTGTGGATAAAGATGGAATAATTTTAATTGATGTAACATTTGATGAAATTTTAAAAATTGTCAGAATTGAAATTAATGATAATGGTAAAGGTATATCAGATATGGAAAAAACCAGGCTTTTTGAACCCTATTTTTCAACAAAAAAATCCGGTATGGGACTGGGGCTTGCTATCGTTCAATCAATCATATCTGATAATAATGGCGTCATAAGGGTTCAAGACAATAAACCTAAAGGGGCAAAATTTATTATTGAGCTGCCTGCATGATGATGTGTTTAAATTTCTGTTGGTCGGGAATCTGCACTTTGAGATGTAAAAGTACTATTGGGAGAAGATAAAATGTATCCAGCAGTTTTAATTGTTGATGATGAAATAGGAATAATAAATTCCCTTGAGGGAATTTTATCTGATGACGGGTTTGAAGTGATGCATGCCTTTAATGGATATGAAGCACTGCAGAAGATTGAAACGCTTTCACCGGATATTGTACTGCTTGATATATGGATGCCGGGTATCGATGGAATAGAGACGTTAAAAGAGATTAAAAAAATTGCCCCCCACCTTCCGGTTGTAATGATTACAGGTCATGGAACGATAGAATCTGCAGTTGATGCCACAAAATCAGGTGCCTATGACTTCCTTGAAAAACCGCTTTCAATCGATAAAGTCATGGTGACCATAAACAATGCTTTAAACTTTAGAAAACTTGAAGAAGAGAATATCTACCTGAGAAAAAAGAGCATTGAAAAAAACTCCATTACCGGTACCAGCCCGGCTGTACAGAAACTGTATGGAGAGGTAATGAATGCTGCACCTTCTGATGCATCCATACTGATTACAGGTGAAAACGGTACCGGAAAAGAGATGGTGGCAAGGACCATACACCAGTTCAGCTCAAGGCCGGAGCAGCCGTTTATAATCATAAACTGTGCTGCCATCCCTGAAGAGAGGATTGACAGTGAGCTTTTCGGCCATGAAAAAGGGGCTTTCAAGGAGGCAACCTCAAAAAATAAAGGCAAGTTTGAACTTGCTTCAGGAGGAACACTTTTCCTTGATGAAATCGGGGATATGAATATTTCTACCCAGGCAAAAATTTTAAGAGCTCTGGAGTCCAAAACTTTCCAGAGAATTGGCGGGGGCAGAACAATTCATATGGATGTAAGACTTATCTCCTCATCCAATAAAAATCTTGAACAGGAAATCAAAGCCGGCAGTTTCAGGAAAGATCTATATTTCAGACTTAATGTCGTACCAATCCATGTCCCGCCGTTAAAAGAGAGAAAAGAAGATATACCAATGCTTGTTGATACATTTCTTGATAAACTATCCTCACAATCCCCGCAAAAAAAAAAAAAGCTGTCTGAAAATGCACTGAAGCTTCTTGCAGATTACCAATGGCCCGGCAATGTAAGGGAGCTGAAAAACCTTATGGAAAGGCTTTCCATAATGGTAGAATCAGACCTCATTACTGCTGCTGACATGCCGCAGCCTTATAACCCGCAACTTGAATCAATCCAATTGATTGAAAAAAAATTATCATCCTATGAAGACAATCTTGATCTGGCTAAAAAACAATTTGAGACACAATTTATCAGGCACAGAATATCTGAAGAGGGTGGTGATTTAGAATCTGTAGCTGAAAAACTTGGGGTTTCAGTAAAACATATTAAAAAAAGCATATCTGATACCAGATAGCGTATCCAGCAATTTTAACCCTGAAAATCAATAGATGGAATGAGAGTTATAAGCGGAACCTGTAAAGGCAGAAAACTGACAACAATAAGCGGTTATAAAATTCGTCCGACCTCGGATCGTGTAAAAGAGGCTGTATTTAATATTCTTGGCCCTGAAATAAAAAGAAAAACCGTGCTTGATCTTTTTGCCGGAACCGGGTCCCTCGGCATAGAAGCACTCAGCCGGGGAGCAGGACATGCCACATTTCTGGATTTATCCTGTGATATCGTCAATGCAAACCTTGCCCTGTGCCGGCTGAAAAAAAATGCAGTGGTTATAGAGCGTGACATTATCACTCAGAACATTCCGGAAAATCTCCATGGATTACCTTTTGACTTAATTTTCATGGATCCGCCCTATGGGAAAAACATTATTGAACACCTGCTGAAAAAAGATCCGTTTTTTATACAGTTGAAAAGAGAATGCATCATTATCACTGAGCACTCCTTTAAAGAAACCCTTGATATTCAAAATACAGGACTTGACATTTACCGGCAAAAAAAATACTCAAAGACCGTTATCTCTTTTATAAAAAAAGTTGCAAAAGGATAATCGTACCGGTTAAGTGTATACAAATAAGGTGAGTATAAATTTAATTTATTACATATAAAGAGAGCTTTTCATAATATGTATTTTGTTATCGTGCAAGGAAAATGGAAATTATAATCAGAGGAATACATTGAGTATTTTGTGGATTATAATATTCATATTCCATAGTAATTAAGCAAAAGTGGGTGTTATGCAGAGATCTCATCAATTGAAACAGGAAAGGTTGCTTAATGGCAGATAAAAAGAGAGTTGCAATTTACCCGGGATCTTTTGATCCTCTGACAAACGGTCATATTGATATAGTAGAGCGTGCCATGGATATTTTTGACAAGGTGATTATCGCTATCCTGCATAACCCTTCAAAGAAAGCATTATTCTCTGTGGATGAAAGAGTGAAAATGGCCGAACAGAGCTTTAACGGAGAAAGAGATATTCAGGTTGATGCTTTTGGAGGACTGCTTGTTGATTATGCAAAGATGAAAAATGCAGTAGCCATTATCAGAGGCATGAGAGCCATTTCAGATTTTGAAAGCGAATTCCAGATGGCACTGATGAACAGAAAACTCAACAAAGAGGTGCAATCTGTATTCTTGATGACAGGTTTAAGATGGATTTTCACAAGTTCATCCATTATAAAAGAGGCAGCTCAGTTTGGCGGAGATATCAGTGATATGGTTCCTGAACCTGTTAAAATCAAACTGATGGAAAAATATCCCAAAATCAAATAAATTGGGAATAAACGTCAGACCCTTCTGACAGAACCATAAATCTTAAAATTGAATTCATAAAAATAAATATGGCTGTTGTTGAATAATTTAATAATCTTAAAGGTTAAAGAGTAATTGCAGGCAACAGGCTGCAGTGAAAATAAATCTGATTGACAAGCTGCAGGTTTTCTGACAAGCTTTTGCCGCATACAAAGCATTTTAACCGGCTGAAAAATTTAGGGGCAGACAATGATTATAGGAATAGATGTTGGAGGTACACACACAGATGCTGTTGTGCTAAGCCGTAATGGTATTGAAAAAAAAGTAAAAGTATCTACAGATTCTGAAGATCTATTTAATACAATCTTATCTGGTTTTACAAAACTAATGGAAAATATTGATCCCAAAAAGATCAAACGGGTTGTTATTTCTACCACATTGACAACCAATGCCATTGTTCAGCGGAATTTGAACCCTGTGGGTATGATTGTGTCAGCAGGTCCCGGAATTGATCCGGAAGTTTTCAGAACCGGCAAACATTACTATTGTGTGGCTGGATCCATCAATCACAGAGGAAGTCAGAAATCCAGTGTAAATAAGATGGAGATTGAAGATATTGCAAAAAAAATGAAAAATGACGGTATTGAATATGTTGGTGTTGTCAGTAAATTCAGTATAAGAAACCCCAGTCATGAGATACTTATCAGAAGAGTTCTTAACAGATATTTCAAAAAGATCTTCTTAGGTCATAATGTCTCCGGGAATCTGAATTTCCCGAGAAGGATTGCCACAACACACCTCAATACAGCTGTATATTCTCTCCATACATCATTTTTCAAAGCGGTTCAGCAGTCCCTTGAGAAAAAAGGGATGGAGATTCCTATTCAAATCCTTAAAGCAGACGGTGGAACCATGTCCCTTGAAGCATCAATGGCTTTCCCGGGTCAGACAGTATTTTCCGGACCTGCTGCAAGTATTATGGGAGCCATCCCCTATGCTCCTGATAACCAGGACGCAATTGTTCTTGATATAGGCGGGACAACCACTGATATTGCTTTTTTAGTTAATAAAGCACCTCTGCTGGAGCCTGTGGGAATAAAAAGAGGCAGATATAAAAGTCTAATACGATCACTCCGTTCAGATTCAAAGGGAATTGGCGGAGATTCCGCTGTCAGAGTAAAAGAGAAAAAGCTTGTTATCGGCCCTGAGCGTAAAGGGCCTGCCATGGCTTTTGGCGGTCCGGAACCGACACCTACGGATGCCCTGATCGTACTGGGGCTGATGAATGAAGGTGATCAAAACAGATCACAGAAAGGTATCCGTATCATTGCACAGGAACTGGGTGTGACTGATTATGAGGCTGCCGATAAAATTTTCAGACAATGCTGTTCCACTATTTTTACAAAAACCCTTAACATGATGGATAAAATAAACTCCAAACCGGTCTATACAGTTCACGAATTCCTTGAAGGTTACACAATAAATCCCAAGAAAATCCTGCTGCTTGGAGGACCGGCCACCTGTTTCACAAAAAAAATAGAAGAACTTTACAACATTGAAACAATTGCCGTACCTGAATCATCCGTAGCAAATGCCATTGGTGCTGCTCTTGCGAGAACGACCTGTGAAGTCTCCTTGAATGCTGATACAGAACAGGGTATCGTAACCGCCCATGAAGAGGATTTTGCAGAACCGGTCAGTAAAACATTCTCAGAAGATGAACTGATGAAAACTGCACACACACTGTTAAAAGAGAAAGCAGTCAATTCAGGTGCCAGCGAAAACAGTATTGATGATGTGGAGGTTGTTGAATTCCAGCAGTTTAATATTGTACGCAATTTTTCGCCAAAAGGAAAAATATTCAGAACGAAAATACAGATTAAACCAGGTTTAATCAAAGGATTTGAAAAAGTAGTTTTACAATAATTTTATGAGGTATAAATGCTGAAAGCTGTAAATAAAACAGGTCTTGTATTCTTCCCTGCATTTGACTGGGCCATAGACCCTACCCATCCTGAAAGAGAGGAAAGGCTGCTGTATACACAGGATCAGGTTATGGAAGAGGGTATTTTTGATATTGACGGAATTATTGAATATAAACCTGAAATTGTAACAGAGCATGATATAAGAAGGGTGCATTTTTGTGCCCCTGATGAAAAATCCATTACAACCCAGTCCCATCTGATCAGTGCAGGAGGTGCCAAAACCATTGCCAATGCCGTATTAAGCAAAGAGGTAAAAACCGGTTTTGCGCTTGTAAGGCCTCCCGGACACCATGCCATGAAGGTCTCCCATGGAGGCAGAGGTTTTTGCCATATAAACATGGAAGCAATTATGGTGGAGTATATCAGATCAAAGTTTGGTAAAAAAAGGATAGCTGTTATTGATACAGACTGCCACCATGGTGACGGCTCCAATGATATCTTCTGGCACGATCCTGATATTCTATTCATCTCTCTGCACCAGGACGGAAGAACAATGTATCCTGGATCAGGCTTTCCAAATGAACTTGGAGGACCAAATGCAAAGGGCTCAAATCTGAATATACCACTGCCCCCCGGCACTTCCACACAAGGATATCTCTATGTCATCAATAATTGTGTTCTGCCAATACTTGACGATTTCAAACCTGATCTTGTTATAAACTCTGCCGGTCAGGATAATCACTATACTGATCCGTTAACAAACATGAACTTTTCTGCCCAGGGATATGCAGAAATGACATCTCTGCTTAAACCGGACATTGCTGTTCTTGAAGGTGGATATTCAATCGAAGATGCCCTGCCCTATGTCAACCTTGGAATTATTCTTGCCATGGCAGGACTTGATTACTCAGGTGTTATTGAGCCTGACTTCAATCCTAAAAAGCTTCAGCAGTCTGTCAGTATTACCGATACCATTATAAAAACCACCGACACTGTCAACACTTACTGGAACCAGAGAATCAGGATGAGGGAAAAACAGGGAAGTCCAGGCGACCTGCAGATCCGGCACAGGGAAATATTTTATGATACTGACAATATCTTTGAGCAGCAGAAAGAGACCATAAGAATCTGCCGGGATTGCGGCGGTTGTTTCCAGGTTGATTCAAAAGCAACTTCAGGTTGTCATATTCTGGGTGTGCATATTCCCATCAATGCCTGCAGTTCATGTATTGAAAAAGGATATGAATTTTTTGACAAAGCAGAAAAAAGCAGATTTAACAAGATATTCCTACAGGACAGAACCCAGGATACCTACGAAATAAAGCAGTAAGTGTGAGGGTTGTGATCTGATAAGTGGAATATGAAATTTTACAGATAAGAAGCTTTATAATTCAGGCCATAAGGGATTTTTTTGTTCAAGACAACTATCTCGAAGTTGAAACTCCGATAAGAATACCCAACATTATTCCTGAAGCACACATTGATCCTGTAATCTCAGAAGACTCTTATCTGCAGGCTTCTCCTGAACTATGCATGAAAAGACTTTTATCAAACAATTTCGATAAAATTTTTCAGATCTGCAAATGTTTCAGAAAAGCGGAAAGAGGTTTGCATCACCTCCCGGAACTGACCATGCTTGAGTGGTACACAAAAAACAGTACATATTTTGATTTAATGGAGCAGTGCACGAACCTGATAAAATTTATTGCTGCCAAGCTTGGTTGTGAAGGCAGAATTAAGTATAAAAACCATATCATAGATCTGGACAGAAAATGGCAGAAGATTACAGTTGAACAGGCCTTTAATCAATTTGCAGACAAATCACTTGACTCTGCTCTAAAAGACAACACTTTTGATGAAGTTGTCAGTTTTCAAATAGAACCCATGCTCGGAAACCATACACCTGCTTTTCTATATGATTATCCGGCAAGCCTTGCATCCCTTTCAAAACTCAAACCAGACAATCCTGAATATGCCCAGAGATTTGAATTTTACATGGCCGGCATTGAACTTGCCAACGGATTCAGCGAATTAACTGATCCGGATGAACAGAGGCTGCGTTTTGAAAAAGAGAACGCCATCAGGATTTCCCGCAACAGGCAACCTCTGCCTCTGCCTGAAAAATTTCTGGCAGATCTTGAAAAAATGCCGGAGTGTGCCGGTATTGCAGTGGGAATTGACAGGCTTGTCATGATTTTTACCAATAGTTCATCCATTGACACTGTTGTGACGTTTACACCTGAATCTCTATAAAATTAATCAAACGCTAATTGCAGACACATCTTTTTGGAAAGAAAAAAACAGCTTTAAAAACTGCCTGATTCACATGACCGCCTGAGTTGTCAGATCTGTCACAATTTTTATCAACTGTTACGCCATTGAGGATATTGAAACCCTGTATCGGAACAGTTTGAAAAAGACAATAAGGGGATTCATACAGGGTCTAATACATCGCTTCTATCAGATCTTTAAACGCCTCATTTACAAATTTTCGCTTGATTTTCATGGTTGGGGTGACTTCACCATCCTCTTCATAAAGCCGTTTTGGAAGAATGGTAAATTTCCTGATATTTTCAACCCTGGCAAGTGTTGCATTGACTTCCTTGACTTCCCTGTCAATCAGTTCAATCACCTTTTCATCACAGGTGAGGTCTTTATATGTGGAGAACTGCACCTTATTGTCCTGGGCAAATTTAACCACATTATCTTCATCTATCATAATAAGGCAGGATAAAAATTTACGCCTGTCTCCTATTACCACAGCATCATTAATGTAAAGGCTTGCCTTGAGTTTGTTTTCAATGTATTGAGGAGTGATATTTTTCCCGCCTGCTGTCACGATTATATCTTTTTTCCGGTCAGTAATTTTCAGAAACCCATCTTTGTCAATTTCGCCCACATCTCCGGTTAAAAGCCAGTTGTCAATAATGGTTTCTTTTGTTGATTTTTCATTTTTATAATAGCCTTTAAAAATACCAGGAGATCTGACAAGTATTTCTCCGTCATCGGCAATTTTAAGGTCAAGACCCTGAAGAGCAAGACCTACTGTACCGAATTTGGTTTTACCTTCCGGCGAAAGGGTGGTAACTCCTGTTCCTTCTGTCTGCCCATATCCTTCAATTAAATTCATTCCTATGGACTGGAAAAACCGGAGCACATCCTTGGAAATAGGAGCAGCACCTGAAATGGCAACACGAATTTTTTCAAATCCCAGTCTCTCCTTGAGTTTTCTGAAAACAGCAAACCATGCCAGTTTATATAAAACAGATAAAACAAATCCAGGAGTTTGAAAATTCATTATAAGATCAGCTCTTTTTCTCCCGATTTTAAGAGCCTGATTAAAAACAAGGCGTTTAAACCATGTAGCATCGGACATTTTGATCATGATATTGGAGTAGTACTTTTCCCATATCCTTGGCACTGCATATCCAACAGTGGGAGATACTTCCACCATATTCTGCATAACAGTGTCTGGTTTTTCCACAAAATTGACAATATATGCATATTTAAGGTGGATAAATACGGTAAAAAGTCTTTCAAAAACATGGCACAATGGTAAAAAGGAGAGGACATTATCTGATTTATGAATTTCAATACTAGCATTTATAGCCCCGGCCATCCAGGTCACATTTTTATGTGTCAGCATTGCGCCTTTGGGTGGACCTGTTGTTCCTGAAGTGTATATAATGACTGCAAGATCATCCGGAAAAACCTTGCTCTGCATATCCTTAAAAAGGTCGGGCTGTTCTTTGCAGACTTCATCTCCTTTTTCAAGGAGCTGGTTAAACGTCATGACCATGGGATTTTTAAATGCTGAAAGGCCTTTTGTATCCCAGATAATAACCTTTTTCAGCATAGGGGTATTATCTTTAAACAGAAGCCATTTATCCAGCTGTTCTTCATTCTCCACAAACAAAAATTTAGCATCGCAATGCGCTACGACATACTCCACCTGCTGCCATGCATTGGTGGAATAAATACCAACAGAGACCCCCCCGACACATTGAATACCCATGTCTGCCATTACCCATTCAAAGCTGTTGTCTCCGATTATACAGGCAGCATCTCCTTTTTCAAAACCCATGGAAACAAGTGCACAGCCAATTTTTTCTGCTTTATCATAATATTCATTCCATGTAATATCATGCCACAGGCCAAAATCTTTCGTCCGCATGGAAACCCTGGAGCCATTTTCAGCAACGGCTTTATTAAAAACTTCGGGAATCGTCTCAAACAGTGTTTCTGAATTTTTCATCGCCATGCTTTTTTTCTCTTCCATCTCTGGAAACCTTTAGCTGAAGTTTCTGATTTAATGCCGAGATAAAACTCTTTTACATCTTTATCTTCAATCAGGTCTTTTGATTTTCCCTTCATTACAAATCGTCCATTCTCAAGGATAAGACCTGTGGAAGAGACAGAAAGCGCCATATTCGCATTCTGCTCCACAAGAAGAATGGTGGTTCCCTGTAAATTGATCTCTTTTATTATGGCAAATATCTCTTTTACAAGAATCGGGGAAAGCCCCAGAGACGGTTCATCCAGGATCAAAAGGGTTGGTCTTAACATTAACCCCCTTCCTATGGCAAGCATCTGCTGCTCTCCGCCGGAAAGCGTCCCGGCCCACTGATTTGATCTCCCTTTTAAAACAGGAAAATACGTAAATACTTTTTCGATATCCTTCTTAATACCGGATGAATCGTTTCTTAAATATGCTCCCATCGAAAGATGCTCGTAAACAGTTAACTCTTCAAAAACTTCCCTGCCTTCAGGCACATAGGCAATTCCCCTTCTCACTATTTCATCTGTATCTTTATGCTGAATGGGTTTGCCTTTATATTCAATAATACCCTTATCCGGCTGGTCTTCTATTAAACCCATGATGGTTTTTAAAATAGTTGATTTTCCAGCACCGTTATTACCCAGGATTGCTGTAATACTTCCCTCTTCTACAGCAAAAGAGGCACCTCTTATGGCATAGACCAGATCATAATAGGTTTCAATATTTTTTACTTCAAGAAGATTGGTCATGCTCTAGTCCCCTTCACCAATATACGCCTTAAGAACTTCATCGTTCTGCTGAACCTGGTCTGGAGTACCAAGGGTAATGGGTCTTCCAAAATTAATAGCAAGAACTCTTGATGAAATATCCATAACCATTTTCATATCATGTTCAATGAGCAGAATAGTAATGCCAAGATCATCCTGAATATCCTTGATCCAGAAAATCATATCCTGTTTTTCTTCTGAATTCATACCGGCACACGGTTCATCCAGCAGGAGCAGAGTGGGTTCAAGAGCAAGAGCTCTGCCAAGCTCAATAAGTTTTTGAGTTCCATAAGGCAGAGCTCCCACAAATTTATCACGTACATTTTGAAGTTCCAGAAAATCAATGATCTCTTCAACTTTTTTTCTGTGCCTGATTTCCTCTTTTGCAGCAGAGGAAGACCTCCCCCACATTGTCATACCGCTGAAAAGCCCTGTCTGCATATGGATATGGCGGCCCAGCATAATATTTTCCATTGTATTCATATTAGAAAACAATTCAATATTCTGGAAAGTTCTTGCGATACCCATTTTGGCAATATGATCAGGTTTCTGATTCTCAACTTTTTTACCCTTAAACCGGATAATGCCATGATCTGGCTTATAAAGCCCTGATATGCAGTTGAAAAGGGTGGTCTTTCCAGCGCCATTTGGACCTATGACAGAAAAAATCTCACCCTTGTCCATGGTAAAACTGATATCCTGCAGGGCTTTTATTCCCCCGAAAGAGATGGCCAGATTGTCAACTTTAAAAAAAGAGGATTCCATTCTTATTTTGTATCCATCAACCCGGTAAGCTGTTTGCTTTTTCCTCCTTTAAGACACTGGACCAG
Organism: uncultured Desulfobacula sp.; assembly: GCA_964636495.1. Classification (GTDB taxonomy): domain Bacteria; phylum Desulfobacterota; class Desulfobacteria; order Desulfobacterales; family Desulfobacteraceae; genus Desulfobacula. The sequence goes on along the minus strand of CAZWSL010000001.1, from coordinate 180,486 downwards.
AAAAGTCTGAGAAGTTCCCTGTCTTGAGTATATAGCCCCTTTTTTATAGGGTGTATAATTCACTTCAGGGCCAATACCTTTAAATCCCTTAATATTCTCCATTGCAGTGATAAATTTTTCCCTTGTAAGATCACGGCCTGCCTTTTTCAAGCCTTCAATCATGGGCTCTACAAACAGAATCCCTGCATAATAAAAAATACCCCATCTCTCTTTTTTTGATGCGAATTTTTCAAATACCTCTTTTTTATATTTTGCCATCAAAGGAAGGGTTGAATCTGGAACTTCACCGAATGTACCGGTGATTACACCCTCCCAGGCACCTTTTGTAATTAAATTCATAAAAATAAAATCAGAGCAGGTACTCACACTCATGAACTGTGTATCAAATTTCATTGCTTTTGATATACCGACAACCTTTGCAGCCTGTCCGGGTGTTATCCACAACAGTACCATATCTGGTTTAGCTTGTCTCAATTTCATAATATGGGGTTTAAGATCTGAATCTTTTGCTTCAAAAGGCACTTCAACTACAGATTCCATGCCATGAGATTTGAGAGAGGCAAGAGCTCCCCGAAGTCCATTTTTCCCGTACCCGTCATTCAGATAGGCAATTGCCACTCTCTTTTTACCCATTTTTTCAATGGCATAATTCACCAGTACTTTTGCTTCACCTTCATATAGAGGATAAACAGCAAAGAGATTTTTCTGGGGAGGATTAACAAATTCCCTGGAGCCCGTTGCAGGGCCTACCCATGGAATATTTTGCTTTGCAAGGTAACCTTTTACGGCAAGGCCGGGAGACGTTCCAACTCCACCAGCCCAGGCAAAGATTCCAGTACCTTCCTGAAGCTCTTTTACACCGGCTTTTGTTTTCGCAGGGTTATATCCGTCATCAAACATGTGGAAAATAATTTTTCTTCCGTGAATTCCGCCATTGTCATTAATCCATTTAAAATAGTCTCTGGTACCCCTTGGTACGGCTCCCCATGCTGCAGCAGGACCTGTCTGGGGACCCCATCCGCCAATATGGATCTCAGTGTCTGTTACACCCTCTTCTGCAAAAATGCCGGGGGTAAAGCCTAAACAAAATGTTAAAGAGACAAATAAAACAAGCATTAATCTTTTTTTCATAACATCCTCCCGTTTAAATAATTATTTTAGATTTAAGGCATGAGATGTGAAATTTAATATTCACTGCTCAAATCTATCTACTTATCACTCACACTTTTTTAACATAGTGCCTTGCAAAAAGGCCGCTTGGCTTAATACACAAAACAAGTACAATAATAGCAAATGCAACCACTGTTTTAAATTCAATAGAAATATATCCACCAAATAGATTTTCAATTATACCCAGCATATATGCTGCAATAACAGCACCCGGCAAAGAAGTCATACCACCCATGACTGCAGCGGCAAAACCTTTGAGCATTGGATCCCACATCATAAAAGGCTGCATGACTGTGGGAGCGATCACTAAACCTGCCGTGGCGCCGACAAGGGAAGAAATCCCCCATGTCATCATCATTATCCTGTTGGTTCTGATCCCCACAATTTGTGCTGCAACAGAATTTTGCTGGGTGGCTTTCATTGCAAGCCCGAGTTTTGAGAATTTGAAAAACAGATAAAGCACGATCATGAAAAATAAAGCACAAAGCAGTGTCAGCACATCAAGCTTGCTTATATAAATATCGCCGAAAATAAAACCATCATAGGGTCCGATAGGAAATGGTATGGTCTTTTCTTCTGCCCCGAATTTCCAGGAGACAAACCCCAGAAGGACCATCTCAATGCCAATGGTTATGACAATCATTCCAAGAATATTGGGTTCTTTCGCTCTTCGCAAAATAGCAAATTCCAGGAAAGCTCCCAGAACAGCAGCAAATACAAATGAGAGAAAAAATGCAAGATATACAGACATATTCATAGTGGTTAAAAGCATCATGGCAAAATAGGAGGTAATAAGCGCCATTTCACCCTGGGCAAAATTAGGCACCTCGGACGTCTTGTAAATAATGACCATGGCAAGTCCCATTAATGCATATGTACTTCCCGTTGCAACGCCACTGACTATCATCTGGATAAAATCAATCATGCATTCCTTCCTCAATTAAAACGGCCATGTCCGCCAGTATTTTTTTGTCCGAATCCATATCCCATAAAGCCCGAGAGGTTCGAACAGCATTATCCCGACCATAATGGAGCCAAAGATTATATATTGGATATTGGATACACCTGTTAAAGAAAACCAGTTTTCAGAAAGTTTTTTCAACCACTCTCCAACATGAGGGATCTCAAGAATGTTTCTCAATTTTAAATCCAGCCAGCAAAGAAGAGTAGCTCCTGTAATGGAGCCCATCATGGAACCAAGTCCTCCTACAACAATCATGGCAAGAAATAGAATCGACATCAAAAGAGTAAAAATCTCAGGTTCTATAAATTTCAGGACAAAGGCATACATACCACCTGCAATACCGGCATAAAAAGCACTTATTGCAAAGGCAAGGGTTTTATAAAAAACAATGTTCACTCCCATGGTTTCAGCTGCAATATCAGCATCTCTTATGGCAATAAATGCCCTGCCCATCCTTGTTTTAATTAAATTTCTCATGAATAAAAGAAGACATATTGTCAGGGTAATCAACAGAAAATAAAATTCCTTATCTGTATCTATAACCCATGAACCAATATTAATATCCGGGACATGAATTCCATCCCTGCCCCCGAAATATTCAATTCTGCCGATTACCTGTGTGATGGTCAGGCCAAATCCAAGAGTGGCTATGGCAAGATAAGGACCCTCAAGTCTTAAGGAAGGAAGCCCGAGTAAAAAGCCAAAACCTGCTGCAATAAGGGCTGCAGTTGGTAAAGCAATAATAAAAGGCAGGCCTGCCTTGAGCATCAGAATAGTTGTACCGTACGCGCCAATGGCAAAAAAGCCTGCATGCCCGAGTGAGATCTGACCGGTATATCCCACAAGAAGGTTCAAACCCGTTGCAACAATAATATTAATTGCAATATAATTTGCCACATAAATATAATAATTGCTTACAAAAAAGGGGAGCAGATATAATGACCCGATTAATACTGCAAACCAGAAGAAAACAACCGGAGATGTAAAAAGCTGTATATCTTCAAAATAGTCTCTTTTCATATCCATAAAAAAATCACCCTTTTGATTGTTTAAACCTTTACTGTCTGACCGAAAAAAATTGAACACTATTACGTTATCATTTTTTCAAACAGGCTTTCTTTACTTATTCTCAAAATACAAGCCTTGTCAAGTTATAAAACAGTGTTATCCTGCTCTTTCGTTAATTTGATTCAATTCATTGACAATTAATATTCTTCCGGATATTTGAAAATGATCAAATATTCTGATTGATTATTTTTCAAAACAGTGTCATCTTCCTGCTAAAAAATGAACCTGTATAACAGCCATCATGCTGCTACAGAAAGAAGCATGGATTTTGCCATGAATATTAAAAGTATACTGAATTAAATTTAATGTTTTGAACATATCTCCCTTTATTAAAAGAGTAAAAAGAAGAGTAAGCGGAAGAAAGCATTCATTCTTTGCAGTATGTGCGCCTGGATTAAGAAAAACATGCTACAGGGAAATGGTTGAAGCAGGATTTGCTGAAAATGACATGAAAATGACAAAGGGAGGGATTGAATTCCAAGCCCGGTTAAATACCTGCATGGCTTTTAACCTGACATTACGAAGCCCTTCAAGAATTTTGATGAGGATAGCTCATTTCAAGGCAGACTCCTTTGAAAAACTTGAACAGAAAATAGAAGGAATTGACTGGATACTCTACCTGCCTGAAAACTGTTTTATAAAATTTAACATTACCAGCAGAAAATCCAGACTGTACCATTCCGGCGCCATAGAACAACGTTGTAAAAAAATCATTTCAGAACAATTAAACAGCATGGATGCCTTTACAGCAGAAGAGAGATCCAGTCAGACAATTCATATAAGAGCAGAAGATAATTTTTTCACCATCTCCATGGATACGACTGGCAATCTTCTATTTAAACGGGGAATCAAAAAAAAGGTGAGCAAGGCACCTGTAAGGGAAAATATTGCTTCAGCCATGCTGTCCTGGACAAAGTTTTCAGCTGAAGACGTACTGATTGATCCGATGTGCGGCTCAGGAACATTCAGTATTGAAGCGGCCATGATAAAATCAAATATACCACCTGGATTTTTCAGAAATTTTGCCCTGCAGCAGTGGCCTGCCTTTAACTATAAAACCTATGCCTACATGAAAAAACAGATGCAAAAAGAATTTACACGCTTTTCAGGCAGAGAGATTTTTGCGTCAGATATTGATGACCACGCATTGGCCGCGCTGAAAAAAAACAGAGATAAACACGATTTCTGTAAAATGATTCATGTATCAAAAACAGATTTCTTCAAAATCACTCCCCCCATTGCCTGCCCTGAAAAAAAAGGGGTCATTATGCTGAATCCACCTTATGGGAAAAGGCTTGGGAAAAATGACAACACTACCCTGTTTTACCGGGAAATAGGAAAAAAGCTGAATGCAGATTTTAAAAACTGGCGTGTGGGTATTATCCTTCCATCAAGGGAGAGCAGATTATCGCTTGGGCTAAGGCTTGAATTAAAGCCTCTCTTTCATGGAGGACTTGATATTTTTGCCGGCATTGGAAAAATAGAGTAATATCCAGCACTGCACGCTATTTCTTCTTTCTGACAGATATTTTTCATCCTGATTTCTTGATTAAAGCATACAAGATGTGTTAATGCAGGTAGACTAACACAAACTTAAAGCGTATGAACATATGAATGATCCAGAACAGAAAACACACCACTTATCAGTTCCAGTCTACTACGAAGACACAGATCACTCAGGAGTAGTCTACCATGCAAACTACTTAAAATTTTTTGAAAGAGCAAGGGAAGATCTTATCGGAGTCAAGGTGCTTGCAGAAATGTGGCATCAGCATGGAAGCGGTTTTGCAGTTTACAAGGCAAATATGAATTTTCATGAGGGAGCCGTTTTCGGAGATATTCTTGACATAAGAACAACCTGGAAAAAAGAGGGAGCCTACAGAATTCTCTTCTCCCACGAGGCATGGCGCCCTGATGCAAAGAAGGCTGCTGTCACATGTACTCTTGAACTTGTCTATCTGGGGACAAATAAAAGAGTGCTGCCCATACCGTATCTTGAATCTTTAGAAACAGATCTGCCGGAGTAGGATATCACGTATAACAGAAAACATATTCTTACAGCTGTAGCAGCAGCTGAGAACGGTGAAATTTTTGAACTTGAAGGCTACGGCGCCGTAGGCATGGCCGGACAGACCCCTGTCATCCTGGAAAAAGAAAAAAGTATTGTCATGCCGCAGGGCAGTGAACTCATGATGCTGCCTGACAGACATCCCATTGTTTACAATATTGCCAGAGATAAAATTGAAATTATTGAAAACAACCCCTTTGCTTCAAGAGAAAAAATATTTCCGGTTGCTGTCTTTAATTCTCCAGGATATGTCAACAGACACTCATGTGCCTATGACGACAGAGGAGTAAAAAACCTGCTGCCCCTGTTTGCATACGGTGCTGTCGGTTTTGGAAAGAACCGTTTCCGCTCTTCTGCAGTAGTTGTGGACAGAGAGCCAAGACAGGCATTAAGTAAAATGCCCCATAAAGGTATTGTAAAAGGCATCAACAGACTGAAAAAAAAGTACCCTGACAACAGGCTGATGAGACATCTTGAAACGTGTGCACTGAAGTATGGATGTCCGGCCGGAAAAAATTTTTTTCTTCAAAGATACGAAGCTCCTCTTCCCACTTCAACCATATGCAATGCAAACTGCCTCGGGTGCATATCCCTGCAGACCCAGAGCAGTTTATGCGCCTGCCAGGAGAGGATAAAATTTACGCCAAGCCCCCGGGATATTGCCCAGATCTCCATTGAACACATATCACATGTTAAAAACAGTGTGGTCAGTTTCGGGCAGGGGTGTGAAGGAGAGCCGTTAACAGCATTTAAAACAATAGAGCCTGCTATACGGATCATAAGAAAAAAAACAGACCAGGGAACCATTAATTTAAATACAAATGCCAGTTTCCCGGAATATGTTGAACAATTATGTATTGCCGGTCTTGATTCCATGAGAGTCAGTATGAACTCTGTAAGGGAAAACTGCTACAAAGCCTATTTCAGGCCTAAAGGATATAAATTCTCAGATGTTTTAAAGAGTATTGAAAAAGCGAAACAGCATGGAAAATTTGTTGCAGTAAACTATCTGAACTCTCCCGGATTCACCGACTCCAGAGAAGAGTTCAGAGCATTAAAAGCGTTTATCACTCATTACCATATTGACATGATCCAGTGGCGCAACCTCAATTTTGATCCAAAAAAGTATTATGAAATCATGTCAGGTGTTCAGGATTCCGGCACACCCATGGGCATGAACACCATAATCGAGCAGTTGAAAACTCTTTTTCCCAGATTAATTTGCGGCTATTTTAATCCGCCAAAAGAACATTTTAAAATGGATTAATATTCTTTCATCCTGATATGGCAGATCTTTTGAATAATATGATTTAATTTATCCTGCAGAGAGTTAGAGAAATGATGAATAAAAGGCAGGTTACTATTATTGATGAAACCCTGAGGGAAGGTATGCAGTACAGGGGACTGATGTTTTCCTTTGAACAGCGCCTTCAGATCTTGAAATTTCAAGAAAAACTCGGAGTAGATATATGCCAGGCGGGTTACCCTCCTGCCCATAAGCGTGAAGCTGATATGGTAAAAGAGCTTTGTATACACGCAGCCCGGCAGGAATACAGGACCTCCATAGCCGGCATGGGAATGGCAAATATTGACCATGCTGATATGTTACTTGGAACCGGTATAAATGATTTTCATTTTCATATATACATCAAAAACAGGGTGACAGATGACGAACTTGATAAAATCCTTGAAAATCTTGTAAAGACCACCAGGTATATCAGAGATATGAAACCAGGCTCTGTCATCTCCATTGCCATGCTGGATATTGGCAGAACAGATGATGAAATCATTGAAAAATCTATTCTCTTTTTCAGTCAGCAGAACATAGATATGATTTCCCTGCCGGATACTTCAGGTATGATGGCCCCAAACCAGGTTTTTGACAAAATAAGCCAATTTTCTTTAAAAAGAGGAAAAACAAAAATTTCAATCCACTGTCACAATGATATGGGCATGGCATCTGCCAATTCTCTCATGGGCATCCTGGCCGGAGGCAGTATTCTTGAAGCTTCAGCCCTTGGTATAGGAGAAAGAAACGGAATAGCTGACCTCTATACAAGTGCGAAAGCGCTCAAGGACCAGGGTTTTGAAATAGGTTTAAATACAGAGGATATTGATACGTTTCACGCATATTATAAATATGTGGATTCCATCATCTCGGAGCAGACAGGTGAGCATATCTTAAACATTAATACGCCTGTATTTGGTGACGGCGTAAAAACCCATGTGGCTGGAACCCATGCTGATGGCCAGTTCGGGATTACATCCGGAAAACAGTTTTTTTTAAATGTTCTCTGCGGCAGGCAGCTTGTCAAAAAATATCTTGATGCAAATAAGATAGACTGCCCTGATGAGCATCTGGATGATCTTACATTCAATATCAAAACAAAAAGCCTGCAGCTGAACCGCTGCCTTACATACAGAGATATTCAAGATCTCATTGCCCGGGATATAATAGATTGAAATTTCAAAATATTACATACGCCGTTCCCTGGAACCTCTTTCTGATTACTGAAAACACATTTAATGGTCCTGGAAAAGGATTTTCCAAAAGAAAAGTATATTAACCTCGCACTGCCTGAATCAAATCAGTAAAACTCATCTCTTTCAAAGCAGCATTTCCGGTAAATTGTATTAACTTATATGAATGACATTACCTGGCATGAATGACATTATCCGGCTGTCATACAAGAGTTTAAAAATTTTATTGCAAAAAAATAATGATTTGTGTAAAGTGATGGTTTTAGTATATCAAGGAGTCATAATTGAAGATTGATCTTAACGGAATTGTGGTTATATGCGGAAATTACGGCAGTGGCAAAACGGAAACTGCTCTAAATCTTGCTGTTACCAAAAGATTGGAAGGAATAGACGTAAAAATAGGTGATCTTGATCTGGTAAACCCATATTTTCGAACACGTGAAGCACGGAAATACCTTGAAAACCTGGGAGTAGATGTTGTACTGCCTGATAACCAGTATATGCATGCTGATCTGCCTATTCTTACTCCGGCTGTTGCAGGAATGATCAAGCAGCCTTCCACGCTGACCATACTTGATGCAGGCGGTGATGATACCGGAGTGACTGTTCTTGCAGCCCTTGCAGATCATCTTGAAGACAAAAACGTTAATATGCTGCAGGTGATAAATCCTTTCCGACCTTTTACAGAAAATGTTGAAGGCTGCATTAAAATAAAGGAAGAGATAGAAAATACTTCAAAAATAAAAATAACAGGAGTTGTCAGCAATTCCAACCTGATTGACGAAACAGAACCAGAGCATATTTATAAAGGATATGATCTGCTGAAAGATGTATCCAGTGCAACCGGGCTTGAGATAAAATTCATTACAGCTGGAGCACATCTTATATCACAGCTTGAACTGGATCGTTTTACCTGTCCAGTACTTAAAATAGACAGAAAATTAAATTTTCCATGGAAACGAAATAGTTAGGAGTATAATAAAATGGCGTACAAACATATCATTGACAGTGAAGTATGTAAGGGGTGCGGGCTATGTATCAATTTCTGCCCTAAAAATGTTCTTGAGATAACCGACAAAGTAAATGCAAAGGGACATTTTCCCGTCTTCCAGGCAAGACCTGACGACTGCATACACTGTACAATCTGCTGTATCATGTGCCCTGATGTTGCCATTACTATTGCTAAAACCCAAAAAGAGACTGCATGATACGCTTAGAAAATATTTTTTCAACAGCCGGTTTGTTGTACATGAGTTAAAAATTATAAGGATAAAATCAGATGACAAAAGTATTAATGAAAGGAAATGAAGCCATCGGAGAGGCTGCCATCAGAGCTGGATGTAAAAATTATTTTGCCTACCCGATCACTCCCCAGTCAGAAGTTGCCGAATACCTGGTAAAAAGAATGCCTGAGGTTGGCGGAGTATTTTTACAGGGTGAGAGTGAAGTTGCTGTAGGATATATGATCTTTGGGGCTTCAGGCTGTGGAGAAAGAGTAATGACAACATCTTCAAGCCCCGGAGTAAGCCTGATGAGTGAAGCCATATCATATATTGCAGCTGCACAGTGCCCTGCTGTATTTGTCAATATCATGCGAGGCGGTCCGGGCCTTGGTGGTATTCTGCCTTCCCAGGGAGACTATTTCCAGGCAACCAAGGGAGGAGGACATGGCGATTACAAACTGCTGGTCCTTGCTCCGGACGGTGTGCAGGAGGCTGTTGAGATGACAATGAAATCTTTTACTCTTGCAGAAAAATACCGTGGACCTGTCATGATACTCGGTGACGGGCTCATAGGACAGATGATGGAACCAGTCGAATTCCCGGATGACCTTAAAACAGAACCTTCCATTAAGGATGACTGGGCAACAAACGGCATGGACCACAGAAAAAGCAAAAAAAGGAATCTTGTAAAATCTCTTTTTCTTGATCCAGAAGAACTCAATGGAAACAATCAGCTTCTCAAGGCAAAATATGCACAGATGAAAAAAGAGGAAGTGCTCTATGAAGAGTATAACACTCAAGCAGATTATAAAGTTCTTGTTGTCAGTTATGGTACCATGAGCCGTGTCTGCAAAACTTCCATTGATATGATGAAAGAAAAAGGCCTTGAAGTCGGGCTTGTAAGGCCCAGGACCCTGTTTCCTTTTCCTGAAGATGCAATATATGATGCTGCAGTTAAAGAGAGCTGTAAAGCTGTCATCAGTATTGAAATGAGTATGGGTCAGATGGTGGAAGATGTTGAGCGCTGTGTAAAAGGCAAACGCGAGGTCAGTTTTTATGGTGAATGCGGCGGAGAGATTCCAACACCTGAAAAAATTATTGAAGTTATTACCGGCCTGCTCTAAGGTTCTAATTTAGGAGAAATATATAATGGGAAAAGCATTTTCAAGGCCAGAGAGCCTGAGTGATAATATGACACATTACTGCCCTGGCTGCACCCATGGCATTGTTCACAGACTTGTTGCAGAAGCTATTGATGAGCTGGGTATCATGGGCAGAACTGTAGGCATTGCTCCTGTGGGTTGTGCAGTTATGGCATACAACTATTTTAACTGCGATTTTCAGGAAGCGGCACATGGCCGTGCACCTGCCATGGCAACTGGAATTAAAAGAGTCAGACCTGATTTGATTGTCTTCACCTACCAGGGAGATGGCGACCTTGCCAGCATCGGGATGAGCGAGATTATCCATGCTGCAAACCGGGGAGAAAAATTCACAACAATTTTTATCAATAATGCCATTTACGGTATGACAGGCGGTCAGATGGCTCCTACCACAATGCCGGGTCAACGTGCCACTACTTCACCAACTGGAAGGGACACGGCAGATACAGGGATGCCCATAAGAATGGCTAATCTTCTGGGTGAGCTGGTTACGCCTGCCTATGTCACAAGACAGGCAGTATTAAATCCCAAACAGGTAAACAAAGCTAAAAAAGCAATTAAAAAAGCATTCGAGTATCAGGTGGAAGGAAAATGTTTCAGTTTTGTGGAACTGGTAAATACATGTCCTACAAACTGGGGTCTGACACCGCTTGATGCTTTAAAATGGGCAGAAGAGAATCTTTTGCCATATTATGAACTGGGAGATTACAAAGTTCCTGAATAGATATAATATTTTTTTTGGAGAAATACATGCAGACAGAAATAAAATTTGCCGGATTTGGCGGCCAGGGAATTCTGCTGAGTGCCAAACTTCTTGCACACGCAGCAATGAAACAGGACTTTTTTGTAGCCTGGGTTCCGTCATATGGTCCGGAAATGCGAGGAGGTACAGCCTATTGCACTGTTGTTATCAGCGATAAAAGAATTGGTTCGCCCATTATCAAAAATCCGAGCCATCTTGTGGCCATGAACCGCCCTTCCCTGGAGAAATTTGCAAAAGATGTAAAACCGGGAGGTGTAATCATGATCAACAGTTCACTGATTCCTACAAGAAGTGAAAGAGAAGATATTACAGAGCTTGTTGTGCCTGCCAATGATATTGCGATTAAAGCCGGCAGTGTAAAAGCGGCCAATATTGTTGCGTTAAGTGCTTTTGCAGCCAAGGCTGAAATTGTTGACCTGGAGATTCTAAAAAATTGTATTAAAGAGGAATTTGCAGCCAAGGCAAAAATTATTCCCCTGAATATGAAAGCATTTGATGATGGTGTAAATACTGTAAACAATTGAGGAGCAGGTTATGGGTATCAAGGCTTGAAAATATTGTATGTTTTAAATCCCGATACCCCGGTCTCAAAACCATATATTAAGGAGGCATCATGATAAGAACAGAAATTTCACTTTTTCTTAAAAATGCACCTGGTGAGCTTGCAAAACTGACAGAACTTCTTGCCAAAGAGACTATCAATATTGATGCCATTACAATCCAGGATGCATCTGCTTATGTACAGAATCTGTTTGAAGCAAGGGGAAAATCCCTTAAAAGGCTTGCATCTTCAGCAAGCTACAGCTCAATGCGAAAAGACTCTGCCCAGTTTGCCCTTATCAGGCTCATAGTGGATGACTATCAGAAAGCGATAGAGCTTTTAAAAACAGATGAGTATATATTTGACTCCAAAGAAGTTGTAACCATTGACATTAAAAACAAACCTGGTGAATTTTCCAAGATCAACAGAAAATTTGGGGAAAAACAGATCAACATCAACTATGTATATGGTTCTGTATCAGATTCAGATGGCAAATGCCTGTTTGTATTCTCACCCGAAGATGTCAAACTTGCTGAAGAGATTTTTAAAGACGGATACTAAATAAGCAGTTTCATGACCAGGCTTTTGCTGACAGCAGGAAAGCTGACACTCATGGTTGAAAAATTGACCTGATAACGGCTGGCAGATTCCATTGTCTGCAGAAGTATGGCTTCAGGTGTTCCGGCTCAACTGAATATGAAGGTATAACCCATATTGAATAGTCATTAATGAAAAAAGATACACACAACTTTATCCATAAATATAAAGGTCTCGGAGCGTTTGGAATGGATCGCCGGACAGATGAAGAGACCATTATGTTTTATCTCCAGAAATTTTCCGAAGACTCTTTTTTAAACACTTTCATACCAAGACTCTCCAATGCAGAACTTGAAGAGATCTACCTGTTTGTCAATAAAAAATTAAAAACGCATCTTATTGAAGAAGAGTATCATACGCTGTTCCTGAAAGATGAATAAAATTGTAATTTCCCGGTAATACCCGGGCAACTCAGCTTTTCCCGCACACACAATCGAAAAATCACATTCATCCCATTTCAATACCTGCCTCTTTTATTCACCGTAAAGGGGTGCCATGAGAGCCCATACATCTTTTTTGTTGTTATTTGTTATTATTGGTAAGTTTTTTCTGTTTTTTATATCAACATAAAATATTTTATTGACACCTCCTTAAAATTAACATATTCCAACCATGTTTTTACATGTGGAGATTGACTATTTATCAATTCAGGAGATTTAAAATGAAAAAAACTATAATGATTATCTTATCCATTACATTTATCGCCGGTATGAGTTTTATCACTTCCCATGCAGAAGATAGAATGCTTATGCTTGCAACAACGACCAGTACGGATAACACAGGCCTCCTTGATTATCTTATACCGCATTTTGAAAAAGAGACCGGAATAGAGATGAAATGGACAGCAACCGGAACAGGCAAGGCTTTAAAACTCGGGCAGAAATGCGACGTTGATGTTCTGCTTGTCCATGCCCCGCCTGCAGAAAAAAAATATATTACAGAGGGATACGGGGAAAAGAGGACCCGGATCATGTATAATGATTTTGTAATGATTGGACCTGAAAAAGACCCTGCCGGCATCAAAGGAAAAAATATATCCGAGGCATTAAGAGCAATCAAGACAGAGAATGCCCTGTTTGCCAGCAGAGGGGATGATTCCGGAACAAATAAAAAAGAGAAACTGCTGTGGAAAAATGCAGGAGTTGAGATACCGGAAAGGGATAAGTGGTATATCCAGACTGGTCAGGGAATGCTGGCAACAATCAATATCTGCCAGGAAAAGAATGCATACACCATGACAGACAGAGGCACATATATAAAATACCAATCTTTGAAAGGGGGCACGCCTCCACTTAAAATAATGGTTGAAGGTGACAGCATACTGCTGAACCAGTACAGTGTCCTGACACTTGATCCTGGAAACTGTCCTGATGCAAAATATGAACTGGCAGTAAAATTCTCTGACTGGATGGCTTCTCAAAATGCTCAGAACCTGATAAAAGATTTCAGACTGCTGGGTAAAAAATTATTCATACCAAATGCTGAATAGTGCGGCATCCAACAAAATAGTTGTGCAGAAGGCACAATTAGCTTATAAATAATATCACTTCCCACTGACCGGATAAAACAGAGGCTTACATGTAAAGGGTAATGACATGGATTTCATAGTTGCAGGCTTTTTAAAGGCCATTGAGCTTCTGATAAGCGGAGACACGTCAACCTGGACGGCTGTCTTTGCAACAATAAAGGTTTCCTCCTGCTCCATACTGCTGAGTATCGGAGCAGGTCTGCCATGCGGATTTCTGCTGGGATACTTTAATTTCAGAGGGAAAAAAATTTTAAGAACGATTGTTGATACCATGCTTGCCCTTCCAACGGTATTTATCGGTCTTGCTGTTTATGCAATTATTTCCCGCCAGGGACCTCTGGGTCAATTCAATCTTCTTTTTACTCTGACCGGAATTGCAATCGGACAGACTATACTTGCCCTGCCCATAATAACAGCCATCACTGCCTCTACAATTGAAAATATTGATCAGGATCTTAAACTCACCCTTGCAGCCCTGGGAGCAGGAAAACGGAATATGATCATGACCTGCCTGTGGGAGGTGAGATTCAGTATCCTTGCTGCAATTGTCACGGCATATGGAAGGGTTTTAACGGAAGTCGGCATATCTATGATGGTGGGCGGCAATATAAAATATCACACAAGAACCATTACAACAGCTATTGCCCTTGAAACAAACAAGGGATTATTTGCCAATGGTATTGCCCTTGGGCTTATTTTAATATTGATTGCATTTATTGTAAATCTCTCCCTCTCATTTTTAAGAAAACAATGAAAACTGAAAACCAGGCATTTTATTTAAAAGATCTCTGCCACTTTTATGGCAGCACAAAAGTTCTTGATATTGATCAGCTCGCCATCCAGCAGGGTGTCATTACCGGTATTACAGGACCCAATGGCAGTGGAAAGAGTACGCTGTTAAAACTGCTGGCTTTCACCATTCAGCCAACCAGGGGAAGCATTTTTTACAAAGGGTATCAGGAATATCCCTTTTCTCAGACTATCCGCTCAAAAATAACGCTTTTGACCCAGAAACCATATCTTTTAAAGAGAACGGTTTTTGAAAATGTCGCCTATGGCCTGAAAATAAGAAAAGATACAGAAAAACTGGAAACCCGGGTGAAAAATGCGCTTTTCAGCGTAGGACTTGATTATGATAAATTTGCAGGAAGAATGTGGCATGAACTGTCAGGAGGGGAAACCCAGAGAGTTGCCATGGCTGCCAGGCTTATTTTAAAACCAGAAGTGCTGCTCCTTGATGAACCTGTCGCAAGTGTAGATGCAACAAGTGCAAAACTGATACGCCAGGCTTCACTGCATGCAAAAAATGAGTGGAATGCCACCCTTGTCATTGCGAGCCATGACCTGCAGTGGCTTTATTCAATAAGCAGCAGACATCTTTCCATGTCTAAGGGCAGACTTTTTCCCACTGGAATTGAAAATATAATCACAGGCCCCTTTGAAAAAGACACTGACACAAATCACATAAAAAAAATGGAAGATGGACAGGTCATACATCTGCCGTCTCCTTCCGGAAAAACACGCAGTGCTGTTATCAGAAAAAAGAGAATATTCATTGAGCATGAACGGCAGCAGAGCACTGCCGGCCTGAATCAGTTATCAGGCAGGATCACTTCAATGCATCTTGAAAAAAACTCCCTCCTGATCATGACAGCGGTTAGAGTCAGTGACATGACTTTTGTCCTCGGGCTCTCCCCTGATAAGATAACAAAACTGGCACTCTATCCCGGGAAAAAAGTGATCCTCAAATTTTATAAAAAAGATGTTGAATGGATTTAACAGAATCTGCCGGAGAACCGGACCTGTGCACGATCTGTAGATTCTCCTCCGGCATGGTTACTTTACGGGAATCACTATACCAGTGACTTGACGTTTTTAAAACCTTTCTGGTTCTCGATTGTCAAGATCAGGGATTCAGAACAAGGAAAAACAGCTTTCCATATTGATTCATATGGCCTGCAGCAAACTCCGCATACTCTCCATGCCCGCAGAAAATATCTGCTCTTGCAGGCCCTTTAATAGCTCCGCCTGTATCCTGGTTCAAAGCGAAAAAAGAGGTTTTTTTCCACTCATCCACCCTGCTGTCTGCTTTTTCAGGCAGCCGGCTCTGTATGAAGCAGAGGGCGCCTTTGGGGAACAGATTTATATCTGTTGCAATGGAACGTAAAGCAGTCACTTCAACACCGAGGCAGCCAAAGGGACCCCCTTCTTCCACCTGAAAAAAGACAAAACTGCCATTATGGTGTAACACTTCATCCATCCTGTGGGGATTTTGTTCAAGCCAGTTTCGAATGGCCTGCATGGACATATCCTTCTTTAAAATCTCCTTTTTATCGATCAGGTAGCGCCCGATTGATTTGTATGAATTGCCATTACTCTTTGCATAGTGAAGCCTTAATACTTTTTCACCTTCAAGCATAATTCTGCCGGAGCCCTGAATTTCAAGAAAAAATCTATCCACTCTGCTCTTAAGCCAAGCCACAGGTTCTGCTTTAAAATCCTCCATGGCATTAATCTGCTTTCTTGAATAATAAGGTAAAACTGTATTGTTCAGATGATTCACCCTTGCCATAAGACGTTTATGATTTTCATACTTTCCTGAAAACCGGGAGAGATCAATCTCAAACAGATCGCCCGGGGCGGCATACACAGGATATTTATACAGATCACTCTTTTTTAAGCTGCCTGGATAAATCGGCTCAAAATATCCTGTAAATAGGACCTGCTTCTCCTGGTTACCGGATGCTGTATAAACTGCAAATTTTGACTTTATAAATTTATTTAAAGCCTTTGCTGACGGTTGTTTCAGCAGAAATTCTCTAAATGATTCCAGAGAGAGCATAAGGTGAGATGCAGTGTAGATCTCTTTTCCATATTGATATTTTTTCCGGGGAGGCACTTTTTGAAAATACTCAATACTGCGGTCAATGGAGAGAGAAAGATCCCTGTAGTCAAAATCATCTGTAAAAAGAGGGTGATTTACGGATCTCAGTTTTTCAAGAGAATTAAACTTTGTAATATCTTCCTTTATGCCGGGAAAGCATCCAGATAAAAAAGAGATCACAATTAAAAGCAAAAAAACTCTGATCATGAAAACAGGGGTGTAAAAATTATCTTTTACCCTCTTTGCCTCTGCCGGGTTTTCACTCCTGTCAATAAAACCGGGAGTGTTGCTATTTTTCAAGGTTATCTTTTTCATTATCTTTTGAATGTCTGTTAAATTGTCTTACAATGGTTTTTGAATACGATATCTCCTCCATGCTGTCCATGATTTTTGAGGAGATACCAAGGCCCTCCATTTTTTTTGCCGTGCTCATTACTCTTGTCTCCATGGACCCCACGGTCCTGTTATAGGCAGCCACACACTTTTCAATATCTTTTCCAAGGCGGTTCATATTATCGGTCATGGTGGAAAGCCTTGAAAAAAGCTCCACCCCCAGATTTCTGATCTCCCGGGCATTTTCATAACTTTTTTTTTGTTTCCAGGAGTAAAAAACTGCTTTTAAAAGTGCTATCAAAGTTGTTGGTGTGGCAAGTATCACCCCTTTTTCAATGCCTTTTTCTATCAGGCCAGGATAGTGGCTCACTGCAGCAGAAAAAAAGTTTTCTCCCGGAATAAAGAGTATCACAAATTCAGGAGATGGTGAAATGTGGGAAAAATATTTTTTAGAAGCAAGAGTGTTTATGTGTTTCATTACCTGCTGTCCGTGATGTCTCATCCTCTCCTGTTTCTCTCCCTCTTCACTTGCTTCAAGGGCATCAAGATAGGAAATCAGAGGTACTTTTGAATCAATTATGATCTTGCGGTTCTCAGGCAGGGTGACGACCATGTCAGGCCTGACAAGACCGCTGTCGCCCTTTGATGAGAGCTGTTCACTGAAATCACAGTATTCTGACATTCCAGAGAGCTCTGCTGCTCTTTTCAAGGTTATCTCTCCCCATCGTCCTCTGACATGGGGTACTCTCAAAGCCTTTACAAGATTTGCTGTTTCAATATTCAGGGTATTCTGGCTCCTGCCCATTTCAAGCAGTTTTTCAGTAATAGCCCCATAGGCTCTCACCTGATCTTTTTCCATGGAGTTCAGATGCTGCTCATACCTTATAAGACTCTCCTGAACAGGCTCAATGGTTTTTGACACGGAAGAGCGTTTCTGTCTTGTATAAAGAATGGATACAAGCACCCCTGCAATGAAGCCACTTGCCAGTAACAACAGATTGCCGATGGTAATCATGTCCACACTATTTTGCAGTATATGTTCCGCTTTTACCCCCTGATTTTGACTGAAGCCTTATATCTGATATTTTCATTGCCCTGTCATGGGATTTGCACATATCATATATGGTCAGGGCTGCAACAGAGACAGCGGTCAAAGCCTCCATTTCAACACCTGTTTTTTCAGTTAAGGAAACCCGGGATGTAATATGAATACAACTTACTTTTTGATCAAAGGAAAAATTCACCTCTGCATGGGTGATATTTATCGGATGACACATTGGGATAAAATCAGATGTTCTTTTTGCAGCCATTACACCCGCAATCCGTGCTGTTTCAAGAACATTTCCCTTTTTAACTTTTTCATCCATTATCAAGGACAGGGTATCTGGCTCCATTGAAATCCTACCGGAAGCCACAGCAATACGCCTGGTTTTTTCCTTATCACCCACATCCACCATTCTAACCCGGCCATCTCTGTCAAGATGGGTAAAATCTGCCATATTCTCACCTCTGATTTATATTTTATGAAAAAACAGCCAGAAAAATATATAAACCTTGATTACCGGCTGCAAGGCAGGAAAACACACCTGCCACAGAGCTGTTATTCAGATAAAATATTGTTTTTTTGTTGTGGCCTGCGTCTTTACCTGATTCAAAGTATCTGTCAAAGATTCAATAACATTTTCCCTTATATTGCCTGCAACAACAAGAAACATTACATCATCTCCGACAAGCAGCTCTCTGCCCTCATTAATTTCTATCAGGATTTCAATAATGCCCTCTCTTCTTTTCTGCTCTTTTATGATCTTATCCAGTTTTTCATGATCCACTGTAACTTCAAGCCCTGTTACCTTGTCTCCCTCTCTTGATGTCTCCCTCACAACACCATTATGGCACAAAATCATCCCGGCCTTGTTATAGTCAGGATGTTTTTTAATTTTTTCCATCATTTTTTCAACGCTCATATCATACTCCCTGATTTCTATTATTTATCAGTTCTGCCTGCAATAAATCGTGCCTTTTCCAGATCTTCAGCTGTATTCACATTAAAGAAAAATCTCATATCAGGATCTAATGCCCTCAGCTTTTCCACAGGAATCTCCTTTACCTTTTTTTTCCTGTAAAATTTTTTAATCATAATAATATTATCTGCAAGATTATTTTCAATAAGAGGAAGACAGTTTTTTGAATAAACTGCAGATAAGGGTTCAAGCCCGTCATCTGTCCTTGGAATGACCACATCATAGCGTGGAGCGGCCTCACACACTAAATGTTCAACAACAGCTCTACTCACAAATGGCGTATCACAGGCCGTAACATATGCAAATGGATAAGATGCATAAAACAGCCCTGCATGGAGCCCAGCAAGCGCACATTTTAACGGAATAATATCTGTTACAATGGTCATATCCAGACCTGCAAACTCCTCTGGTTCATTTACCACTATGATGATCTCTTTGAACAGTTTTGAAAACAGACTGCAGATATTTTCAAGAATCGACTGCTCTCCGACTTTTTGAAATGTCTTTTTCCTGCCCGGGAGCCTTGAATTTTTTCCGCCGGCAAGTATTACTCCTGTACAATCAAATTTCATCCATACAAATCCTGTTGAAAATATTCCATACAATCCTGTTGAAAATCTATTTTTCATACACACATTTATAGCAAGGCATATTAAAAATCAAGGTATTGCCCGCCATAAAAAAAAATGGTACTAAAAATGTGATTAAAAGATATCATGCCAGCTGCAGTGTTTATAACAGAAACAGGACTGCCCGGCACAGGCAGCCCGGAAATTAGATTTTTTTATGGCATATTATACCTTGAAGAGGCATTTGTATGAAAAACAGAAAAACCATACTCCATGATAAGGATTTTAAGAGAATTATCACAAGAATCTCCCATGAAATAATAGAAAAGCAGAGAGGAGTTGAAAAGCTTGCCCTTGTCGGCATACAGACACGGGGTGATTTTCTTGCAAAAAGAATAGCAGACCAGATTCAAAAAATAGAGAATACAGAGATCCCCTTTGGAAGCATGGACATCAATATGTACAGGGATGACTGGACTAAAATCAGCTGCCAGCCCGTTGTAAAACCTTCAAACATACCCTTTAATGTTGATGATATGAATATCATCCTTGTGGATGATGTCCTGTTTACAGGGCGGACCATACGGGCAGCTATGGATGCCTTGATGGATTTTGGGAGACCCTCACGAATTGAGCTTGCCATTCTGGTGGACCGGGGCCACAGAGAGCTTCCCATACAGGCCAATTACAGGGGAATCTCACTTGATACAGACCACAATGACCTGATTACCGTTCTTGTGAATGAACATGATGACGAAGATGCTGTTTACATTGAACAGGAGTAATAAATGAGCACGCTTTTCCATAAAAAACACACACCAAGAGATATTAAAATTGCTGTCATTTCTGTATCCACGACCCGAAATCTCTCTGAAGACAAATCTGGAGCATGGATAAAAAAACAGGCCAAAAAAGAGGGGCATGAAGTCATCATTCATCAGGTGGTAACCGATGATATTGATGCCATTGATTCACTGACCATGCATGTTGTAGAAAAAATCGTTCCTGATGTTGTCATTATGACAGGCGGAACAGGATTAAGTCCTAAAGATGTAACCGTTGAAGCAGTTAAACCCATGTTTGTAAAAGAACTGACAGCCTTTGGTATCCTGTTTGCCCAGTTAAGCTTTGAAGAGATTGATTCTGCTGCCATTCTTTCACGTGCCACAGCAGGCATCATTAAAGACACAGTGGTTTTCTGTATTCCCGGCAGTATTAAAGCATGCAAACTGGCGTGTAATAACCTTATATTTCCAGAGCTTGGACATATTTTAAAACATTTAAAGGAATAAAAATGGATCAGATAGACAGCTTTCTTGAATCCTGGCCCGAAAGCGAAAACCGGAACAGAGAGGCATTTATAGAGCTTTACGAACACTTGAAAAGCCTTACCGGAACCAGTTTTGAATTTAATGCCCGCCCTGGAGTGAGTTATTCTCTGCGCCCGAGGCAGAAAGATCAGAAAAAACGATCCCTGTTTGCCATGGTTGATGTAATTGATGATGATCCTGAAGAGAGATGGCTCTCTGTCTGCTTTTATGGCGAGATGATCACTGATCCTGATGAAACCGGAGATCTCATACCTGAAGGACTTCTTGGTGAAGATGGGTATTGCTTTGACCTCTATGAGTATGAAAGAGATGAAATTCAATATATTAAACAGAGACTGAGCCAGGCCCATGAAAATGCAAAAGAGTAGTCACTGATAAACTCTTTAGGACAGACTGCAGACCAGCAGCATACCCGCTCAACACGATAACACGGTTCTGCATTTTAACTCTCTTTAAGCCCATCATATTCTTCCCTTCTCTCCTGTAAAATAAAGATCAGCAGAAAAATGTAACAACAACTGTCCATTTAAACTGTAAAGCCTTCTCTCATATTTATAATATCCTGTTTGCTATCTGCAGCAGCCTGGAATATTCACATATTAAATTAATTTATCCATCCTGAAATCATCACACAGGATTAGATTTGAATATAATTCTTGGAATGATCGAGAAAAAATAGGAAAAAATAGGAAAAGTTTGAACTTTTTCGAAAAAATCCTTGACAATCCATATTTATCCCTATATGCATGAATCTGAGGGATTATTCAAAAAACGTATTTTTTGGATTAAACTGCTGTAAAAGAAATTCTGGCGGTCATGACAAATTTCTTTTTAGCTTCATTAAACCCAAAACTTTAGGGGAAAAAAATGAGTGACTGGCAATACATTGAGAGAAAAGATGCGGTCAGTAAAATCAGAAAAAACAGACTTAAAGAGGTAAGGATAAGCTTGGGTATGACCATTACCGCCCTGTCTAAGCAGGCAAATGTAAGTACCAAGGTCATCAGCCAGACAGAGCGAATGCTGACCATGCCGACTCAGGTGACAAAACATAAAATCATCAAAGGGTTGAACAAGGGGCAGTCACCAACAGAAAAAAAGTGGAAATACAATGAAATTTTTCTGGATGATGTAAAATGAATTCAATTAAAAAAAAATATACGTTTTTGCTAAACGGTATAATTGAGAGGTGCTTTGGATGTATAAAAAATTTTATTTAATGCAGAAAGAGCCATTTGACAGCCATCCTTCACCAGAACTCTTTTACAAATCAAAAGCCCACGAGAATGGCTGGAATTATCTGCTCCAGGGAATAAAAAGTAATGAGCCCAACCTTCTGGTGACAGGAGACTATGGAGCTGGCAAGACACTTTTATATCTGAAACTGTTAAAATTATTCAAAAAAAATCCCCACCTGCCATCTGTTTCGGTTCCAACCCCCATGTATACATTTACCATGCTCCTTGAAAAAATAATAGAGGAGCTGGATATTGCAACAGGGGGAGCAGATGCGAAAAAAGATGAACCAGCTCTGCAGCGGGTAATACATGAATACTTTGAAAAAAAGAGGGATGAAAAAAGAAGAATAATATATATCATCATTGATGATGCACAGGAATTCAGCTATGCTTTTGTTGATAAGATCAGACTGTTTGCAAGTTATAATTATGCTGGGTTTTTTCCCATCAGAATTATCATGTTTGCCCACCCCTATTTTTTAAAAATGCTCAATTACAAAAAAATGGTGGCTTTTGGACAGCGGATAAAAAGAATATACTCTTTAAGGCCGCTTGGCTTTGAAGAGACCCGGGAATATATCTATTTCCGCCTGATACATTCCGGTGCAACCGGCTCACCTGTCTTTGATGATGAAGCCATACGGTTTATTCAAATTACAAGCAAAGGAAACCCAAGACTCATAAACAACATCTGTGACAACTGCCTTCTTGTTGCAAGTAATCTAAAAAGTAATGTGGTAAACCACTCAATAGCTTCCAGGGCAATGGCCAGCGGAAACCTGACAGGAATAAATGAGGTGTCAGAGATGCCTGACAATATGCCCAAAGCCCCTCAATCAGAATCTGGTCATCTCCCTTCAGCAGTGCATTCTCAGGCGCCTGAAGTGTTTCAGAAAAACCCTTCTGATCTTTAACAAAATCTTTTACGATTTCAATGTATATATCCTCTCTCCAGCCAAGCCGTTCAAGTCCATTTTTAATATCCAGCCCTGGAAATGCATCATACCTGTATTTTTTTTTCAACTTCTCTTTAACCATATTTTTTTTATCCAGGAGAGGATGTATCGTCTCCTCTGGTTTAATCTGTTTTCTCAATGATGCAAACAGCGCCTTCTGATCTATGGGTTTTATGATATAGTCGTTCATTCCGGCTTTAAAACACTGATCTCTGTGATTTTTCATAGCATGGGCTGTCATGGCAATAATGGGCAGCTCCTCTTTCCGGAATCGCTGTCTAATTATTCTTGTTGCCTCAAGACCATCCAGTTCAGGCATCTGGATATCCATCAGCACTGCATCATAAGAACATTTATGCACTGCTTCTACTGCCTCTGCACCATTTTCTGCCGTATCAGTCGTCAAACCGGCAAGTTCAAGAATTTCCGAGGCAATTCTTCGATTGATTGAGTTATCATCCACCAGGAGTATATGGCCGTCAAAAGAGAATTCCTGCTCTCTTGTCTGCAGAGATTTCTTTTCTGACAGGCTGGTTGAAAATCCCATTATCTCCAGAATATTTTCCAGTAAAAACGACGGCTTCACAGGTTTGATTAAAAAACGGTCAACTCCTGCATCTTTGGCCCTTTGAATATCGATTTCTCTGCCAAGGGCACTTACAGCAATAATTGCAGGAAAAATATCCCGCTCTGAACGGGCTCTTATCTCTTCGGCTACAGCAATACCATCTGATCCTGTCAGACTTACATCAATTATAATCAAATTAAGCCAGTTGATTCCATCATCGGCAAAACAGATTTCAAGCGCTTTCTCTCCTGAATCACAGGTAACCGTATGGAAACCGAATGATTCAATAAACCGTTTCATTACCTTGAGGGCTGTCGGGTTATCCTCAACAATCATTGCTGTCAGCTCTTTGAACTCATTTGGAATTTTCTTTACATATGCCAGCTCTTTTTCAAAAAAACTGAACTCTGCTTTAAAGTAAAAAGAACTCCCTTTGCCATACTCGCTTTCAACCCATATTCTGCCATTCATCATTTCAATGATCTGTCTGCAGATTGCCAGACCCAGGCCTGTTCCACCTGATTTTCGGGAATAGGAGCCATCAACCTGGGTAAAGGGATCAAAAAGAAGCTCTAAATTTTCAGAAGAGATTCCCTGACCTGTATCGCGCACACAGAAAAGAAGTTCTGTTTTATCATCGTTTACTGAAATACGTTCAACGCTGATACATATTTCACCCTGGTCAGTGAACTTCAATGCATTGGATGTTAGATTGATCATAACCTGACGAAGCCGAAGAGGATCGGCAATCAGCTGAACAGGAACATCCGGTGAGATATCCACTACCAGCTCAATATTTTTTTTACTCATCAGTTCCAGAAATATGTCTGAAACTTCTTCAATTATCTCCCTGGGATTAAAAGGGACTGCTTCAAGTTCAAGTTTTCCAGCCTCTATTTTTGAAAAATCAAGGATGTCATTAATCATCCCCAGAAGTGCTCTTGCAGAACTCCTGATGATGTTGAGATGTTCTTTCTGCTTCAGATTGAGTTCACTGCCCATGACAAGATCGCAGGCGCCAATAATCCCATTCATGGGATTTCGGATCTCATGGCTGATGACTGCCAGAAATTCACTCTTGGCCTTATTTGCCCTTTCTGCCTCTACTCTTGCTGTTTCAATCTGACCAACTGCTCTGGAAAGTTCAGCAGCATTTTTTTCCTGAAGTCTTTTTGCTCTCTTAAGCTTGCGGGTATTTTGTTCAAGAATCTCTTGGGTTCTGAGTAATTCCTCCTCTGCCTCCATCTCTTTGGTTACAATGGTCAGACATCCTGAAGAGAGATAAATCTTATCTTTTTTATGCGCTTCTACAAATGCCTGGTCTTTCAACCAGATCACATCATCACTGTCAAGAGATATTTTATAGACCGCTTCAACAAGCCCTCTCTTTTCACCCTCTCTGCGCAATCCTTTTCTCGAGTCACCCAGCTCATTCTGCTGCATGGAATTTTTTTGGATATGGATATTATTCATATCCCCATAGCTGTACACACGTCTTTCTATTATGCTTTTCCGCAGCATTTCCGGGGCATCACAAGGTTTACATCCCATTAGCTCAATAAATCTGGCTCCGATAAATTCATACCACATTGCTTTTTCTTCTTTCTGCCATGCAGAGATATATGGAATTGCCGGATTATGAATCTGATCAAGTTCTCTTAAACAGAGAATTTTTCTGGAAACATGCTGCTTGAGCGCATCAGAGTAGTCTTCCGTTAGAATATGCCCGTAATACTCTCTGCTTGCTACTATATCTTCAATCAAATTTTGTACCACTGATATTCCCTTTTTCCATCACCTACCACCCGGAGCTACTGCACATGCTTATAATAATAGATAGTAAACTTTGACAAAAAAGTTATATATTGTCAATCACTTTCAATAGAATAGCATGCAGAGCTTTAATTTCAGAAATGAAATGACAAACTGTTACTTTTAATCTTTTATATTGAATTTACCAAAATTATTTTATAAGAGATAAATAAGTTCTATATTGAAAATAAGGAAATCTGCTTTGAAAAAATATCTGTTTTTAGCATTACTGCTCCTGTTTTTTTATACTGACATCTCCGCCCGGACCCAGAATGAGTTGTTTGACCTTGGAGTCAAATCTTTTAAACAGGAGAAATATCAGGATGCAATTCATCTGTTTTCAGAGATTATTGAGAAAGATCCCGGTCATGCAGATGCATATAAAAAACGTGGTATCTGTTATATAAAACAAAAAAAATATGACGCTGCAATTGATGACTTCATGAAAGCAAAAAAGCTGTTTCCCGACTTAAAAGGGATACACAGCAATCTTGGTGTCGCATGGTATTATAAAAAAAACTACATCCATGCTATTGAAAACTATGGTATAGCCATAGATAAATCACCCGGCAGTTATGCCCCCTATTTTAACCGCGCCCTATGCTTTGCAGAACTGAACAGAAAAGAGGAAGCACTTGCAGATATTGAAGATGCTCTTAAACTCAAACCTGATTACTACTGGGCAATCTGCTACAAGGCAGATCTGCTTGCAGAAAAACAGGATAACATTAAAGCGGCTAAAACCTATGAACAAGCCATAAAGATAAATCCAAGCAACAGCTATGCAAAAGAGAAACTGGCCGAACTTCAGAAAAAGATAAAACTGAAGAAAAAAGATGATGAGAATAAAGCAGTTTCACAAGCAGAAAAGAGAGAAAAAATCCAGACTGATAAAAACGCTCACACTTTAATCATTAAACAGGCCAATGGTACGGGCTATACCATTCAGACAGGGGCATATTTAAATAGAGAAAATGCCCGGGTAATGCATAAAAAACTGGTAAAGATGGGTTTTGATTCAAAAACATTGGTTTTAAATGACTCCAAGGGCAGGAAATGGTATTTAGCAAGATCAGGAAGCTATCCTGATAAAAAAAGAGCTAAAAAAGATTTTAACCTGTTAAAAGATAAACTGGGTATTACTCCTGTTATACGGCCCATAGGCGCCTGGTAGAGAGTTTGATTACAAAATATCTGCCATGGATCTATCTGTTTTATACAGAAAATCGAATATTTAAAATATCGCCATCTTCAACAATATAATCTTTGCCCTGGACATAAATCTGACCATTTTTTTTAAGTTCTGCTTCACTGCCTGACGCAACCAGTTCAATATATTTAAATACTTCTGCACGGATGAACCCTCTTTCCAGGTCAGAATGAATAGCACCTGCTGCTGTGGGAGCTTTTGCCTCTTTTTTAACAAGCCACTGACGGACTTCATCTTTGCCAACAGTAAAAAAGGAAATGAGATTCAAAGATTTCAAACAGAGTTTTGTCAGATTTTCAAGGGCAGTTTCTCTGATACCAAGATCCTCAAGAAATTCATCTTTCTCTTCCTGGGTATCCAGCACGGCGATTTCAGATTCAACCTTCGCAGAGACCGGCATCACCTCAATATCACCTGCTTCACAATCTGCTTTAAACAGTGAAAGAAGCGTTGTGTTTTCAAGATCATTTTCTGACACATTTATTGCCGCAATCAGTTTTTTTCTTGTAATAAAGGGATAGCTTCTGATTATCTTCTCTTCATCATCTGTCAATTCAACCAGGCGCAGCGGTTTTTCTTCCTCAAGATGCTCTTTCAGGGCGTTCATCAGCACAAGCTCTTTCTGCTGATCTTCATCCTTGATTTTCTTGATCATTGTTTCAAGACGTTCAATACGTTTTTCCACAAACATCTGATCATGCATGATCAGCTCAGCATTAACCATCTCAAAATCTCTCAATGCATCCACAGACCCTTGGGCATGGTAAACTGCATCATCTTCAAAAGCGCGCACCACATGGCATATGGCATCCATATCAGCGATATCTTTGAAAATATCTCCTCTGGATATGGTTTCTGCTTCCATTTTGGGCAGAAGTACAATCTCTATCCTGGCTTTTACATTTTTCTTCGGCTCATACATATCCACAAGCTGATTAAACCTGGAATCAAGAATATCAGCACTTCCGGGCACTGGTTTAAATATCTTGGAAACGTCCGTGATCTCATGTCCTGTTAAAATTTGAAATAACGTTTTTTTTCCGGTCTGCGGCAGACCTATAATTCCTATTTTCATACTTGAATGCTGTCCTTATTTTAAATTCAGATAACGTATCTTTCACTGTTTGCAGCTTTTATACAGGGTTACACTGTTGATGACCTCTTCAACCGCAGTTTAAATCTGAAAATCGGATTTTAATCATATATTGTGACAGAAGACAATATATCAAATTTTAAAGCGTGTAAATAGAGAACATTCAGAGTTCATCTTTGAACTGGCGTGTCATAAGATACTCATAAACAATCGGAAAGAGCCTTGAAATAATATAACCTGTTTTTCCCATAAAAGTAAGAACAAGCATGGATTTTCTCTTTATTATCCCCTGTACAATCCTTTTTGCAGCATTTTCAGGAGTATCTGCTTTACCGATTATTGTCTGCTCATGTGAGGCTATATTACCATCACTGCCAAGAGCTCTTGTCTGAAGATTTGTTTTGATAAACCCGGGGCAGACAATCATAACATGCACGCCTTTATGGCGAAGCTCACACCTTAAGGATGTAAACATTCCATGCAGTGCATGTTTACTGGCGCTATACCCGCTCCTTCCCAGCAGTGGAGCCACTCCGGCAATTGATTCATTTACAATAATCATGCCTTTTGATTTGATTATGCTCGGCAGAGCAGCCTTTGTGCAATAGAGAGATCCAAAAAAATTAACATCCATCACTTTTTTAAACACGCCGATATCTGTGTCTTTGAATAGTCCTCTCTGGGTAATGCCTGCATTGTTAAATAAAATATCAATTTTTCCAAATTCATTTAAAACCTTCTGTATTGAATCTCTGCAGACATCTTCTTTTGTAATATCACACTCCAGAGCAAGAATATCATACCCTCTGCCGGAAAATTCGCTACGGCAGTTTTCAAGACCGGTTTTATCCATATCAAATATGACAATCTTTGCGCCATATTTTACAATTTCTCTGCAGGTGGCAAGTCCTATGCCGGAAGCACCACCCGTAACAATTACAACTAAATCTTTAAAACTGTTAAAACCCACTATTTAAAATCCTCACATAGTGTGTGAACATCCCATATAATTTTTAGGCAGTCTCTTCAGGCAATTTTTTCATATTAAAAATAACAGAAGCTGCAAGCCCGGCAATGATATGCCATATACCCCACCACGCTACAAGGATTGCCATGCCGCCAAGACCTTCAAAAAAGCTGAATACCAGTACAAGACCCAGTGCAGAATTCTGGATTCCCACTTCAATGCTGACTGCCCGGCAATCTCTTTCATCAAGCCTGGCAATCTTTCCAGACCAGTAGCCAATGTTTAATGCAAGGGCATTATGAATCAAAACCGCCAGTATGACAATACCGACATATTGCAGGAAATGATGCCAGTTTGCTGCAAGAGCTCCGCATACAATTATCATGAAAAAAAAGAGGGAAAATATTTTAAAAGGCTTTTTAACTTTCTGTGCAAGTTCCGGAAAATAGTGCCCGACAGTCATACCTGTCATCAGGGGAATCCCGAGAATCAAAAATATGGTAACCAGTACATCCCAGGGGTTAAGACTTACCTCTTTTAAAATAGCTGCTGTTGCCGGATACATTCTCCCCCAAAAAGAGATATTCAGGGGAGTCATAATAATTGCAGCAAGGGTTGACACAGCAGTCATGCTGATAGATACAGCACAATTACCTTTGGAAAGATAGGTTATGATATTGGAAAGATTTCCTCCGGGACAGGCTGCAACCAGTATCATACCAAGCGCAATAGATGGAAAAGGCTTAATCATTAAAACCAGAGCAAATGTCAAAGCAGGTAATAAGATGAATTGTGCAGCCAGTCCTATTAAAGGGGCTTTAGGGTTTAAAACTATTCTCTTGAAATCGTCGATTTTAAGTTCAAGAGCAACTCCGAGCATCATTAATCCAATAGCTGCATTAATAATTGCAATACCAGTGGGATTAAAATTAAGCCTAACCTGATCAAGCGTCACTGAATCCATTATTTGTCCCTTTTTTTATGCCTTGTATGCACCAATCTCTGCCAGCATCATACTTCCGGGGCTGACAGTGGTAGGATCTGTCATCACATTGATACAGCAGACCTTTCCGGAAGCAAAAGCCTCTTCCAGGGCAGGCTTTATATCTTTCGGGTCTTCAACATAGAAACCTATGCCTCCAATGGCTTCCACCATTTTATGATAGTCGACTTTACCGATAAACGTCCCGTTTTCAATGGCATGGCCGATTCGAAGCTCCTGACTGTGGCGGATCATGCCCCATCCCAGATCGTTGGAGATTACCACCACAATGGGGAGGTTTTTCCTGACAGCAGTTTCAAACTCCATGAAATTAAATCCTGCAGATCCATCACCCGTGACAAGGCAGATACGGCTTTCAGGATATAACAGTTTAGCCGCATTGGCATAGGGAATTCCCACACCAAGGGATCCATAAATTCCATAATCAAGATATCTTCCAGGAGTGGTAATGGTTCGGGTCATTCCCATCCATGTGGTTGTATCACCACCATCTGTCACAACAATATCTGTTTTCTGATTCATGAATGAATTGACTTCATCTGCAAGGCGTAAAGGGTGAACAGGGATATTATCCGACTGCCAGTCTTTCCGGGTTGCATCTTTGCTCTCTTTATGGGCAGCTGTCAATTTCTCTATCCATGGATTGAAATTTGCTTTTAACTTACGGGACAGTTTTTTATCATCAATGATCTCATTACAGACCTTAAGATATCCTTTCACATCACTTACAACCGGCAGATCTATAGTTCTGTTCCTCCCGATCTCATCAGCCTGAATATCCACCTGTACAATTTTTGCTTCAGGGTTAAAGATATCTCCAAACAGATAATAGAGACAGATGCGTGATCCCAGAACAATAATCAGATCAGATTCAAAATAAGCTGTAAACCCGCATCCCGGGCGTACTGCAACTGCCCCCTCAAAACAGAGAGAGTGATTATCTGAAACTGTTCCTCTGCCTGATAAAGATGTGAGAAGGGGCATACCGGCCTTTTCAATAAACGCTTCAAGCTCCTCTGCTGCATCAGACTGCCATGCTCCGCTTCCTGCAATTACCACTGGTTTTTCAGCATGTTGAATCATTTTAATCAAATCAGCTGCCCTGGAAATATCAACTGATTTTGATTCAACCTCAGTGCTGACATAACGAACACTATCTTCTTTCACATGAGTGTTGAGGATATCAATTGGAAACTCAAGATAGACAGGGCCGGGCCTGCCGCTTTCAGCCGTTCGAAAAGCCATATCCACGTACTCATCTGCCCTCTCAGCTCTATGACACACCAGTGTTTTTTTTACCATGGGCTTGATTACAGCTTCCTGGGGCATATCCTGGAGATCAAGTTTATCCTTATTATCAAGCCCGACACAACCTGCAATCAATACAAGCGGAGTGTTGGAGAATAGTGCACTGGCTACCCCTGTCAGTGCATTTGTAAAGCCTGGTCCTGCTGTTACCATTGCAACACCGGCTTTTCTTTTCAGTTTGCCAAAGGCTTCTGCCATAAAAAGGGCAGACTGTTCATGACGGGTATCGAAAATTTTAACACCAGATCCCTCAAGATATTGGTAAATGGGTGTAATATGTCCACCGCTCAAGGAAAAGATATGAGCAATTTCTCTTTTAATCAAAGACTGGGCTACGATCTGTGCCCCTGTTATTGTATCTGTCAAAGTTTTAACCTCCTGATAATTATATTAAATCCATTGATTAATCATCCATAACCCCTCATTCTAAAAAAACGATTAAAGTTCCATTAACTGTCCACCGCATATATTTAATGCCTGGCCGGTAATATAAGAAGAGGCATCTGTAGCAAGAAACAGTGCCAGATCCCCAACTTCCCCGGCAGATCCGATTCTTCCTGCCGGAATTGTCTCACACATTTTCCTCTCCTGCTCCTCAACTGTTGTATTAAAAAATTTTGCCTCCTGTTCAAAACGCCACTTTTCAAGATCTGTCATTATCTGTCCCGGACAGATGGCATTTACCCTGATTTTCATACTGGCAAGCTCCTTTGCCATTACCTTTGTCAGCATAATCACTCCAGCCTTTGAAACAGAATAGGCACCATTGAAAAGAGCTGGAACCTTGCCGGCACGGGATGCTGTATTAATAATACTTCCACCCTTTTCCTGCATCATGGGAAGAATGGCCTTTGACATTCTGAAAACGCCATGAAGATTGACATCAATGGTTTTCATCCAGGCTTCTTCATCATAGGTGTGAACGCCATTTGGAACACCAAATGTTGCACCAGCATTATTGCACAGAATATCAACAGCGTTAAATTCTTTTTTAACATCAGATACCATTTTTTCAATCGTGTATGTATTTGTCACATCCACATTAACAACAATAGTTTTAACATCATATTTCTCATGAAGTTCATATCCTATCAATGACATCTCATCCATTGAGCCTGTTTTTATATCAGCATTCAAGCCCTTTGCACTGCCATAATCTGCAATAATAATATTACATCCTTGTGAAGCAAATTTTCTTGCTATTGCATATCCAATTCCTGTTTTCTTTCCAGAACCTGTTATCAGTGCTGTTTTTCCATGTAAACTTGATTCCATTACACCTCCTTTCAAAACGGCTTTACCATATTCATACGGCTTAATGCTAAAAAATTATTATATCAGTCTCTTTTTCCAGATCTCTGTTCAAACATATCTCATTAATCTTTAAAGCCGGCTCTTCAGGGTAGTTTGATCTTCTGTTTTTCTTCATCTCTGCATGGACGGTATAAAATGACAACATGACCGATCATTCCGGCAGCATGAGATTGTGTAGCCTTTACAATCTTTTCAGTAAGGAAGTTTTTTCTCTCTTTGTCCTTAAAATCATTAAATTTTACCTTGATCAGCTCTGCTGCTTCAAGGGCGCTGTCTATCTCTTCGATTAATGTGCTGGTAATCCCTTTATGACCCACAACAGCTGATGGATTAAGATTGTGAGCAAGTCCGCGTAAATACTTTTTTTGTGATCCCTTTAACTGTTTCAAAACATATCCTTCTATATTTTATTAAAAAAAACAACTATACCACAAAAATTGAGTATTGATAATCAGCAATGCATATTATAATAAAAAACAGCTGGTTTTCTCTATGGTTGATAAACTGCAGGGCATCATCTTATTGACGACAGTTTTTTTGATCACTATTATATGTTGATATGATTTACATAACCATGTTAATTGAATAATTTGTACAGGAATGGTCAAAATGACAGCAGATAAAACTCATATTGCCAAAGCAGTAACAGTGGTGACAGAAGCCGGCTATAAAGTATCATAAAAACTCTAAATCAGCTGTATATTCAATAAAAAGGAGAAAAATGGGTAAACCAGTTCAGTCAACCAGCAGTGTATCAACTTCTGGGGTCCATATCATGTCTTCCATGGATAAAGCGTCTTCAAACTGTTCCACATCCCTTTTGAAAACCGATGAAAAACCTGGCTACAAATTATGTCCATATGTTGACAGGTTTATCAAAACTGATACAGAAGTTATACCGGTTATCAAATCTGAACTTGGAAAAGATGATCTTATTTCCACTTTTTTTGTAAGATGCGGCATTAACCGGTACAGTTACACTGTTGTTCCAGGGCTTTATGCAGTTGGAGAACCAGATAAATCAAGTGAAGTACTTGTGAGTGCTAATTTCAAACTCACCTTTGACCATCTGAGAAAGGAGCTTGACAGCATCAATGCCTGGATTCTGATTCTTGATACAAAAGGTATCAATGTCTGGTGTGCAGCAGGAAAGGGCACATTTTCAACCCGGGAACTGGTCAGAAGAATAAAAGAGTGCTCCCTTGAAAAAATAGTTGACCACAGACGAATTATTGTTCCTCAGCTGGGAGCCACAGGCGTATCTGCAAGGGATGTAAAAAAGCAGTCCGGCTTCAGGGTAATTTACGGACCTGTCAGGGCGGGTGATATTCCTCAATTTTTAAAAAAAGACAGAAAAGCAGATAAAAAAATGAGACAGGTCACTTTTACAATTTATGAACGATTCATCCTGACACCTGTTGAAATGCAGATTATCCTGAGACCCGCTTTAATAACTGCACTTATCCTGATGATAATCGGAGGGGTGGGACCGGATATTTTCTCTTTCTCCCAGGCCTGGGAAAGAGGACTTTTATCCATACTTGCACTTGCTGCAGGTATCTTGTCCGGCTCACTGCTTACCCCGGTACTGCTGCCATTTATTCCAGTTAAAGAGTTTGCCCTGAAAGGTATCATTGCAGGCACTTTTTTTTCCATTCCCGTTTTAATTACAATTTCTTCAGTGATCGCCAGAGTGTCAGGGCTGTTTGCTTTTTTTCTGTTCATTGTATCAGTCAGCTCTTTTCTGGCAATGAACTTTACAGGTTCTACACCTTTTACTTCGCCGTCCGGCGTTGAAAAAGAGATGAAAAGATATATTCCGGTTCAGATCGCTGCAGTGATATTTTCCCTGGGGTTATGGATATATTCAGCTTTTTAATTTTCACATTCATAGGGGATGTTTATGGAAAAATTAAGATATTTAGATGACGTATCAACTTTACAACTTGATCAAAAAAAATGTATTGGCTGCAGTCTCTGCAGCGCAGTCTGTCCACAGGCAGTTTTTGCAATGAAGGATAATAAAGCGGATATTGTTGATTTTAATGCCTGTATGGAGTGTGGGGCATGTGTTAACAATTGTCCGGCAAAAGCCATATCTGTCAATCCAGGGGTAGGATGAGCTTCCTATATTATCCAGGTATGGATAAAGGGAGAAAAGAATGCTTCATGCGGTAAAGACGGCTGCTGCTGACAAGGTTAATGACACCGTGTAAACAATCATATGTTTTCTTTAAAAGCCATAATAGACACCATTGATGATTTTGGTATGCTGGAGAGTGGGGACAGGGTGCTTGCAGCTGTGTCAGGAGGAGGTGATTCCATCTTCCTTGCACGCTCCCTTATGGCTTTGCAGAACAGATATGGAATCAAGGTGGGTATTGCGCACATCAACCATATGTTGAGAGATGGCGAATCTTTGAGAGATGAACTTTTTGTTGAGAAATTTGCAGAGAAATCAAACCTCCCTTTTTACAGCAGAAAGATCGATGTAAAACGCCATGCGAAAAAAAACGGCTTGTCAATTGAACAGTCAGGAAGGGAAGTGAGATACAGATATTTAAACCAGATATCAGATGAATATGGATATACTAAAATTGCAACAGGTCACAACAATGATGATAATGCCGAACTTGTACTGATGAACCTATTAAGGGGATCTGGAACAAGAGGGCTTTCAGGGATTCCGCCTGTAAGGGATAAAATCTATATAAGACCTCTGATAAGATTTAAAAAAAAAGAGATCCTTCATCTGTTGGAATCCAGTAACCAGGAGTATGTTTTTGACTCTTCAAATAATGATACATCTTACCTGCGGAACAAAATACGACATAAGCTGATCCCGATGATCCAGTCTGAATACAACCCTGAAATAGTGAATGCCCTTAACAGGCTGAGCAGTATTTTAAAAATCGAAGAAGATTTTTTTAATATCGAAACAGAGAAGGAATTTAACCGCTGCCTGCTCAAAAGAGACGCTTCTTCTGTATCTCTATTAACACAGAAGCTGTCAGATCTGCATCCTGCAGTTGTACACAGGGTATTACGCAGAACGATTAAAACAGTAAAAAATAATCTGGATAGAATTACGCTTGGCCATATAACAGACATGACAGCATTCTGTGTTAATGCATCATCAGGCAAGAGTCTGGATCTGCCGGATCAGATAAGAGTCTATAAAGAGAGAGATGTCATTATTATTAAGAAAGAAAAAAAACCATTAAGGGATATTGGCAGAAAAAAGAAATTAAAAACCTGGGCAGTAAAAAATCAGAAATAAAAACACAAACTCTTTTTTAGACAAATCGTAAGTTTTTCTTGTATATTTATATTTCATGTTTATATATTTATGTGTTAGAATTTAAATGTAAAATTTGAAGTTATTGGCTGTAAAAACTTATATGACAATGAATTGTTCATTAACAGGAATGGCAACAAACTCTGAATTTTACTGTTTTATTGAACATTAGGAAAGGAAATACCTTGAATCACTTTTATAAAAATATTTCTCTGTGGCTTGTAATTGTACTTATGATGGTCATGCTTTACAATATCTTTAACCAGCAGCAGCAGTCAGGACAGGTGGACATAGGATATTCCCAGTTTCTTGCAATGGTAGAGGACGGGCGTATTCAAAGTGTTGTAATCCAGGGGCAGGATCTCTATTTGACTGATTCCAACGGTGCAAGATATAAATGTTTTGCACCTGATGATGGTGATCTCATCAGTATTCTACGGACAAACGGAATAACCATAAAAGCAAAGCCTCCAGCTGAAAACTCCTGGTTCATGTCCATTATTGTTTCATGGCTGCCCATGATTGTCCTCATTGGTGTGTGGATATTTTTTATGCGCCAGATGCAGGGAGGAGCAGGAGGAGGTAAAGCACTCTCGTTCGGGAAAAGCCGTGCAAGACTCCTGGACGAAAAAGGGGAGAAAGTAACCTTTGCAAATGTGGAAGGAATTGATGAAGCAAAAGAAGAGCTGACTGAAATAGTGGATTTTCTAAAAAACCCCCAGAAGTATACCCGCCTTGGAGGACGAATTCCAAAGGGTGTCCTGCTGGTTGGAAATCCAGGAACAGGGAAAACACTTCTTTCAAGAGCTGTTGCAGGAGAGGCCGGTGTCCCGTTTTTTACAATCAGTGGATCTGACTTTGTTGAGATGTTTGTTGGTGTTGGTGCTTCAAGGGTAAGGGACCTTTTTGCACAGGGCAAAAAAAATGCCCCCTGTATTATATTTATTGATGAAATTGATGCTGTTGGACGGCAAAGGGGTGCAGGCCTCGGTGGAGGTCATGACGAAAGAGAACAGACCCTTAACCAGCTACTTGTAGAGATGGACGGGTTTGAATCCAATGAAGGGGTTATTCTGATGGCTGCCACCAACAGAGCAGATGTGTTAGATCCGGCTCTGCTCAGACCGGGACGGTTTGACCGTCAGGTTATAGTTGATATGCCTGATATTAAAGGCCGTGAAGGTATTTTAAAAGTCCACATGAAAAAAACCCCTCTGGATGATGATGTCAATCCGGTAATCCTTGCAAAGGGAACGCCGGGATTTTCCGGGGCAGACCTTGAAAACCTTGTAAACGAAGCTGCACTTCTGGCAGCCAAGCGTGACCATGAAAAACTGACCATGAAAGATTTTGAAGACTCAAAAGATAAGGTTTACATGGGTCTTGAGAGAAAATCCAAGGTGATAAAGGACGAAGAGAAAAAAACAACTGCTTATCATGAAGGCGGACATGCACTGGTGGCAAGATTCCTGCCAAATACCGATGCTGTCAACAAAATTACGATCATTCCCAGGGGAAGGGCTGCCGGTATTACATGGTTCCTCCCTGAAGAGGGTGATTTTAAATATAAAGACCAGCTTGAAAATGAGCTGGCAATAGCATTTGGCGGCCGTGTTGCTGAAGAGATAATATTTAAAAGAATCAGCACAGGAGCAGTCAATGATATTAAGCAGGCCAGCAAGCTGGCCAACTCCATGATCAGAACATTTGGAATGAGTGAAAACCTGGCACCCATATCCTATGAAGATCACAATGACAACATTTTCATCGGGCGTGAGATGACACAGGCAAAAGCGTATTCAGAAGAGACAGCAAGGAGAATTGACAGTGAAGTATCCTTTATCATTAACAAGGCATACAACACGGCTAAACAGATCCTTGAAGAGAATATTGAGCTTCTCCATGCATTAACAGACCTTTTAATTGAAAAAGAGACTGTGCTTGGCCCGGAGCTTGATGATCTGATTGCCTCCATCAAACCTGATTTTGATTTTTTTGGGAAAAAAAATGAAGATATCCGACCTGAAAAGAGCAGTGAACATGAAGCAGAGATGGAATCAGAAACCGGTAATAAAGAGAATGATGGCCATAAAGATAGTGAAAACAATACAACTGATAAAAAAGAGAATGAATAATATAAAACCGCCTATTCAAAGGAATTATAATGCAGGCTTTTACGCTGAATGCCGGTAGATTCTGCCTTGAACTCGGTCCTGAAACCTGTATTATGGGGGTTTTGAATACTACCCCGGATTCCTTTTCCGACGGTGGTCAGTTCTATGACTTCAAATCAGCTGTTAATCAGGGGATCAAGCTTGTTGAAGATGGAGCCCATATTCTTGATATTGGTGGAGAATCATCAAGACCTTTTGCTGCAGAAGTTTCCGAGCAGGAAGAGCTTGACAGGGTAATCCCTGTTATTGAAAACCTTTCTCAACAAATCAGCGTGCCTATTTCCATTGATACTGTAAAATCCAATGTCGCCAGAGAAGCGCTTAACGCAGGCGCATCCATAATCAATGACATCTCTGCATTTGAAAGAGATCCTGCCATGGCTGACCTTGCTGCAGAGAGAGAGGCCCCTGTCATACTGATGCATATGAAGGGGACGCCGGATACCATGCAGATCAATCCTGATTATGATGATCTGCTTGGTGAAATTACAGACTATCTGAAAGCAAAGGCAGTGTTTGCAATGGAAAAAGGCATCCGGCGGGAGAAGATTATTCTTGACCCCGGAATCGGTTTCGGCAAAACCGTTGACCATAATCTCGTGCTGATGAATTCTCTTGAAAAAATAACAGATCTTGGTTTTCCTGTTCTGATCGGTCCCTCAAGAAAATCATTTATTCAGAATATTCTTGCCCGAAAAAACAGGCAGCCTGTCAGTCCCGGAGATGTAAAAACAGAATATGGCACCATGGCTTCTGCTGCAGTCTCCATACTGAACGGCGCCCATATTGTGAGAGTGCATGATATTGCCATGCTGCAACCTTTTGTCCAAATTATTGATTCAATCAGGAATGCATAAGTTTCAATTTTTATTTCTGTTTTATTTTTTCTATTTTACAGGATGCACTGCAGAACCTGTTGAAACTGACCTTCTGATTCCTGTTGATTTCTCTAATGTACCTTATAATCTGATCATGACCGATTTTCAGACTGACAAAATAGAGATAAAGGTTCAGGCGATACCTGAACTGATTACCCATATCAACAGTCAGAACCTTCTTTACCCTGTGGATTTATATACTGATCTTGAATTTGATCCTGCAGGTGCTTCAAGCTCCATAGAACCGGGCAGGTATTTAATCCCCATTGAAAAAAACCGGATTCCCATGGGAAACGGAATTAAAATTTTAAGTATTAAACCTTCATATTTAAGAGTGAAGCTTGAGAAAAAAATATCAAAAACTTTTAAGGTGACTGCACCCTACTCGGGCAAACCAGCCAAAGGATATATTGCACTGGAGGCGGCTGTTCAGCCCTCCCGTGTTGAATTAAGCGGTGCTGCAGATTTAATTCATTCCATAAAAGATTTAAAAACAAAACCGGTTGATCTTACCAATGCCCGGACAAGTTTTAAGAAACAGATACCTCTGGATCTTGACAATCTGTCAACGGTCTTACCATCAAAGCATATTATTGATGTAAATGTGCCTGTTCAACAGGAGCTGATTTCCAGAACATTCAAGGATATTCCCATCAAAATACTCAACTGCCCCTATTCTGCAGATATTGAACCTGACAAAATAACCATTCAGATTAAAGGCCCTTTTGAAACATTAAACAATACAGTAATAATTGATCAGATTCACTCGTTTATAGATGTTAAAAATTTAAAGCCAGGAGTATATGCCCGGCATGCATATATTAACATTCCAGTGGAATTGATAATGACAAGTGCTGTGCCGCAGGTTTTTACAATAAAAATTGAATAAAGGAAAATTTTATGCTTCTTGTAATTGATGTCGGTAATACAAATACAGTAATCGGGGTATATGACAGTGGGATATTAAAACATGACTGGCGTATTCGAACGATACGTGATTCAACAGCTGATGAATTCAATATACTTGCAAATGGATTGTTTTTAGATAAAAACATCGAGCGTGAAAAAATACGGAAAACCATCATTTCCTCGGTTGTGCCATCGTCTGTACCCATATTGAACTCTTTCTGTGAAAGATATCTAAAATTAACACCCACATGGATAAATCCAGAAACTGTTAAAACGTTAATGCCCATTTTATACAATAATCCCAGTGAAGTAGGAGCAGATCGTATTGTCAATGCAATTGCAGCATTTCATAAATACAGGACTTCTATGATTATCATTGATTTTGGCACAGCTACAACCTTTGATGTTATATCAGAAAAGGGGGAATACCTTGGAGGTGCAATTGTACCAGGTGTAATGATCTCTGCGGATGCTCTCTTTCAGAAAGCGTCCAGGCTGCCCCGGGTTGAAATATTCAAAGCTCCGGGTAAAGTAATAGGTAAAGATACAATGGAAAGCATCAAATCCGGTATTATTCACGGCAATGCCGCCATGGTGGACGGTATGGTAGAAAGAATGAAAAAAGAGATGGGAACAACGCCGAAAGTGATTGCTACAGGAGGTCTTGCACCGTTAATTGAAAAAGCATCCAACACCATTGAAAAAACAGAACGTTCCCTGACACTTGATGGCTTGAAAATCATTAACGATTTTATGAGTAAATAATTGTAAATTATAAAATCACCCGTATATAAAAAAATACAATTTTGAAACTCATATACCCCTATTTCAAAAAACATCTGCATAAAATAATCCTGGGTATTTTGTGCATGATTATTGTTGATGCTGCACAGATGGCAGTTCCCCAGATCATAAAACATATCATAGACAGACTTGCATTAGAATCATTCAACAGCAGAACCCTTTTTTTTCAATGTATATCTATCCTTATCCTCGGGGCGGTCATGGCAGGTTTAAGATATGGATGGCGCAATCTGTTAATGGGAAGCGCGAGAAGTGTTGAAAAAAGTATAAGAAATGACCTTTTCAGACATGTTTTAAGCCTTGACATGGCCTATCTTGACAAGGTGAAAACAGGAGATATCATGGCACATGCCGTAAGTGACATCAACCATATCAGAATGGCATTCGGATTTGGACTGATTGTACTTACAGATATTTTCCTGCTGGGTGGTGTCACGATTGCCATAATGATCTGGACACATCCAAAACTGACTCTCTTTGCCATGATTCCAATGCCTTTACTGATAATTGTCACAAAAAATCTGGGCAAAAAAATGCACACATTTCATACAGATGCTCAAAAATCATTTTCCATCCTTACTGAACTTGTAAGGGAGAGTTTTTCAGGTATCAGAATAATAAAAGTATTTAATTATGAAAACTTGACAGGAAAAAAAATTGAACACAGCTCAACACACTATTTTAAAAAAAATCTCAAACGTGCTTTTATCACCGCTCTGTTAAGGCCGATGCTGATCATGTTTTTCAATATATCCACTCTGATCATTATACTTTATGGTGGATTACTTGTCACACAGCAGCATCTGACTCCAGGCGAACTTGCCGCATTTCTTCAGTATCTTGGAATTCTTGCATGGCCCATAATTGCCATTGGCTGGATCACCAATCTGTTTCAAAGAGGGATGGCATCACTGAAAAGAATCAATAATCTTCTCGATACAAAATCTGATGTTGCATCTCCTGAAAATCCAACTGATACTTCAAAAATCTCCTGGAATATTATTTTTGATAGAGTCAGCTTCTCCTATGAAAAAAAAGAGACTGACACACCATCTGACATTCTCACACTGAACAACATTAACCTGATGATTCAAAAAGGTGACCGTATCGGTATTACAGGGCATCCAGGTTCCGGAAAGACAAGTCTGGTTCAATTAATTCCAAGACTTTATAATCCAGTAAAGGGTAGAATCCTGATAAACGATATTGATATAAAAACCATTGACCTTAACTTTTTAAGACAAAATATTGCATTAATGCCCCAGGAGGCATTTCTTTTTTCAGGAACAATCAAAGAAAATATTTTACTGGGCAGGTCCTGCGATAAAGCAAAACTGGATCAGATTATCACTGCATGCTGCCTTGAAGAGACACTGGGAAAAATGCCCAAAGGGATGGATACCCTTGTTGGAGAAAGAGGTATAACCCTGTCAGGAGGGCAGAAGCAGAGAATCGCCCTTGCAAGAACCTTGATCACAAAAAAACCAGTGATTATTCTTGATGATCCCATAAGCCAGATGGATACTGACACAGCATCCAGGGTGATTTTAAAATTAAACCAGATGAACCTTGACGCAACTTTAATCATTATATCGCACAGGATCTCTGCACTTGCTTCCTGTGATACAATTTTTGTTCTAAACAAAGGAGAAATCCAGAATTATGGGAC
Organism: uncultured Desulfobacula sp.; assembly: GCA_964636495.1. Classification (GTDB taxonomy): domain Bacteria; phylum Desulfobacterota; class Desulfobacteria; order Desulfobacterales; family Desulfobacteraceae; genus Desulfobacula. The sequence continues at coordinate 138,581 of CAZWSL010000001.1, read as the reverse complement.
ACATGCAACGCTTCTGAAAAAGAGCTCTTTCTATAATAAATCATATGCAGTTCAACAGTTAAAAAGGATGGATGATGATTGATCAGCATCATGAAGAAAAAGAGATCAAGCTTGCAGACCTGAAACTGCTGAAAGCTTTGTTCCCCTTTATCAGGCCATATCTCTGGATGCTCATCCTGACAGTTTTCCTTGTTTTTATTGTTACCGGCTTTGAACTTATCATACCTCTTTTAATTCAAATCGCTTTTGATCATTTTATTGTTCCTGTCAGCTTGGTTAAAGGAATAACCATACTGGGCTTTTCCATTGTATCCTTTAAAATATTTTGTCTTCTATTTCTGATACTGGTCTTTATTGGTTTTACAATTGATTTTTTCCAGACTCTTTTCATGGAATACACAGGTCAGAAAATTATTTTAAGTTTAAGGTGTAAACTATTTTCACACATGACACTTCTGCCTGTCGCTTTTTATGATACAAATTCCTCTGGCAGGCTTGTATCAAGGGTAACCAATGATATTGAAAATATGAATGAAATGTTTACCTCTGTTTTGATATTTATCTGTAAAGATCTCATGCTGATGGCTGGTATTTTAATTATCCTGTTTAAGATTAATTTTAAACTCGGACTTTATATATTCTGCCTTGTACCTGTCATTATCATCAGTATTATACTTTTTTCAAAAGCACTGCGTACCTCTTTCAGGACTATTCGACAAAAGATTGGTGAAATAAATCACAGTTTTTCAGAAGCTGTTTCCGGAATAAAGATTATTCAGACAACATCCAGCCAGAACATCTTCATGGAGAAATTTGAAAACCTCAATTTTGCTCATTTCAAGGCAGCACTTTACCAGATCAGAGTATTTTCAATTTTTATGCCATTTATCGGCTTTTTAAGCAGCGTGAGTATTGCAGTGATTATATGGACAGGAAGCTTTGAGGTCATTGAGAAATCTATGACAATAGGAGGATTGATTGCATTTTTGTCCTATATGAAACTTTTTTTCCGGCCCCTGAGGGACTTATCAGAAAAATTCAATCTTCTTCAAAGTGCTCTGGCATCTGCAGAACGCGTTGTCACCATCCTTAACACTGAAACAACCGGCATGGAAACCGGCAGAAAAGCAAACCGTATTGATCCAATAAATAAGCTTGAGTTCAACAAAATCAATTTTTCATATAATAAAAATGAACAGGTGTTAAACCAAATCTCCTTTTCCCTTGAAAAGAGTAAATCAATCGGGATCGTTGGACAGACAGGCTCAGGTAAAAGCTCAATCATCAATCTTATAACAGGTTTTTACAGGCCTCAAAGCGGCAGCATATTTTTTAACAACATTGATTACACTCTACTGGATATAAAAACGATAAGGGAAAAAACAGCACTTGTCATGCAGGACCCTTTCCTTGTTTCCGGCAGTATCAGAGATAATATACAGCCTTCAGATTCTTTAGCAGGGGACAGCACACTTGAAAAGGCATTATATGATGCAAACTGTGATTTTTTATTTGAGAAATTTTCAGGACTTGATACGTTGATTCTGGAGGGTGGCCGCCCTCTTTCCAGCGGTGAGAAACAGCTTGTATGCATTGCACGTGCATTTGCCGTTAACCCGGATCTGATCATTTTTGACGAAGCAACCTCTTACATGGATTCTCAGTCAGAGTTAAAAATACATGATGCCATGAAAAAACTTATGAAGGGAAGATTGACCATTATCATTGCCCATAGACTATCCACGGTAAAAAATTGTAACACTATCATTCTTTTAAAAAATGGAACAATAAAGGAGAGGGGATCTCATCAGGAACTGGTTCAATTAAAAGGAGAATACCACTATCTTTTGAAACAGGAACAAATCTGAATGGATTAAAGCTGAACGTTATAATCTATGCTGACAGTCTGTAAAAACGAAATATTGACTACAGTTTTATGATACCGTATGGCTCATCGGGTTTTGCAACGTGCAGTTTTATATCAGACCCATTCAAACACCCTGACACCTCTTCAACCGCTTTTTGGGGAGAATTATTTTCTTCACTCAAATGGGCAAGAATGACATGCTTGAGATTATCTGCCTTAAGCTCATTGAGTAAGTTTTTTGTGTCACTGTTGGACAGATGCCCGCTTCTTCCCCTGATTCGCTGCTTAAGATGCCATGGATATGAACTGTTATTCAACATATCAGGATCATGATTTGATTCAAGATATAAAATATGGCTGTTACTCAGATGATTTTTTACCAGTGCTGTGGCTGTCCCGAGGTCTGTGGCAATTCCAAGTTTATAGGCTTTATACTCCAGAGTCAATCCAACAGGGTCCATGGCATCGTGGGAGATTGAAAATGGATTTACCCTTATTTGATCTATTTTAAAAGAAGTTCCGCATTCAAAAAATTGGAGATCACCAATTTCACCAAGATTGGTACAGGCTTCCCATGTTCTTCTTGTGATATAGAGCGGGATATTATATCGCCGGCTTAATACCCCTGCCCCTTTTACATGATCTGAGTGTTCATGGGTAATAATAATTGCGCCAAGGCTCTCAGGTTCCAGTTCAACAGCATTTAAACGTCGTTGAATTTCAATACCTGAGAGTCCGGCATCAATTAAAATAGATATATCATTACATGAAACAAAAAGACTGTTCCCCCTGCTTCCACTGGCAAGGGGACAGACAGAAAATGAATTATTTCCCATCTTCTTTTGCAGCTTTGTAACTGAGCTTGATTTTTCCATCCCTTGTAATATCAAGAACTTTTACAGGAATAGTATCTCCCTCTTTCAGTATGTCTTCAACCCTTTTTACCCTGTAATTTGCCAGTTCTGAGATATGTACAAGGCCGTCTGTTCCCTGTTTAATATTTACAAAAGCGCCAAAATCAGTAATTTTTACAACCTTGCCTTCATAGATAGTACCAATCTCTGGATCAAGGGCAATATCTGAAACCATTTTTAAAGCAACTGCTGCATCTTCTTCATTTTCCGCAGCAATTTTTACAATACCTGAATCATCCACTTCAATCACAGTATTGGTATCTGCCTGAAGAGCCCTTATAACCTTTCCACCAGGACCGATAATATCCCTGATTTTATCAGATTTGATCTGAATCGTTACAATTTTGGGAGCATGAGGAGAGACCTTTTCTCTTGAGTCTTTTAGCGTTTCAAGCATTTTACCAAGAATATGTATCCTGCCGCCTTTTGCCTGATTTAAAGCTTTCTCCATTACATCTTTTGAAAGCTCTTTAATCTTGATGTCCATCTGGAGTGCTGTGATACCTTCAGCTGTTCCAGCTACTTTAAAATCCATATCACCAAAATGATCTTCATCTCCCAGGATATCTGAAAGTACGGCAGTTTTATTATCATCTTTTACAAGCCCCATAGCAATTCCTGAAACCGGAGCCTTTATAGGGACACCACCATCCATAAGTGCCAGTGTTCCTGAACATACTGTACCCATTGAAGAGCTGCCGTTTGATTCCATCACCTCACCTACAAGGCGGATCGTATACTCAAACGTATCTTTAGGTGGAAGAACTCTTTCCAGAGCCCGGGTAGCAAGGTTTCCATGCCCGATATCCCTTCTGCTGGGACCACCGGGACGTCTGCACTCACCAACAGAAAAAGCGGGAAAGTTGTAGTGAAGCATAAATGACTTTGTCTCATTTCCCATAAGCGTTTCCACACGCTGCTCATCCATTCCTGAACCAAGGGTTAAAACGCCCAGCACCTGGGTTTCTCCCCTTGTAAAAAGAGCAGAGCCGTGGGGCCTTGGAAGATTACCAACCTCACAGTTAATCTGCCTTATTTCATCAAAGGCTCTTCCATCAATTCTCTTATCCTCTTTCAGAACAATATCACGGCTGATCTTTTTAACACATTTGCCAAAAGCCTCTTTTATCTCCTTGATCTGGTCTGGATATTCATCTGAAAAATGCTCAACCACTTCATTTTTAAAATCACTCAATGCTTTTTGACGCTCTATTTTTGTTTTTATTTGAACATTTTCATATATTTTATCTTTTGAAAATTTGACAATTTCTGCAATGAGATCTTCATCTTTTGCCGGAGGAATAAACAGACGTTTTTCTTTTCCAAACTCTTTTTTCATTTCAATCTGAATATCAATCAAAGGCTGCAGTGCTTCATGTCCAAAATATATGGCATCAAGCATCTCTTTTTCTGAAACAATATCTGCACCCCCTTCAACCATTACAACTCCGGTTTTTGAACCTGCCACCATTAATTCAATATCACTTGCTTCCATCTCCTGAATGGTGGGGTTTACAACGAATTCTCCATCTATTCTGCCGACTTTCACACTTGCAATAGGTCCTGCAAAAGGAATATCTGAAATTTCCAGAGCAGCAGAAGCACCTATCATTGCAAGGGTATCTGGTTCATTAATTTTATCCATGGAGAGAACAGTTGCAATAACCTGTGTCTCATAATTGTAGTCATCTTCAAAAAGAGGACGGATCGGCCTGTCAATCAATCTTGCGGTTAAGGTCTCCTTTTCCGATGGTCTTCCTATTTCACGCCTGAAATAATTTCCTGGAATTCTTCCTGCTGAATATATCTTTTCCTGATATTCAACCGTCAAGGGCAGAAAACTGATCTCAGGTTTTGGTTCTTTTGCACCAACTGCCGTTACAAGTACAATGGTTTCTCCACATTGAACAATGACTGCTCCTGAAGCCTGTTTTGCAACTTTACCAGTCTTAATGGAATACGTTTTTCCATTAAGACTGGTTGTAAATGTTTTTTCCATAACTTTCTCCTATAATTAAAAACAACGAGAATGTTTAAGGAAATTTCTAAGGATTATAAACCCGCATGTCTGCCATCAAACTGATTTGATGGCAGACATGCGAACTCATATTAAAATTTTCCTTAACATTAACGCCTCATTAAAAACAATAAACCGGTTTTTGACCTTGCATCTGTCAAAAACCGGTTCTGTACCATATCTATCGTCTAAGACCGAGCTGTTCGATCAAAGTTCGATATCTGTTAATATCTTTTTTCTTAAGATAATCAAGAAGGCTCCTCCGTCTTCCAACAAGAATCAGCAACCCCCGTCTCGAATGATGATCTTTCTTGTGCTCTTTAAGATGTTCTGTAAGGTATGAAATACGATGGGTTAAAATCGCAACCTGAACCTCTGGTGAACCTGTATCAGAATCATGAAGCTTGAATTTTTCAATCATCTCTTCTTTATTTTCTGCTAATAAAACCACTTTACAACTCCTTTATCTGGAATAAATAAAAAAATGGTATTTCCAATGTTCTGATTTTTTATCATTTCTTATCCAATATTCCATTCAGAAAAAGAAATAGAAAACAGAACATTATACCACTATAAAAAAACAGTCAGTTAATATATCAATTACCCTGTAAAAACGCAAGTGTAATTATAGTTGTGCATATTTGCATCCAGTTGAACTATGGCAAGAAGCTCATTGTTGTTATCAACTATCCTGATGGGATGACCTGGCTCTGCAACTGATCTGCCAATCTCATCAGCTATAATTTTCTGCCCGAATTTAATTTTACCGGCAATTGCACTGTTTACAACAATCTTGGGTATAAAATTCAGGCACTCTGATAACGGCATAATTCTTTTTTGAGCAGTGATATCGTCAAGGGATTCAAACTCAGAAAGTGTAACTGCCTGTTCAACCTTAAACTGGCTGGACTCAATTCTGCAGAGTTTAGACAAATGCCCACCGCATCCCATTTTTCTCCCTATATCAAGAGCAAGACTTCTTATGTATGTCCCGGCTGAACAATAAATTTCAATATCAAAATATGGCAGATTGATATGTTTTATTTTTAAATCAAATATTTCTATTACACGGGGTGGTTTTTTAATATTTTCACCACGACGGGCAAATTTGTACAGAGGCTGTCCCTTATGCTTCAGAGCAGAATAAAAAGGCGGCACTTGTTCCTGAATACCTATAAATGAGTCTATAGTCTTTTTTACGGTCTCTGCTGTAAGGCTCTCCATTATCTCCTTGGAGGATGAAAAAATTATCCTGCCGGTCAAATCACAGGTGTCTGTTTCACTGCCCAGGCAGACCTGTGCAATATATTTTTTATTACCTTTAAGAAAAAATTGAGATATCCTTGTTCCCTTGTTTACCGTACAAAGGAGCAAACCCGTTGCAAAAGGGTCAAGGGTTCCTGTATGACCTGCTTTCTTTGCTCCAAGTTTTTTTTTAACCCGTGATACAACCCGTGCAGAAGAGATACCTTCTGGTTTGTTTATTGCGATAATACCGCTTTTCATATTGTTTCTATTTGACAGATGATAGTCATGCAGCTGTCCATCAGGCTGTAAAGCTATAACTAATCAGATATTTCTGTAACAGCAGATTGAATCAATTCATCCATTTTAGCTGCCTTATCAAAGGAGTCATCATAGACAAATTTCAAATCAGGCATATATTTCAGGCCTAATTCAGGAGCTATCTTTTTTTTCATAAAGCCTTTGGATTTTCTAAATCCATCCAATGCTTTGGATTTTCTATCGTTATCTCCAAAAACAGTAATATAAACATATGCGACTCTAAGGTCTGAAGTCATCTTAACACTGCTTACAGTTGCCATTTCAACTCTTGGATCCTGCAATTTCTTACTTAAAAGTTCAGTAATTGCATGTTGAATTTTTATACTGATTCTCTCGGCACGGGCATAGGGTTTCATTTTTTTTTAATCACCCTGATATTTTCTCTCTTCAACTTCATAACACTCAATAACATCACCAATTTTGATATCATTAAATTTCTCCAGACCAATACCACACTCAAAGCCCTGTTCGACCTCTTTGACATCATCTTTGAACCGTCGCAGAGATGAAATCTGTGTGTCCCTTTTAATAACACCATCCCTCAGGAGTCTCACATTTTTCCCGCGGACAACCTTTCCCTGTGAAATCTGACAGCCTGCAATTGTACCCATTTTAGGAATTACAAAAGTATCACGGACATCTGCCTGACCGATGATAATCTCATGAAATGTTGAAGGCATCATTCCTTCCAGAGCAGATTTAATATCATTTATGACATCATAAATGATATCATAAAACCGCATATCTACATTCTCCTCTTTTGCAAGAGTTCTGATCTGGGGTGTAGGTCTTACATTAAAACCAATAATAATAGCGTTTGACACTGCAGCAAGGGCAATATCTGAATCATTAATAGTACCGGTTCCTGAATGAACAATTTTTACATCAACCTCATCTTTGGCAAGATCTTTTAAAGAGTCATTCAATGCTTCAATGGATCCTTGAACATCTGCTTTAACAATAAGCTTGAGCTCTTTAATTTCAGCAGCACCAAGATTTTCAAACATTTTTTCCAGGTTAGCACGGCTTTTCTTAGCCAGCTCCTTTGCCCTCTGTTTCTGCATTCTGTGACCGGCAATCAGTTTTGCATCCTTGTCTGAAGCAACGGAAATAAATTCATCACCTGCATCAGGTACGCCGTTTAATCCAACTATTTCAGCCGGGGTACTCGGGCCTGCAGTTTCAATTTTATTACCGGCATCGTCAATCATTACTCTTATGCGGCCGGAGTATAGTCCACAGACAATGGAATCTCCATCTGATAAAGTTCCCTGCTTCACAAGTACGGTTGCCACTGCCCCCCTGCCTGTATCCAGGCGGGATTCAACCACATAGCCGGAGGCTTTTTTATCTGGATTTGCTTTCAGTTCCAGTACTTCAGACTGCAGGAGAATCATCTCCAGAAGTTCGTCAATTCCCTCTCCTGTCTTGGCAGATACTTTTACAAAAATAGTATCTCCACCCCACTCTTCCGCCAGCAGGTCAAATTCAGAAAGTTCGCGCATAACTCTATCAGGATCAGCACCTTCCTTATCCATTTTATTAACAGCAACAACAACGGGTACGCCTGCAGCCTTTGAATGGTTTATTGCCTCTTTTGTCTGCGGCATAACACCATCATCTGCTGCAACAACAAGGATTACAATATCCGTAACACTGGCGCCCCTTGCCCGCATTGCAGTAAACGCGGCATGACCCGGGGTATCAAGGAAAGTAATACACCCTCCATTTGGCGTTACAACATTATACGCACCAATATGCTGGGTAATTCCACCCGCTTCTCCACTTGTAATCTTAGATTCTCTTATGACATCAAGAAGTGAGGTTTTACCATGGTCGACATGCCCCATTATTGTGACAACCGGTGCTCTTTCAACCAGCTTGTCTTCACTATCGTCATCATTTACAATATCAAGGAGAGTTTCCTCTTCAAAGGAGGCTTTTTCAACTTCAAAATTAAACTCTGTTGCAACCAGTACTGCTGTATCAAAATCAATTGTCTGATTCACAGTTGCCATGACACCCATTGTCATTAATTTTGCAATCATCTCATTGGCTTTTATTCCCATCCGTTTTGCCAGTTCTGCAAGCTCAATGGCCTCATCAATTTTAATCCGCCTTTTAATGGCCTTTGGTGTCGTAATCTGAGTCTGCTGGAAACTGCTTTTTTTGCCCTTTTGATCCTTTTTCCCCCGTTTCTTTCTACCCCGGCCGCCTTTATAGAGCGCATCACCTTCAATAACAGATTTTTTCTTGCGTTTTTTCCTTTTTCCAAAAGGTTTATCACTTGCAAAGCCTGTTTTATCAAACCCGGATTTTCTTAAATCTCTATTCCGTTTATCATCTTCCAATACAGGAGATTCAGTGGAAAAAGAAGCAGTATCAACCGTAAGAGGCGAAGAAGGCTTCACATAGTCACTCTTTCTGGGTGGTGTTCTCTTGATATCTGATTTGGCAGCAGGCGGTTTACCTTTTTTTCTGGTTTCTCCTGATTTTGCTTTTTTCAAATTTTCAAGGACTGAAGGGTCTGCAATTTTCACAATTTTTGCGGCTACTGATTTTTTCTTCTTCTTTAGTTTTTTTTCTCTCTCTTTATTATCTTCAGATTTTGTAACCTTATCTATCACTTCATCCTTTGCTGAAGATTCTTTCTCCTGTTTTTCTGGAGCTGACTCTTTTTTTGCTCTTTTTTCCTCTTCTTTTCTTGGAATTTCCGGATGAATGGTTTCTGTTTCTATTTTTCTCTTTTTTTCATCAATCTTGACAGGTCTTTTTACTTCTGGTTTTGATTCAGCTTCAATATCTGTTTTTTCAGATACTGCTGGTCTGATAATTTTAGCAGGAGTTGCTATTTTCTTTTTCTTTATTTTTGGAATTACCACTTTGGATGCAGGTGGTTTTTCTTTTTTTTCCTCTTTTACTTTTGCAGGCGTTTCTGTACTTCTGACCTCTTCTTTCTTAACATCTGAAATCTTCAGAGCAGAAGATACGGCTTTCTCTTCTACTTTTACAGTTTTAGCCCTGGCTGAGATATCCTCTTCTACAGATGGTTTTTCTTCTGGCAACTCTGTTTTCTGCTCACTTACAGATTCAACTGTCTTTTTAACAGACTTTTTCCGTCTGCGTATGACAGAAGGTTTAATCTTGACTTCGCTCCTTTTCCTGCTTTTTCCAAAAAAGTCTTTTTTAATTTTAGCAATATCACTGTCTTTTAGAGAACTCATATGGCTTTTAACTTCAATCTTCATCTCTCTCATCTTATTTAGAAGCGCTTTGTTCGTCATATTCAGATCTTTAGCTAATTCATATACTCTGATCTTCGCCATTTATTTGCCCCCGGATAATACTTTTTATTTTTTCCTGCACTTTAAGTCTTATATCACTTCTGCATTAATTATCTTTATTTTCTACAACTTCCAGGTCTTCCTGTGCATCCTCTTCATCTGTTTTTTCAACAGACTGTTTCTCCTGCTCTTGAAATCTGCTCTCTTCATCTTTTTTTAAAATTGTTTTAGCTTCACCTATTAACTCTTCTGCTCTGGAGTAATCAAGGTCACTTATTGAAACGATATCTTCTGCCTCTGCCAGCGATATATCAACAAGGGAAGCATATCCGCCTTTAAAAAGAATTTCTGCAAGGGTGAGTCCGACATCGGTCAATCTCATCAAGCTTTCATAACCTTGTTTCACTTCACGACTGTACTCTTCCTCGCTGGTTACTTCCAGATGCCATCCTGTTATTTCACAGGCAAGAGAAACATTCTGACCACCCTTGCCTATGGCGATTGACAAAAATTCATCATTGACAATAACTTCCATGGATTGGTTATCTTCATCAATGATCACCCTTGCTATCTCAGCAGGAGAGAGAGCGTTGCATACAAATCGGGCAATGTCAGGGCTCCACTGCACAATATCAATTTTTTCACCGCGAAGTTCCTGAACAATGCTTTGCACCCTGTTACCCTTCATCCCGACACATGCCCCGACCGGATCTACATCAGAGTCTATGGAAGAGACCGCAATCTTGGCCCTTATTCCCGGAACCCTTGCAGCGCCACGTAAAGTTACAATTCCTTCCGAGACTTCGGGAACTTCAGTCTTAAACAATTCAATCAGGAAATCTGGATGAGTTCTTGATAAAATGATCTGTGCACCTTTTGATTCTTCCAGTACATCCAGAACATATGCTCTTATCCTGTCACCTCTTTTATAGTTCTCCCTCGGCATCTGGTCTCTTGGCCTTAAAACTGCTTCAGCCTGTCCCAGGTTTACAATAATACTGCCTCTGTCAAAGCGTTGAACAATACCATTGATGATTTTTCCTTTTTTATGGATAAAATTTTCATAAACCGCATTTCTCTCTGCTTCTCTCATTTTTTGAATAATAACCTGCTTGGCAGATTGTGCTGCAATTCGACCAAACTCTTCTGTATCTATCCTGATACCAAGACTGTCTCCGATCTCACACTCAGGGTCATATTCATATCCCTCTTCAAGAGTTAACTCGCTGTCTGGATATTCAACTTCTTCTACGACTTCTTTAAAATGGAAAACTTCTATCTCACCACTCTTACTTTCATAATGAACCTCGATATCAGCCCTGGCTCCAATTTTTTTTCTGGCTGCTGAAATTATAGCCTCTTTCAAGGTATTAATGAGAACTTCTGTATCAATACCTTTTTCACGGCCCACCTGATCTATAACTCTTTTAATATCTGTGATAAACATCCTCTATTGTTCTCCATTCTGGTGACCTGCTAGCTTTGCCCTGCTGATCACATGATCTGATATCTCAAGTTTTTTTCTGTCAATTGAAATCACAACTGAACCATTATATACTTGTTCAAGAATTCCTGTAAATTTTTTTTGATTTTCAATCAACTCATTTGTCCAGATTCTTACTCTTTCACCTCTGAAACGATAAAAATCATCTTTTTTATTCAAAGGCCTGTTTGGCCCTGGAGAAGACACCTCAAGCCTGTAGCTTCCGATATTTTCAATTTGAATATCAATTAAATCACCAAGCTGATTGTTGATGGATACACAATCTTCTAATGTTATCCCACCAGTTTTATCAATATAAAGCCTGATTGTGGCTTCCCTATTGACAGTGACCAGTTTCAGGTCAACAAGATCAAAATGTTCAGATCGGCATAGCGGTTCAGCAACCTCTCTGATCCTGTCAATCAGCTTTTTATTATATTTTTCTCTATCTGACACCTGTTATTTAGCTTTACTTATATATCTTTTTAGGTCCTTAAATACAAAAACGGGCAGATGCCCGTTCCTACTACAACTTTAATAAAATCTATGCCCCTGATTTCAGAGTTAAAGATCTATTTAATCTACATCAATGGAACTAATCTACCACGCCTCAGTTAACTCCACTGCTTTAACTGGAGCGGGCAACGAGACTCGAACTCGCGACATCAAGCTTGGGAAGCTTGCACTCTACCAGCTGAGTTATGCCCGCATTAGCCTGTCATAATACCAAGGAGTATCGTATTTGTCAATTTATAATTTACTACCTGCAGGTTATGACAAATATCAAATTATTCTGGCAAATCTGCATTAAACTTATCAATAATCGTATTAGAGATATTTGTATGCAGTTTTTTAATATTTTTCTCTTTCAGGGTTTTGTTTGCTGCTCTGTAAATAATCCTGAAGGACAGCGATTTCTTATTTTCAGGAAGGGGATCTCCTTCAAACAGATCAAAAAAAGAAATCTGTTCAATCAGGGATTGTGTCTCTGCAATTTTCTCCATCTGATTCAAGATAGACCCGACAGCAGTTGATTTATCCACAATAATTGTAATATCCCTTGAAACAGAAGGAAATTTTGGCAACGGTTCTGCTGTTATATTTTCTGGAATTAATGCCTGAAGGGATTTAAAGTCGAGTTCAAAGACAAAGGCATCCTGTTTCAGAGCAAAATTCTTTAGGACCTTTGCACTGATTCTACCCAAAGTACCTATCTGTGAATCTCCAGATTTAATCACTGCTGCAAATCCGTTTTGGTAATAAGGAAAATCTTTATTCCCTATCTTTTCAAAATTGAGATTTTGTATTCCAACCCCATACAGAAAACCTTCCAACACACCTTTTAAATCAAAAAAATCAATATCAATTTTCTGTGAATACCACGATTGAGCGGACCTGCTGCCAGTCATCAAACCTGCAGCAATCTCTATCTCTTCAGGAAGAGAGCCTTTTTGAGTACCAAGGAATACTTTACCGATTTCAAAAATTTTTACACTGTCTGTCTGAAGGGAAAGATTTTTCTTCATTGTATCAAGAAGACCTGGAACCATTGAACTTCTCAAAACTGACATCTGATCAGAAATTGGGTTTAAAATGGTTTCAACATCTCTTTTTCGATCCTGGTCAGATAGATTCAACCGGTCACATGAATCTTTATTGATAAAATTATAATTGATCACTTCAAAAAAAGAGAATCCTGTCATTATCTGCCGAATATTTTTCCGAAGTGAAATTTTATTATCCAGTAACCTGCCTTTTGCAGCAATCACAGGATAACTTGTTTCAATATTGTTATACCCCCAGAGTCTTGCTATCTCCTCTGAAAGATCCTCAGGTCTTGTAACATCCACCCTGAAAGAGGGTATACCAACCCTTAGAATTTCACTCTCTATTTTTTCAGCTTCAAAGTCCACAGATTCAAGGATGTGTTTAATTTCATCACTATTTAATTTTGTACCAAGACGGATATTAAGGGCATCAACGTTCAGGTTAATTGTTAGGGGATCTGATTGAATCGGGTGGTTGTCTATAATATCAACAGCCGTTTTTGCACCGCAGATTTGAGTCATTAAAGAGACAGCTCTGTTTAATGCATTAACCGTTCCCTCGGGATCTGCTCCACGTTCAAATCTATGGGAAGCATCTGTTGCAATACCAGTCTTTTTTGCAGTTTTCCTGATTGAAACCGGATTAAAATATGCACTCTCCAGAAGGACTCTGGTTGTTGTGTCAGAAATTTCAGAGTTTTCTCCTCCCATGATTCCAGCAAGAGCAACAGGACCGCCCCCGTCACAGATCATCAGCATATCAGGCTCAATTTTATGATCTTTACTGTCAAGTGTTGTAAACGCTTTATCATTACCAGCTCTTCTGACAATAATTTCTCCATTTGTAATCTTATCATAATCAAAAGCATGAAGGGGCTGGCCTGTTTCCATCATAACAAAATTTGTGATGTCAACAACATTATTAATTGGATCAAGCCCTATGGATTCAAGTTTATCCTGAAGCCAGAACGGTGATGGTCCAATCTTGACATCAATTAAAAAAGCAGCTGAATATCTGGGGCATAGATCTGGATCAATGATGTTGACTGAAACATAATCCTGGATTGAAATATCATCTCTTTTATCTTTCGGAAAAGTAAAATTTGGCAAAGTCACCTTTTTTTCTGGTTCGCAAAAGGCGCCGACTTCACGTGCCACACCAATATAATTAAGACAATCAGGTCGATTTGGAGTCAGATCAATCTCAAAAACCGTATCTGAAAGATTTAATGCTTTGTCAAGTTTTGTTCCCGGGACAAACTCTCCTTTAAGATCCATGATACCTGCAGCGTCAGTATCAAGTCTTAATTCAGCCGCGCTGCAGAGCATACCTGCAGAGATCTCTCCCCTGAGTTTGCCTTTTTTGATCTTAATGTCTCCAGGGAGGACAGCACCTGGAAGCGCACATGGTACAAACATGCCTTCATGCACATTGGGTGCACCACAGACAATCTGAATCTGGTCATCTCCTCCTGTATCAACCTTGCAGACAGACAGTTTATCTGCATTAGGGTGTTGCCTGACTTCAATTACTTTTGCAACCACCACGTCATCAAAATAGTTATATCTCTGCTCCACAGCTTCAACTTCAAGACCTGCCATAGTCAATCTGTCTGCAATTACAGGAGGTTCTAGCTCAACTTGTACATACTCTTTTAACCAGTTTAAACTGACTTTCATATCAAAACTGCCTTAAAAAACGGATATCATTTTCAAAAAATTTTCTTATATCATCTATACCGAACTTCAGCATGGCAAGACGTTCTATTCCCATACCAAAGGCAAAACCTGTATATATGTCGGTGTCATATCCAACATTTTCAAAAACCGCCGGATGAACCATACCAGAACCTAAAACTTCCAGCCATCCGGTCTTTGAACAGATCCTGCAGCCTTTGCCTTTACACATGACACAACGGATATCAACCTCAGCACTCGGCTCTGTAAAAGGAAAAAAGCTCGGTCTGAAACGCAATGAGGTGTGTTTATCAAAAAATTGATGAATAAAAGTGGTTAAAATACCTTTTAAATCACCAAAAGAGATTTTTTTATCAACCATTAACCCTTCAACCTGATTAAACATTGGCGTATGGGTGACATCTGAGTCACATCTGAAAACTTTTCCTGGTGAGATAATTCTTACCGGAGGTTTACGCTTCTCCATTACCCGAGGTTGTGATGGAGATGTGTGAGTTCTCAGCACAATATTATCTGACACGTAAAAGGTATCCTGCATGTCTCTTGCAGGATGGTACTTTGGAATGTTCAATGCCTCAAAATTATAATAGTCTGTCTCAACTTCCGGACTCTCAGCAATATCAAAACCAAGCCTTAAAAAGATATCACAGATCTCATCTGCAACCTGGGTTATGGGGTGAAGCGATCCCCTTTGGGTTAAACGGCCTGGCAGCGTCACGTCAATCCCTGCAAAATCTTCATCCTCAAGAGTCTCAAACTGAATAAATGCATTTTTAAACGCTTTCTCCAGCTTTATTTTAAGTAGGTTTGCACTCTTCCCTGCATCTGGCCGCTGCTCCTGGGGCAGAGAAGAGATATTTCTCAAAAATCCGGTAAGCACTCCTTTTCTTCCAAGATATCTGGTAGCAAGCTGTTCAAGCTGGTCTGCATTTTCAGCATTTTTAATACGGTTCAAAGCCTGTTTTTCAATATCAATAATATTGTGTTCCAAAACATCCTCATAAAATCAAAAACTGCAAATACACAGTTTTCTTTAAGTTATACCAAATAACGATCTGTTAAAAATATTTAAACCTGAATTATCCAGATGTCCTGTTGAAAATTTACAGGTATCAAAGAGAATTCAAGTTTATAAATACATGCCTTTTTACAGGAATTTCAAATGTTAAATTTTTGCGCTCGCAAGTGATGCCAGTTGGGAAAAAGCGCCTGGATCTGATATTGCCAAATCAGCAAGCACCTTGCGGTCCAGCTCACTGCCCGCAAGCTTAAGGCCGTTCATAAATTTACTGTATGAAAGATTATTCATTCTTGCTGCTGCATTTATTCTCACTATCCAGAGTTTCCTGAAATCTCTTTTCCGTGCACGTCTATCTCTATAGGCATACATCAATGCTTTATCAACCGCATCTGCAGCTGTGCGGTATAGTTTACTCCTGCCGCCTCTAAATCCTCTTGCAAGCTTCAGCACTTTATTTCGACGTCTTCTTGCTTTATATCCTCTTTTTACTCTCATTTTCCAAACTCCTCAACTCTTTATACCATCGACTCTGCAATCTGTCAGACCTGCAAAGCTGTTATTTTCCAACTGCTAAATTATTTTCCGGCCTTCTAATAAGACTGTTTACCAGGGCGGCAATCATGCTTTCCAGGCCCCCCTGTCTCTAACCATTCGGCAGCAGCCGCTTGACCTCTTTCATATTATCCTGATCAATCATCTGGTCCAGCCTGTAAGATCTTTTTCTCTTAGTCGTTTTTTTAGTCAATATATGACTGGCATGGGATTTTCTAAATTTATATTTCCCTGATCCTGTTTTTTTAAAACGTTTGGCAGCTGCTCTGCAAGTTTTAATTTTTGGCATTTTATCCTCTCTTAATGTGTTACAATTTCAAAATAGAGATGGTGGCATACTATTGGTCAGCACAATACACCACCATATATCTACTATATATTTTTTAAACCTTCTTGCTTTTCAGCAAAACATAACCATTCAGATTATTTTGGCCCCAAAAGCATTGTTATTACCCTGCCTTCGTATTTTGGGACCTGTTCGACCACTGCGAATTCCTCAGTCATTGTTACAATTTTTTCCAAAATTTGAGCAGCCTGCTCTTTAAGAATAAATTCCCTGCCCCTGAAGACCAGTGTAATTTTAACCTTATCTTTTTTACTTATAAATTTTGCTATGTGACGGACTTTAGTCTCAAGGTCATGGTCGTCTGTTTTAGGACGTACTTTTATCTCTTTGATCTGGGTTGTTTTCTGTCTGCGTTTCGCTTCCTGCTTTTTTTTTGTCTGCTCGTACTTATATTTCCCGAAATCCATTATTTTACAGACAGGCGGATTTGCCCCAGGGGAAACTTCAACCAAATCAAAAGCTTCTTCACTGGCAATTCTTAATGCCTCTTCAATGGGCAGAATACCTATCTGTTCACCATCAGAGCCTATGACACGGACCTGACTAGCCCTGATCCCCCTATTCACACTTGTCTGTTCCTGCTTTCCCCGCTTAGATATTTGACACCTCCTGCAAATTTTTAATTTCCTGGAACAAGTATAACCCTTCTATAATAATAGTTTGCACAAGATAATGCAAGTATTATTTATTTTTTACTCATTTTATCTTTTTTGTTTCAGGGTGTATGCCTCCAGATAACTGTTCTTCCAATACAGATTTTTCTCTTTATTAAAAAAATTATAGAAAAGGTCAAGACTTTTATGCCGCAGCACCCCTGCAACCACATCAAGTTTGGCTTGAGAATATAAAGGCGGCAGCTTGTTCAGATCACATTGTGTTCCACCACCCATTGGGTCTTCATAAGCATATACTATCTTCTTAATACCAGACAAAATAATAGCTCCGAAACACATGAGGCATGGTTCCATGGTTGAAAACAAAACTAATCCTTCAGACGCAAACTGTCTCTTTTGATTTTCAAGATGCTTTAAAGCTCTTATTTCGGCATGATCGGTTTCATTAAACACACCCATGCCGGGCACAGTTCCTCTTCTTGCCCCGCTTGCAACGACCTCTCCCTGTGCAATAATTACACAGCCAACCGGAAATTCACCGGCATCAAACGCTTTTTCTGCCTGTTTCAATGCAAGACTCATATAGTATTTATAGTCCAAACCAGATGCTCCATATCAGATCATATTCTTTTTCTCTGAATAATATATTGATAGTTCCTGTTTAATCATACCCTGTTCAATAAAATCTGCCGTTTTGTTAACACCTATGAAAAAACGGTTATTTATAACTCCATAAAAATTTTCAATCCAGTATCCACTTATCTCAATTATAAAGCAAATCTATTATTTTCAGACAAATTTATAAAAAGTGTTGATTTTTCATACTTCTTTGTTGCTAAAAAATTTTCTATTGTGTAACACTGCTGTTAAAATATTAAACCGGCTATTAACTGAGTATATTTCATATTAGTAACTTTCAAAATTTATTCAATAGTAAATTTATGGAAAAAAAGAGTAAAGAGAATAAGGCATACCAGGAATATAACAAGCTGAGTATAAGAGAACAGTTTCAAATAAGAGAACAAAATTTTTTATCACAATATGGCACCTTGAGTACCAAAGCCACACGAAAAGATGAAACTAAAATCCACTGCAGCATAAGGACCCCGTTTCAGCTTGACAGAGACAGAATTGTATACTCCAACTCATTCAGACGACTCAAGCATAAAACCCAGGTATTTCTGGCACCTCTTGGTGATCATTACAGAACCCGCCTGACCCATACGCTGGAAGTGGCTGAAATCGCACGGAACATAACCCGTGCCATGCGCCTTAATGAAGATCTTGCAGAAGCTATTGCACTGGGCCATGACCTTGGACATACACCTTTTGGACATGGTGGTGAAGCAGCTCTGACAGAGATTTACTCTTCTCATTTTTCACACTCTGATCAAAGTCTGAGGGTCGTTGATTTCCTTGAAAAAAGAGGTCAGGGACTTAATCTGACCCTGGAGGTCAGGGATGGAATTCTCAAACACTCCAAAGGATTTGGCAATATCGTTCCTTCAACACCAGGCGAAACTGCAATCACCATTGAAGGCAGAGTAGTCAGAGTGGCTGATATTATAGCCTATTTAAACCACGATCTTGATGATGCATTAAGGGCAAAGGTTATCCTGCCGTCTGAAATACCTGAAATCTGTTTAAAAAAACTGGGGAAGACACACTCTGAAAGAGCAAGCCGCATGATAGAGCAGTTAGTGTATAACAGCTGTTCTAAAAACGGCATATTTACGCTTGATATGGGCAGTGATACGTTTAATGCAATGTCAACACTGCGTACTTTTTTATATAATAAGGTGTATCGATCACCAGTTGTACATAATGAATTTGTAAAGGCTAAAAAAATTATCATAGGTCTTTATAACTATTTTTTAAACAATCCCGATGCATTACAAAAGGAGCTTGAAAAAATGGAGATGGCACCATGGGACGCTTCAAAAAACAAACTCAAACGATCTGTCTGTGATGTAATTGCAAGCATGACTGACCGGTATGCTTTAAATCTTTACTCCAAACTCTTTTTCCCAAGCCCTTTTCCCATAGTGTAATCTAATAAAATGAAATCTTTACTCTTCGACTCCATTGCAGAACTCTTTAATGCCATGGATAAAAAATGGAATAGTGTTGCCAGAGGTTACTCTTTTTTTTGTAACGGCTGTGAAGACAACTGCTGTAAATCACTGTTTTTTCACCATACTCACATTGAAAAAGCCTATCTGCTTCATGGCTGGAGCAAGCTGGATCAAAATATTAGAGAGAAAACTTTAATCCTGGCTTCACGATACTGCAGTAAAACCTTTAACCATACCGGGAATATTAAAAGCCTTAAAATTTACTGCCCCCTGAATGAAAATGGTTTATGCCTCTTATACAGATTCAGACCAATGATCTGCAGGCTTCATGGTTTGCCAAATGAATTGAAACTGCCAGGCAGGCAGACCATTAAATATCCTGGCTGTAGTGCAGGGTTATTTAATGATAAACCGTATATTAAACTGGACAGAACACCTTTTTATACACAAATGGCTGCAATAGAATCGGATTTCAGAAAAAAAACAGGTAAAACAGGCAAAACTAAAGAGAGTATTGCTCAAATGCTTCTTTCACAATAATTTCAACAAGCTGCCGAGAAATTAGACAACTCCTTCAGGCATTGGCGGGATTTTTTCTCCTGCAAGGACATACCCCCCGTCAAGTCTTAAAACACTGCCAGTCATATACGGGGCATCCCGGATGATAAACAGACATGCTTTTGTGACATCTTCCAGCGTACCGGTCCGCTTGAGTAGAATATGATTAATCAGGGATTGTTTTTCTCCTTCAGTAAGCACCTCTCTCCATCCCCTTGTTTTCTGTGCATGGCGAGTCTCGAACAGTCCCAGCATAATTTCATTTACCCTGATATCTGGAGCACCGATCCTTGCCCAGGTTTCCGTAAAAGATAAGATCCCTCTGTTGGCAGCTGAATATCCATCATTGAAAACAAGAGCTGCAGGCCCGGAACGCCCGACAACGCCAGCTATTGAAGAGATATTTATTACGGCTGCCTCCTCTGACTTTTTCAGAAGAGGCAGCATAGATGAAAAAACCCACTGCTTTGCTTTCAGTGTTGTTTCAATCTCCAGATCCCACTGATCTTCAATATACTCTCCATGAACTGCAGGCCATCCGCCCCGTTCAATATTATTAATCAAAATATCAAGGCAGCCAAATTTTTTTTCAATATAGACTGCCAATTTCTCAATATCCTTTATATTGCACAGATCTGCTGTAATAATATTATGTTCAGCACCGGAATCATGAAAATCCTTTTCCATTTTCTCAAATGAATCTTTCCAGTCATGGCGTGTTAATATAAGATTTGCACCCTCTTTTGCAAGGGCAAGTCCAATTGCCTTTCCAATCCCTTTAACAGCTCCCAGAACCAGGGAAATTTTTCCTTTAATCTTCATCTGTTTTAATCTCCAAAGGTCATTTCAATACCAAACAGAATATATTTCACCCACTCTATTCCCATATTCAATAAAAAAAGATCATCTGTTCTGAGCTTTTCTTTAACAACTTCCGGCACATGTATCCCCGCAAACATATCCTCCTGGAAAATCTTCTCTCTGAATGCATCAAGATTGTAGAGAGCAAGATAGAACTGATCCGCCTGGGCACCATCCAGGCTGCCGGGCATAATTTGATTTTTCAGGCTGATCAGTACCATTAATTTATCATTTTCCTTATTATAAATATCAACTTTCTGCCCCTTGAGCCACTGCTGAACACTCTGTCTGCCTTTTTTACCAAACCCTTTGCAATGGGACTCTTCAATCAAAGCAAAATACTCAACAATTTTTCCTGTTTCCCTTGATTTTGCAATTGCTCTGGCAATGGGATACATCCTGCAGGATGCAGGTCTGTCTTCATATACTGAGCAGCCTTTTGATGTAACAAACGGACACTCATTGCCAGAATCAGGATCAGGCTTGAACGCCACTACAGGAAGCCCTGAATCAGGACCGATATGAAAAGAGGTATAGGTTTTTAAAAATTTTTGCGATGAGATGCCAAGGTTGTTTTTCAGCCGCATAATATCATATGGTGTTAATGCCTGATTTAGATCCCGACAGCACTCATTAAAGCATCTGTTTTTACTGCTGCAGTTAAAATTCATCATATTCCCGGGATTAATGGGTACCATCTCTTCTGACATTTTTATTCTCCAGATCTGTTATTGTTACAGCCAGTACCTGACTCAGTCAGTTTGATACTCAATCTTTGATATCGTGTCTACCATAATTTTATTATTTTTTTTAAAATATGAATTATATTTTCTATTGTCTTACTTTTATAAGATTTTTACCATTACAATATATTGTGTTTTTATTACATATTTTTAATAGATATTGTTCAAATTAAACAAAAATAAAAAAAAAGACCTAAAACATTTTTTTTGAAAAAAATTTTCTCAATAAAATCGACTTGACAAACTCAATATGAGGGTGTTATTCCGGTTAAAATTATATGCAGTAGTATATATTTTCTTTGACTTTATAGTAAAATCGAAGAATTTACCGATCAGGCAGCTGAACATTAAATCTGTCCGGTCGGGATAACATAGTAGCACAACCGTATTGTGCATTTTTGATTAACTTAAATTATGGAGGTATTTTAAATGCCATCTTTTGTAATTGCAGAAAAATGTGACGGCTGCAAAGGCGGGGACAAAACAGCATGTATGTACATCTGCCCCAATGACCTGATGGTTCTTGAACCAAATGAAATGAAAGCATATAACCAGGAACCAGATCAGTGCTGGGAATGCTTTTCATGTGTAAAAATCTGTCCTTCCCAGGCGATTGAAGTCAGAGGATACTCTGACTTTGTACCAATGGGTGGATCCACTGTTCCTATGATGGGTACAGAGGATGTCATGTGGACATGTAAATTTAGAAACGGTGTTGTTAAACGCTTCAAGTTCCCTATCAGAACTACTCCTGAAGGTGAAGCAAATGCATATCTTGACCTTAAAGGTAAAGATCTTGACAGTGGCCTGCTCTCAACCCAGGAAGCAGATGGTTATGAACTCAAAGCTCCAACTGAGCTTGCATAACTACAATTGTCAACCATTTAATTTGATACTTAATAATTTTGGAGGTATATAATGGCATTACCTAACAAACCTATTGGAGAACTAAAAGCGGTAAGAGATCCAGAGGTTGATAAAAGAGACGTTGATATTCTGATCGTAGGCGGTGGTATGGCTGCCTGTGGAACAGCATTTGAAGTAAAAAAATGGGCAAGTGACGACACAAAAATTCTTCTTTGTGATAAAGCAGCCCTTGAAAGATCAGGTGCGGTAGCCCAGGGTCTTTCAGCAATTAACACTTACATTGGTGACAATTCACCTGAAGATTATGTACGAATGGTCAGAAATGACCTTATGGGTATTGTTCGTGAAGACTTGATCTTTGACCTTGGACGTCATGTTGATGATTCAGTTCATCTTTTTGAAGAGTGGGGACTTCCTGTCTGGAAAAAGACTGATGATGGAAAAAACCTTGACGGTAAAAAAGGTCAGAAACTGGGAACACTTAAAGGCGGAGCCACACCAGTAAGAACGGGTAAATGGCAGATTATGATCAATGGTGAATCCTACAAAAGAGTTGTTGCAGAAGCTGGTAAGCTTGCTCTTGGCGAAGACAACATCATTGAAAGATGCTTTATTGTTGAACTTCTCAACGACGAAAACGATCCAGGAAAAATAGCCGGTGCAGTTGGTTTTTCAGTTCGTGAAAACAAAGTTTACATCATCAAGGCAAAAACAATAATGGTTGCCTGCGGTGGTGCAGTTAATGTTTACCAGCCCCGTTCAACCGGTGAAGGTAAAGGCCGTGCATGGTATCCCGTATGGAATGCAGGTTCCACTTATACAATGGCTGTCAGAGCTGGTGCTGAACTCTCCATGATGGAAAACCGTTTCACCCCGGCTCGTTTTAAAGATGGTTACGGACCTGTTGGTGCGTGGTTCCTTCTTTTTAAAGCACAGACTGTAAACGGTCTCGGTGAAAACTATGCTGCTTCTGACGATGCAAAAGCAGAGCTTGAGAAATATGCTCCCTATGGAACTGCTGCTGTTACTCCAACATGCCTGAGAAATCATCTCATGATGAAAGAGTATAAAGAAGGCCGCGGTCCAATCATCATGAAAACTTCTGATGCCCTTGCCAAACTCGCTGAAACCATGAGCAAAAAAGAGATGAAACATCTTGAATCAGAAGCTTGGGAAGATTTCCTTGATATGTCAGTTGGCCAGGCAGGCCTCTGGTGTGCAACAAATACTGAGCCCGAGAAAAAAGATTCTGAAGTTATGCCTACAGAACCATACCTTCTTGGTTCTCACTCTGGCTGCTGTGGTATCTGGTGTTCAGGTCCTGACGAAGACTGGGTTCCTGCTGATTACAAATGGGGTGTTGAAGATAAAGTCTACAACCGCATGACAACTGTCAAAGGTCTGTTTACTTCCGGTGACGGTGTTGGCTGCTCTGGTCATAAATTCTCCTCCGGTTCCCATGCTGAAGGCCGTATTTGTGGAAAAGAGATGGTTAAATACGTCAGGGATAATCCAGAAGATGTCAGCTTCAAAGAGACTGATGAAGAGCTGGTTGACCTTGTTTACAAACCCGTCAGAAATTACCTTGACCATTGTGAATATACAACTGATGAAACCATTAACCCCAACTACTGCAAACCTGCTGGTATGGCATTACGTCTTATGAAGATGACCAACGAGTATGGTGGCGGAATTGCTACTTACTACATGACTTCTGGTAAATCTCTTGAAATCCTCATGGATCTGTTTGAAATGTTCCGTGAAGACCTTGATAAAATCGCTGCCGGAGACCTGCATGAACTCATGAGAGCATGGGAAATTACCCATCGCCTCTATACAGTTGAAGCTCATACACGTCATATCCAGTTCCGTGAAGAATCAAGATATCCTGGTTTCTACTACAGAGGTGACTTCATGGGTCAGAATGATGATGAATGGTTCTGCTTTACTAACTCATCATTTAATAAAGAGACAAACGAGTGGACTTTGAAAAAAGTACCATACATTAAGATTATTGCTGATTAAGGTGTGCAAGTTCTCTAGGCTTGACAACTAAATTTTGAGAAAAAATCTTAAAGTAAGTTTTTAGAATCGACCTCCGGGTACTGGTAATCCAGTGCCTGGAGGTTTTTATATTATATAGGTTTATATTTTCAAGATTTTTATTTTCAAGGGCAAACCATTTGTCTCTTTTTTTGTAATGGTAAAAAAACAGCCTTGGATAACAATATAATGGTTACACAACGTAATCTTCCCGCAGTATTCAACTGTTTTTACCCTTACAAAACAGGAGACAGAATACCGGAATTTCCGGCTTAGACTAATACTTGAAAAACAAAAATAATTTAAATTCGGAGGGACAGCATGACAAATGATAAAAATTTAGCTCCGGTCAGTGGAAGCCTGATGGTGGTTGGCGGTGGAATCAGCGGCCTTACAACTGCCCTGGAAGCTGCTGAAGTGGGGTATGAGGTCTTCCTTGTAGAGAAGGAAGCATCACTGGGAGGAAGAGTGTCGCAGCTTAAACACTACTTTCCTAAACTTTGCCCGCCAACCTGTGGACTTGAAATAAACTATCGAAGGCTGAAAGATAATAAAAACATTACTGTTTTTACCATGTCTGAAGTCCAGAGTGTGGAAGGGACAGCAGGTGATTACACGGTAACTGTAAAGACTGCTCCAAGATACGTGAATCAAAACTGTACGGCGTGCGGAGATTGCGCAGACGTTTGTTCCACAGAAATCTCAAATGAGTTCAACTTTGGAATGGACAGGAGAAAAGCAGCATATATACCCCATAACATGGCATTCCCATCACGATATGTAATGGATCCAGCCATGAGTACGGATGACCGTGACAAAGTAAAAGAGGCGTGTAAATATGATGCCATTGATTTTGACATGGAAGAGAAAACCATAGATCTCAAGGTTGGTGCCATTGTCTGGAATACGGGTTGGTCTCCCTATGATGCAACAAAAATTGACAACCTTGGATTTGGCAGATATCAAAATATTGTAACAAATATGATGATTGAGAGAATGGCTTCTTCCAATGGTCCCACTGAAGGTAAAATAGTAAGACCGTCAGATGACAAGGCACCTGCAACCATTGCATTTGCACAGTGCGCAGGATCAAGGGATGAGAACCACCTCTCATACTGCTCTTATATCTGCTGCATGGCATCATTAAAACATGCAACATATCTTCGGGCACAATACCCGGATGCAAAAATATACATCTACTATATAGACCTGAGAACTCCTGGACTTAAATATGAAAATTTTTATGCCAAACTTAAAGAAGATGAGAATATCTTTTTTGTAAAAGGCAAGATTGCAGAAGTTTCAGAAGAGTCAGAAACAGGCAATATTAATATTGTTGCCGAAGATACTATTTCAGGAGAAAAAATAAGACAGAATGTTGATATGCTGGTACTGGCAACAGGTATGCAGCCCAATTCAGCAATTGATAAGCCAGATGTTGATTTAAACTGTAATGATGAAGGTTTTATCATCAATGACTTCTCAAAAGGCGGTATATTTGCAGCTGGTTGTGCAAATAAACCTGCAGATGTTGTAACTTCTAACCAGAATGCTACAGGCATGGCCCTTAAAGCCATTCATACCCTTGTAAGGAGAGGATAATCATGGATAAAAAATATGGAGTATATATCTGCACAGGATGTGGAATCGGTGATACCCTCGATATGGAAGATCTCATTGATATTCCTGATGAAGAGGGGGTAAATTGTACAACTCATCCATTTCTGTGCTCAAAAGAAGGTGTCGCTTTAATTCAAAAAGATATTGATGACGGAAAAGTTAATGCTATGGTCATAGGAGCCTGCTCCAGGCGTGTTAACTTTGATGTATTTAATTTTGAAGGTTGTATAGTTGAAAGGACAAACTTGAGAGAAGGTGTTGTTTGGCCGCACTCAAGAGAAACATACCCCAAACTTGAAGAAGATCAAAAAGATGATGAAGAACATTTTGATCCCGTTCAGATGAAAGCTGAAGACTATATCAAGATGGGAATGATAAGAGTTGAAAAAGTAAAACTTCCAGAACCGTATAAAACAGAATCTTTTTCCAGAAAAATCCTGGTTATCGGCGGTGGTGTGACAGGAATGTCATCTGCCCTTGATGCTGCAAAAGCAGGATATGATGTTACAATTGTTGAGAAAGATGAAAAGCTTGGTGGTTATGCAGCGGGTTTACGAAGTCAGATGCCGGTTAAAGAGCCCTTTGAAACGCTTCGGCCCCCGGCTGTAAATGATCTGATTGCCCAGGTTGAAAGTTTTTCCAGTATTGATGTCAGAACTTCTACTGAAGTAGCGCGTATAGCAGGGCAGCCAGGTGAATTCACAGTAACATTCAAAACTCCAGGTGAAAAAATCCCCTTTGATGTACCTTTCCCTCTACCGGAAGAGATGCTGGTTGATGAGAACGGTAAAGAGTTGACAGCAGAAGATGCACACGCCAAATATCTTGAATATAATGAGGGACGTGAAGACATTCTGCAGCTTGATCCTGATGGTGAGCTTTACGGTGCTGTAGTCCTGGCTGCTGGCTGGCGGCCTGATGTGCTTGAAGGTGAAAACTACGAACACCTTGGTATAGATCTTGACGATGTTGTGAGCAATGATGAGTTTGAAAAAATTGCAGCAAAAGGCAAAATTGTCAGACCTTCAGATGGCAAAGAGGCTAAAAATGTCGTATTCATCCAGTCACCAGGCAGTGATAAGGATGATGCAGATTTTCAATATACCGGTTCTGTAACCAGCCAGGTAGCTTTAAAGCAGGCCAGGTATGTCAGAGATGACTATCAGGATGGTAAAGCATATATTATCTATCAGCATATGAGAACTCCCGGTCTGCAGGAGTATTTTTATAAAAATATGCAGCAGGAAGATGGAATCTTCATGACTAAAGGCTCTGTTACAGAAGTTGCTCAACAGGGCAACAGTCTCGGCGTGACAGCTGTTCATACACTCCTGGGTGAAAATCTTTCCATCAAGGCGGATATGGTGGTTCTGGCAGGTGGTATGATTCCTGTAACCAAGGATGACCCCATCATTAATCTTGCTTATAGACAGGGACCCAGCTTCAGGGATAATGATATCTTCGGTCAGTATGCTGATTCCAATTATATCTGTTTTCCATATGAAACCCAGAGAACCGGTATTTATGCTGCCGGAGCAGTCAGACGGGCCATGACCATTGAAGAGTCAATGGAAGATGCAGCAGGCGCTGCCCTGAAAGCAATCCAGTGTATTGAAAGTGCAAACAGAGGAATGGCTGTCCACCCCAGATCGGGAGATAAAACGTTTCCTGATTTCTTTTTTCAAAGATGTACTCAATGTAAACGCTGCACAGTTGAATGTCCTTTCGGTGCCCTTGATGATGATGAAAAAGGGACACCCAAAGCCAATCCAACCAGATGCAGAAGATGTGGAACATGTCTTGGAGCATGCCCTGAAAGAATTATCTCTTTTGCAGATTACTCAATAGACTCCATTGGTTCCCAGGTAAAAGCGGTGGGAGTTCCTTCGGAAGATGACTATGATGAACCTCCATTCAGATTCCTTGCACTAATCTGTGAAAATGATGCTTTGCCAGCTCTTGATATGGTTGGCATGAATAAAATTGACTACTCCCCTAATGTCAGATTTATTCCAGTAAGATGTCTGGGTTCTGTTAACACAATCTGGATTAAAGATGCACTGGCACAGGGAATGGATGGTGTCATTCTTATCGGGTGTAAACATGGTGATGATTATCAATGCCATTTTATTAAAGGCTCTGAACTTGCAGAAATCCGTGTAAAGAAAATCGGTGATGCACTTTCAAGTCTGGCACTTGAGGAAGAGCGTGTAACTTTTAAAGAAGTTGCAATTGACGAATATGATAAGCTTCCTGAAATAATCAATGAATTTGTTGACGAAGTTGAAGCTCTTGGTCCTAACCCATTTAAAGGATTCTAAATTTTAACTATTTTATTAAATAGTTAGGAGGTATCATAATATGACTGAAAAATATCTTGCTCAACCAGATCTGGATTTTATAGCTCAGGTTAAAGGTCTTGGTGGAGAAACTTTAAAAAAATGTTATCAATGCGCCACGTGCTCGGTTGCATGTCCCATTGCTCCCGAAGACAGTCCTTTTCCGCGAAAAGAGATGATAGCTGCTTCCTGGGGTCTTAAAGACAGGCTTGTAAACAGTGGTGACATATGGCTTTGTCATCAATGCGGCGATTGTACAGATCTCTGTCCCAGAGGTGCAGCACCCGGTGATGTGCTCTCTGCGGTCAGATCAGTTGCCATTACAGAGTATGCACAGCCAAAAGCGCTGGCAAAGGCAGTAAATGATCCCAAAAAATTGCCCATACTTCTTTTAATCCCTGCCATCTGGTTTGGTATACTTGCATTTATCACCATGATTGGCAAAGACACAATGGAAAAAATCTTTCATACGCTTTTCGGAGATATTCTCGGAGGACGTCTTCACTGGTCCCATGCCCATGAAGGTGGAGAGCATGTAATTGCACAGGCAGACTTTTTTTCAACATGGTTTGTGGACATGACTTTTGTACCAATAGCAACAGCTGTAACCGTTATATTCTTTTTAAGCCTTAAAAATTTTCTAAACGATATTCATGAAAATGCTGTCAGAGAAGGCAAAACTGCCAAGGCAAAACTGGATTATAAGGAATTCTTCCAGGCACTTTTAAGGGTTATACCTGTTGTTTTAAAACACGATAAATTCAATGAGTGTGAAGCCAACAAAGACAGGGCAACTCCTCACATGATGGTTCTCTATGCATTTATAGGACTCTTTTTTGTAACAGCTGTATGTGGAATAATGCTGTACATAGGAAACCTCCCAAGTCCATATTCCCAGCTCAATCCCATAAAATGGATTGCAAATATTGCCGGGGTCTCCTTAACCATTGGTGCTGGATTAATGATTAAAAACAGACTTGATAAAAAAAATGAGCAGATAACACTTTATAAAGACTGGTTTATTCTGGTTGTTGTTTTTTCTCTTGGCCTAACAGGCATGCTGACTGAGATGGCTCGCCTGGCTCATATGACTGCGGTTTCGTATTTCTTTTACTATCTGCATTTGATTGCCATCTTTGAACTGTTTGCATTTCTGCCATTTTCCAAAATGGCTCATCTTGTATACAGGCTTACTGCAATGGCATATGCAGAATATGGTAACAGAAAATAGGGGTGCTGAAAAATTAGCCCACCTGTTTTATTTATGCAGGATTGTAAAATCCGGGTGTATTAACTATACAGTTAGTTAAACATACTCTGCACAGAACATATGGGCTGCTTTTCATCCAATCTGCTTATGTGGTAATTTAAGGAGGTAAATTGTGAATGAAGGAACGATCAAATGGTTTAATTCCAAAAAAGGCTTTGGGTTTATTGAACAGGAGTCAGGAGACGATGTATTTGTTCATTTCTCAGCCATTGAAATGTCTGGTTTTAAAACACTTGAAGAGGGTGAACGAGTAGAGTTTGAAGTTGAAGAAAATCAAAAAGGACTCTCAGCTAAAAAAGTGATAAGAGTCTGAAGATATTCCAGAAAGCAGGGCAGAAAAAAATTTCTGCCCTGCTTTATTTTAATTTTTGTCAAAAAGCCGCATTTCCACCTTTTATCTGACTGATATCATACAGTAGATTCAGAAAACCATTTTGCAGTATAAAATTACGCCTGTACCGCTCCTGCTTTCCATTAAAAGATAAAATCCGATTAAAAATAAAAAATAGAATTATTTAGTATTTTTAAACTTTTTTTATAAAAGCTGAATTTTATATTGCATATTAAAAAAAAATCAGTAAAATAAAACACATTATAAGTGACTTGCTTAAAGAGTAAAAAGACAAATAAAAAAGTGACAATCTGTAATCAGGAGAAAAAGAGTTGAAAAAAATAGCTGTACTCCCGGGAGATGGAATAGGACCAGAAGTAATGGATCAGGCTGTTAAAGTCCTTGAAAAAGTTTCCAGTCTTTATAAATTGAATATTGAATATGAATATGCTGATGTCGGTGGTGCTGCGATTGACAACCATGGCAGAGCATTACCAGAAAGCACCTTGACTCTTTGTGAACAGAGTGATGCTATTTTGTTTGGCTCTGTAGGCGGGCCAAAATGGGAAAACCTCCCACCGGAAGAGCAGCCTGAAAGAGGGGCTTTATTACCATTAAGAAAACATTTTGATTTATACTGTAATCTCAGACCTGCAAAAGTTTTCCCATCCCTTGCCTCTGCATCTCCTCTTAAGGCGGAAATTGTTAAAAATGGATTTGATATCCTTTGTATGAGAGAGCTGACAGGCGGTATCTATTTTGGAGAACCAAAAGGCCGGATGGGAAGTGGTTTAGATGAAAAAGCCTACGATACAATGGTGTACTCCAGATTTGAAATTGAACGTATTGCCCGTATGGCGTTTGAAACAGCCCAGAAAAGAGATCGAATTGTAAGTTCTGTAGATAAAGCAAATGTCCTTTTTTCAATGGTGTTCTGGCGAGAAATTGTTACACAGATTGCAAGGGAGTATCCTGATGTCACCTTAAACCATATATATGTTGACAATGCAACAATGCAGCTTGTCAAAGACCCGCATCAATTTGATGTCCTTTTGTGTCCAAATATGTTCGGGGATATTATTTCAGATGAGTGTGCTATGATCACAGGCTCCATGGGTCTTCTTGCATCAGCAAGCTTAAACGAAAAAAAATTCGGACTCTATGAACCTGCAGGTGGTTCCGCTCCAGATATTGCCGGAAAAGGGATTGCCAATCCCATTGCCCAGATTTTATCTGGTGCCATGCTGTTGAGATATACTCTGGGTTTTATAGAGGCTGCAGACACTATAGAAAAAGCCATCTCAGATGTTCTGGAAAAAAATATTTTAACAGCTGATCTCACTGCTCAGAGTCAGAAACCTGTAAATACCGAAGAGATGGGCAATGCGATTATAAAAGAGATTAAGAAAATTTCCAGATAAGTCATAAAACCATTCAGTGATTACGATATGGATAATTAAAAGATTGAGCATTATACAAAGATCTCAATAGAGGGACACGGTGTTTGATTTTTAACGGGACGATATATATTGATCAATCAATTCACCCATCTTGGCACTGTGAGTTTCCTTATTGCTTTCCATCATTTCAAGTTTCGACAAAGGCATTATGGTTACCATTTTTTCCATTATATCCATACCGTGAAGTTTGTCTGTTTTTGCACCGATAATCACAACAGGAGATTTGATATCGGATAATTTTTCCCATAAAGAGTAATTCCTGACTGCATAAGCATTTGCCTTCAATCTAACAGGTTCGGCAGCATCAATAGTTCCGCAGTATTTTTTTACCTGGTCCGGTTCATTTTTAATGTCTAACCTGAAATAACTCAGATATGCTTTTAATAACGGTTTTATTACATTATATAATGCGGCCGGGAAAAATTTTATCATAAACAAAATCCAGTATGGAAATGGAAAATCACATATAGGTGAAACCAGAAAAGAGTTGACAGGCTCCCTCTTTTTCGTGGAAAGATAATCAAGAATCACAGTAGCGCCCATTGAGCTTCCGGCAAAGTAGAATGGCTGATTCCCGGGTATCATTTCACTGACTAATACATCTATATCACGGCCCATCTGTTCAATGGAGAGATCAATTGTACCCATAACCGGTAAGTTTGCACTTCTTTTCTCCCGTGTTTCAACATAGAGAATTCTATATTTGGGCGCAAGGATATTCAATACATCTATCCAGCCACTGATCAGTGATATCCAGCCTGCAACAAAAACAATAACAGATTTTTCAGGATCAGCCGTATTCGGCTCAAAATCAAATATCTTAATTTCAACTTTATCCGGCAGGCAAAGCGTTTTTTCTGTTACCCTGAAATCCTTATTTAATAAAAAATCCTCACGCATCATTTTTCATTCATATGTTCAGGCTGTTTTAATCTGTTTTTCATATTGAAAATGTAACCCCTGCACAACTGGATATTTTTTTTTCGCCATAGGGGGTTTTGATGCAAGCTGCCATATACGGAACCTCATTTTCAGGCAGGTTGTTAATCTTCACAAGATCTGTTGCACCAATTGATGTTAGCGTAGATTGGAGCCATTGTGAGTATGGATGAAAGATTTCTAAATATTGAAATTTACAGTTGAGATCCGCCATATTTGCAGATGGATGTTTTTCTGTACGCCATTCCATTACATAGGGCAACATCCCTCCGGCTATGAGCCTGCCATCTTCAGGGAGACCAAAATGCCAGCTTAAATTCCCCCGGCTGACCAATTCTGCTTTTCCAAATGGAAATGCTGCCTGCTGTAATAACTTATGAATATTGTCAGTATTGACAACCCACGTTAACAATGCCGGCTGTACTGCCAGTTGCTGCCGGATAAAGGGATCATCCAGGCCGAACCATCTGGGACGATTGGGTGGTTTGATATCATTTTTTACAGCGATAATTTCAAGAAAAACACTGTTTCCAAGTTGCATCAGGTGATTGTGGGTTCCCATTTTTATATGAATACCACCAAAGGGTATATCAACACCCAGATTCTCTCTCACATAGTCAATTCCCTGCTTGAGATTTTCTGCTCCTATTACAAGATGATCCATTCTTGTACGCATATCTCTGTCCTATA
Source organism: uncultured Desulfobacula sp. (assembly GCA_964636495.1). Lineage (GTDB taxonomy): Bacteria > Desulfobacterota > Desulfobacteria > Desulfobacterales > Desulfobacteraceae > Desulfobacula. The sequence goes on along the minus strand of CAZWSL010000001.1, from coordinate 105,876 downwards.
CTTCTGATGTTGTCGGTTGGAATTTAATTAAGTGCCTGATTAATATAAAATACGTGAATATTCTTTGTCAAGCGGGATAAGATGCGTATCAGGAGACAAAGGTTGATTTTCTTGCTATTCCTTCAAAAAGCGTAATGAAATATGTGAATCGATACAAAGATGGCCGGCAATCAGATTACACCGGGTTAAAATGGATATTTATACTAAGCTACGAGAATGCCTGAACAAAATAATAAATACAATGCAAGTTGTCCTGAGTTTGTGATGATCATTAAGCAGTCTTTGAAACAGATTTGCTGTACTTTGCAACAATATCTAACAGATCTTGTTTCCGGACTGGCTTGGAAAGATAATCATTACATCCCGCATTTAAACATTTCTGCCGATCTCCTTGCTGTGCATAGGCTGTTAAAGCGATGATTGGAATCGGTTTTTTTTTGTTTTTTCGCTCCCATTTTCGAATCTCTTGAGTCGTTACATAACCGTCCATAACAGGCATTTGCATATCCATAAGAATTAAATCGTAATGCTCTTGAACAAATTTTTCAAACCCTTCCTTACCATTTTCCACCATATCTATACGGTGAGGAGTCTTTTTCAGGTAGGCTCTAATAACAAATTGGTTCTCAAGGGCATCTTCTAAAACAAGTATTTTCAATGCTTTCTGGTTTGGGAACACATTTTTTGGGACTGCATCGGTGACTTTTTTCCCGGCCAACATCATTTTTTTCATGGGTGTTTGAAATATCTCTTTTAGCTCTTGACGTTTAACCGGCTTTATCATGGTCTCATCAATACCCAAGTCATTGGCCTTGGATATCTGTCGATTGCTATCATCGGAACTCAATAACATCACTGGATAGCGGGCAAAAACTTCCGGGGTTAAGTCGTCGATGCCAACGCCGCTATTTCATCGCGAATAAGCGTTTCAGCTCGTTTTGAATATTTTGATTCAGTCATATCCATCCTCTCAATAATTCGAAACAAAAAGGTTCACTGCATTAATTTAATCTTTATAGATGTTTTTCTTATTACCACCACTTAACCATCAGGGGATCAAGAGAAATAATTAAATGTCTTTTTGAATTTTGTCAAGATGGAAATAATTTTATTTCAAGCCTGGAAAATATCAGCTCCTAAAAAATTGTCAGTACTATAGTTTTATTATGGTATGGTGGAAACTATTTCAAATATGAAATCTGATGCCTTAAATTTCTGAAAATGGAAATTGTGGATGATCAAGCAATTTGCACATTCGCATTTTATTTTTTGTTTTCCGATCGTGAAAATCCACTAGTTTTTCAATACAATCCAAAACGTCTTCTTCAGTTGCTTTAAACTTTATTCGTTTTGCAAATTTGGGATTATATCCACCTTTTCCACCGGCATACACACTGTAACCACTACGTGTCGCCATAACAGAGATATCTGTTATTTTTGTCCAGGCACACCCCACTGAACAACCCGCTATGGATATTTTAAATTTTGCCTTTGTCTTTTCTTTGTTGGAAAAACGGTCCATAATTTTATTACTGATCTCCTCAGTATCTATAATACCAAGATTACAATGGGGTTTTCCAATGCAAATCCGGGGAATTGGAAATTTGCCAGGGCTTTTAAAATCAGCACCAAGGTTTGCAAGTTCCTTTTTAACTTCATCAACATAAGCTTCTGGTACATCAATCAAACGCATATTCTGCATCAGGGAAAAATAGATATTAAAGCCATATTGCGCAGCCAGCTTATGGGTTGTCTTCATCATATCAATAGGTAATCTTCCAGCTGGCAAAAGAACAGTAATACTGACAACATTTGATTTTTTATTCATACTTCTGAACTCCTTTTATCAAAATCCATATTTTTATCTGTTTATATACTCAACTTTTAGAGGAGTAAAGCCTTAACAGTTCTTTTCGTAATCTCTTATCCCACTTAAATCAGATTGTCAGTTAGGAAAGAATTAAAAAAAAGGCACGTGGCCTTCAACGGTTGCTGTCCAATTCTCTTGCAGCAAAACTTATTGCAATAAAAAGAGTGATATCCAACAGTGGAAAACAGACACTGGCAGAACTGGCTGTTCGGCCCGTGCACCCACTTTACGATTCTCTTATGAAAGCACTTGATGCTGCCAATAAATGTGCCGATCTCGATGATGAGCTCGCCGCCTGCAACATTGTCCGGGGTCTTGTCTATCTTGGCTGTGTACAGCAAAATGATGCAGTTCGTGAGGGGAAGCTTGCTGCGGTAAAAAGAAGCCCTTCGCTGCTGCCCGTAAATCAACAAATTAATTCAGATCACCATTTTCGGCATCAATGCCGGCATGTCGCGTTTTATGATGTAGATCTGGAAACAGATGGGTGATGTCGATGTTGCTTCATGAAGAATAATACTGCCCCGGTGTACTGCCCATGGCCTTTTTGAACATGGAAATAAAGGCACTGGGGCTGTCATATCCAAGATCAATGGCAATACTGGTAACCGGTTCATCCACGGCCAGGCGTTTTAAAGATTCCAGGATCCTGATCTGCTGGCGCCACTGGCCGAAACTCATACCGGTTTCCGATTGAAAAAGCCGCGTTAACGTCCTTTTTGTGGCACCGATTTTCTTACCCCACTCATCAAGTGTCTTTTTATCCCCTGGGTTTTCAGACAAGCCCTTGAAAATCCGTTTGAGTCTTTCTTCTTTGGGGATGTCAAAGTTCAGCGGCTTTACATCCATATTGCGGATCTGGTCAAGGATGACGTCCATGATCCTCTCTTCAGGACTGCCCGACGGATAAAGTTTAGCAAGACCCACCGCGTGCAGAATAAGTTCCTTTAACAAAGGAGAAACCGAAACCACACAACATTCCTGGGGGGCCGAAGGCCAGTGGTCGGGAAGGATATAAAGTGTGCGCATGTAAAGGTGCCCGGTAACTTTGATCCGGTGCCGGGTCCCGGCCGGTATCCAGACTGCACGAAGCGGCGGAACCACCCAGATGCTGCTCTTTGTTTCAACCGTCATCACGCCTGATGATGCATAGAGAAGCTGGGACCGTTCGTGCTGGTGAAACTCAATGAGATGGCCGTTGGGGTATTCCTTTGACATGGTGACAACCGGCCTGGGAATCCGCATCAGGTCTTCAATGTCGTCACTGGAATCTCTTTTTGTCCCTTTTGAGATATTTTTTGTCTTCATAGCGCAAGTAATAGCTTTGAATTGTGTGGTATGTCAATAGAAATGGAAAATGTCGTTTACCACGGAATAAAAAGCAGGAACACAGCATGAAAAATTACAGACAGGATGGGATGTATTATTATCTGATCATATTAACCATTTGCACGACCATGGGTTTTCATACCTGGAGTATCCTGTTCGATAATTTCGTGGTCAACACGGTGGGGCTTGAAGGCTATCACATGGGGATTCTTCAGTCGGTCCGGGAAATCCCGGGATTTCTGGCCCTTTTGGTTATTTTCATACTCCTGCTGATAAAGGAGCACAGGCTGTCCGCACTGTCCGTAATGTTACTGGGTGCAGGCCTTTTTGCAACAGGGCTTCTGCCCTCATTCCCGGGCCTGATCCTGACAACAATCGTATCGAGTGTTGGTTTTCATTATTATGAGACAACAAGACAGTCCTTAACGCTCCAGTATTTTGATGAAAATACGGCCCCCATCGTGATCGGGAGGCAGATCAGCTTTGGGGCGGCCACAAGCGTTGCCGTCAGCATCATTATCTATTTTCTGGCCCTGTGGATGTCCAATATTCACATCTACATGATATTCGGCAGCGCCATCGTCGGGATGTGCTTTTACATGCTGACAAAAAATCCCACCCGGAATAACATCACTCCCCAGCAGGAAAAAATCGTCATTAAAAAAGCATACTGGCTCTATTATGTGCTCACTTTCCTGGGTGGGGCGCGAAGGCAGATCTTTATCGCTTTTGCAGTATTCTTACTTGTTCAGAAATTCGGGTTTACCGTCCGTGATATCTCTTTATTGTTTCTGCTCAACAGCACGATCAATTATTTTGTCAGCCCCTATGTCGGAAAAGCCATTGTGCGGTTCGGGGAGAGAAGGATACTGAGCGTGGAATACCTTCTTTTGATCCTGGTTTTTATTTCATACGCTTTTGTTGAATCAAAAATCCTCGTGGTTTTTCTTTATATCACCGACCATGTGATATTCAACTTCAGTATCGGCATCGGTACTTATTTCCAGAAAATTGCTGAACCAGAGGATATCGCCCCGAGTGCTGCCGTGGGATTTACCATTAATCACATCGCAGCTGTTGCCCTGCCTGTCCTGGGGGGATATTTATGGATGATTGATTATAAAATTCCTTTTATCGGGGGCGCCGTGCTCAGTTTTGTATCCCTGTGCCTTGTTCAACTGATAAAAATAAAACCCCGGGTGAACCCTAAAAAAAAGGAGAAACCCGTGAAATGCGGGGCATAAACACTCCCGGATTTCAACGGGTCTCATTTTTTTTGGATTTCACGAAATATCGGGGTTAATAATTTCTTACCCTGTGCCTGTGGTCGTAACTGCGATTGTGATCATGATGGCGGAATCTGCCATCCCCATGGCGGACAACAAAGCTTGTGATGGTGCATTCATCACCTTTTTCCTCTTGCATGGTCGGCTCAAAAGGATATGCACGGCATGAATAGGGTCTGCTTTCATATACCGAACATCCCTTTTCCGACAAAAATGAACAGGGATTGCTTTTTTTATCGCTCATTTTGCAAAATATGAAGAGTTGGACCTTAAATCTTCATCAAAAAAAATAAAAAACTTTCAGCAAAGCGCTGAAAGCCTTGTTATAAGTGGCGGGAGTGACGAGACTCGAACTCGCGACCTCTTGCGTGACAGGCAAGCGTTCTAACCAAACTGAACTACACCCCCGAACCCTTCATTTTTGGTGGGCGATGCAGGGCTTGAACCTGCGACTTCAACCTTGTAAGGGTTGCACTCTCCCAACTGAGTTAATCGCCCGAAAAACAAGACGACTTATATCAATAATACAAAATTGTGTCAAGCAAAAAATGTGTTTTTTTAACAGGGTAGTTACCATAGTAAAAATTGAGTATTTTTTTAACCTTACTTGCAAAGCAAAATTTAAAATGATATACAAAATCTAGGACACACAATGATTCAATATTTTTCCCAGAAAACTTGAATCAGTTTTGACTCAACGAATTGTATGACAATCAATCTTCAATCTTTTTTTGTCCTGATTTATATTTAAGGAGTGTTTAAATGAACCCTGTACACGGACACCTTGAAATTATGGATAAAGGGTTTGGTTTTTTAAGGAATATAGAAGAAAATTTTAAACCCAAACCTGAAAATACATATGTCCCCATAAGTTTAATTAGAAAACTGGACTTAAAAGAGGGCAGTTTCATAGAGGGCTTTGGTGAACAGAAAGGGTCTAATAACCCAAACCTTGCATTAGTCCAGATAGAGACTATAAATGGGCTTCCATTTGAAGATTTTCAAAATACTCCTCTGCTTCAGGACCAGGTCAGCATCAACCCTTTTGAACGCTATTACCTTACCCAGAATGATGATGATTATACCGGAAAAGCACTGGATATGATAACTCCCATTGGCATGGGGCAGAGAGGACTGATTATTGCACCTCCAAAATCCGGCAAGACAACCATACTTCAGCATATGGCAAATTCAGTGGTACAAAACCATCCAGAAACAAAAGTTTTTATCCTGCTTGTGGATGAAAGGCCGGAAGAGGTGACAGATTTTCAAAGGGGTATCAAAAAAGCCAATGTCCTCTACTCTTCAGCTGACCAACAGATCAGTCAGCATATGCGCATGACACGCCTTGCCATGCACACGGCCATAAGGTGTGCGGAAATCGGACAAGATGCGGTTGTATTTATCGACTCTTTGACCAGGATGACAAGAGCATTCAATGCAAAAACAGACTCACATGGAAAAACATTGAGCGGCGGACTTGGAGCCAATGCAATGGAGTTTCCCAGAAAAATTTTTGGAGCTGCCCGAAAACTTGAAAATGGAGGTTCTCTGACAATTATCGCCACAATACTTGTTAACACAGGGAGCCGTATGGATGATATCATCTATCAGGAATTTAAAGGAACCGGAAATATGGACCTGTTTCTTTCACGTGAGTGTGCCGAACATAGAATCTGGCCTGCAATTAATATCAACAAATCCGGTACAAGGAAAGAAGATCTGCTCATGGATAGTGATGAATATGATGAAATAGTCGCTGTAAGAAGAAGTATTGCCACAATGGATGAACAATCTGCCATGACACGTTTTCTATCACTTCTCACATCTTAAGCAACGGGTCATAACAGCAGATCAGCTCATGTATGGTCAAGATGAAGATTACAGCAGGGCATTTTCAAATACGCAGGACATATCCTCGGCAAAAATCAGCTTCATCTGATTTTGAATTGAGGCTGGAATCTCTTTAATATCTTTTTTATTTTCCTCAGAAACAATAACTCTTTCAATACCATTGGCATGGGCTGCAATCAGCTTTTCCTTTAAACCGCCCACAGGGAGAATTCTTCCCCTCAGGGTGATCTCTCCTGTCATTGCAACCTTTCTTGACACTTTTCTCCCTGTTAAAACAGAAACAACAGCTGTACAGATTGATATTCCTGCTGAAGGACCATCTTTAGGAATCGCACCTTCGGGCACATGAATATGAATATCAAGTGTTTTATAAAAATCTTCCTTTATATTGAGTTCCATGCTCCTTGATCTTACAAAACTGACTGCAGCCTGGGCAGATTCTTTCATCACATCTCCAAGCTTGCCTGTGACATTCACATTCCCTTTGCCAGGCATTGTCACAGCCTCAATGGTAAGAAGCTCACCTCCTGCCTGAGTCCATGCAAGACCTGTAACAATACCTGTTTTATCTTCTTTTTCAAGAATACTCTTCCTGAACTTTGGTTGCCCAAGATATTTTAAAACCTGAGTTGTTGAAATTCTGTAGCGTTTTCTTCTGCTGGTTTGAACAATATCTCTGGCTATTTTTCTCAATACAGAAGAGATCTCCCTCTCTAAATTTCTAACACCGGCCTCTCTGGTATACTGTTTTATTATCAAGCGGACCGCATTATCAGAAAATGCTGCATCATCAGCTGTCAAACCATTTTCTTTTAACTGCTTGGGTATTAAATATCCTTTAGCAATCTTCTCTTTCTCATACTCAGTATATCCTGGAATCTGAATGATCTCCATCCTGTCCCTCAATGGTATGGGGATATCATAAAGAGTATTGGCAGTCGTAATAAAAAGGATCTCAGACAGATCGTAATCAACCTCAAGATAGTGATCATTAAAATTTTTATTCTGCTCCGGATCCAGAGCTTCAAGTAAAGCAGACGAGGGATCTCCTCTGAAATCAGCAGTCATTTTATCAATTTCATCAAGACAGAACACCGGATTGTTAAAACCTGTTTTCTGAAGAGTCTGAATAATCTTACCAGGCATGGCTCCAACATAGGTTCGTCTATGACCCCTTATTTCAGCTTCATCTCTGACGCCTCCAAGTGACATCCTTGCAAAGGAACGTCCGGTTGCTGCTGCTACAGATTTTACCAATGAGGTTTTACCAACACCAGGAGGCCCGACAAGGCAGAGAATAGGCCCTTTAATTTTTTTTACCAGAATCTGTACTGCAAGATATTCCAGAATTCTCTCTTTTGGTTTTTCCAATCCATAGTGATCCCGATCAAGAATCTGTTCTGCTTTTTCAAGATTATTTTTTGACTGGTTTCTTCTGAACCACGGCAGTGAAATGAGACAGTCAATATAGTTTCTGACTACAGTCGCCTCAGAGGACATGGGAGGCATCATTTTCAGCTTTTTAAATTCCCTCCTGACAACATGAGCTGCTTCTCTTGGCATCTTCTTTCTGCGTATCCTGTTTTCCAGTTCCTGAAATTCCGCATCGCCTCCGTCTTCACCCATCTCTTTTTTGATGGCACGCATCTGCTCATTTAAATAGTGTTTTTTCTGAAGCTTTTCCATCTGATCTTTTACTCTGCCTTTTATTTTCTGGGACATTGCAAAGACTTCTGTCTCCTTTTGAATAAATTTAAGCAGTAAAAAGAATCTCTCTTCAATATTACAGCATTCAAGCAGTTTTTGTTTTTCAGCAACTTTAAACGGCATCTGGCTTGCTATGGTATCAACATACCTTGACTCACTATCCGTAAGGGAGTTAAGATTTTTAAAAAAATTTTGTGATACGGCTCCTGAAAGAGTTGCATAATTTTTAAATGCCTCAGTCACAGTTCTTATGGCAGCCTCTTTTGATTTTTCGGGTATGGGCTCCTCGAAAAGCGTTATATAATCAACACCAAGACAATCATTAATTTCAGACAATTTTAAGATTCTGCCTCTGCTGCTGCCCTCAAGCAATGCTTTAACGGTACCATCAGGCAGTCGTAAAAGCTGAATAATTTTTGCTTCTGTACCAGTCTGAAAAATATCATGGATTTTAGGCTGCAGAATTTCAGGATCTTTCTGGCTGGTTAGAAAAATTCTTTTGTCATCTGCCATTGCTTTGGACAGAGCATTTATGGATTTATCCCTGCCCACAAACACGGAAGTGGTCATGGATGGAAATAGCACCATATCCCTCAAAGGTACAAGGGGAAGTTGCTGTTTTGCAATATCCCCCTGTTTAAAAAACTTTGGAATGTCAATCATTAAATTTGAAGCTCTCTTGTTAAATCAACTGTTATATATTTATCTCTCTGTTGAAGTGAGGCCTTTAAGCCTGTTTTTTGGGCTGTTCATAAAGCAGTATCGGGCTCTCATTTTTTAACACCACTTCTTCTCCAACCACACACTCACTTACATTCTCTTTTGATGGGATCTCATACATTATATCCAGCATGGTTTCTTCCATAATTGCACGGAGCCCTCTTGCTCCGGATTTTCTCTTTACCGCTTCCTTTGCCATGGCTTCAAGGGCTTCATCTGTAAACTGAAGTTTAACATCTTCAAGCTGTAATAATGCTGTATACTGTTTTACCAGTGCATTTTTAGGCTCGGTTAAAATCTTCACCAGAGAACTTTCATTCAGTTCACCAATGGAAGTAATAATAGGCAGACGACCAAGAAATTCCGGAATAAGACCGAATTTTATCAGATCTTCCGGCTTAAGCTGCTCCAGAAGTTCTCCAATGTTGACCTCTTTTTTATCAGCAAGTTTAGCCCCGAAACCCATTGTTTTTTTAGTCAGCCGTCTCTCAATAATTTTATCAAGTCCTGTGAAAGTTCCACCACAGATAAAAAGTATATCAGAAGTATCAATCTTTACATAATCCTGCTGGGGATGTTTCCGCCCCCCTTTTGGAGGAATGCTTGCAACCGTGCCCTCAATTATTTTTAAAAGTGCCTGCTGAACACCCTCCCCTGAGACATCCCTTGTAATGGAAGGATTATCTCCACGCTGCGATATCTTGTCTATTTCATCAATATAAATGATACCTTTCTGGGCTTTTTCAATATCATAGTCAGCATTCTGAACAAGGGATAAAATTATATTTTCAACATCCTCCCCGACATAACCGGCTTCAGTTAAGGCAGTGGCATCGGCAAGGGCAAAAGGCACATCCAGAAACCGTGCAAGGGTCTGTGCAAGAAGAGTTTTTCCACATCCTGTGGGGCCAATAATAAGAATATTGCTTTTCTGGATCTCCACATCATCATCGCTTCTGCTGATGACTGAACTCATTCGCTTGTAGTGGTTGTAAACCGCTACAGCAAGAACTTTCTTTGCTCGATCCTGTTCAATAACATAGGAATCAAGCCTCTCTTTTATCTGCATCGGGGTTAAAAAATTTTTTAACCCACTCTCTTCAGCCAGTTTTTCTTTCTCTTCATCCTCAACGATTTCACCGCACAGGCTTATGCACTCATTACATATATAGACATTGGGTCCTGCTATCAGTTTTTTTACCTCTTTTTGAGCTTTGCCGCAAAAAGAACAATAAAAATGGTCTTGATTGTCATCCTGCTTCCTGGTCATTTCTCCCCCTAAGCCTTTGCAGAGTCTTCTATCTCTTCACTCAACTGACTTCTATCAGCAACAACTTTATCCACAATACCATATTTTAAAGACTCATCTGCAGACATAAAGTAATCCCGATCAGTATCTTCGGATATTTTCTTAATATCCTGTCCAGTATGAATAGATAAAATACTGTTTAATGTATCCTTCATTCTTAAAATCTCATTAGCCTGGATTTTAATATCAGTTGCCTGCCCCTGGGCACCACCAAGGGGCTGATGAATCATTATTCTGGCATTGGGCAGGGCAAATCTTTTCCCTTCTGCTCCTGCAGAAAGCAGCAGAGCGCCCATACTTGCTGCCTGGCCGATACATACAGTTGCAACATCTGGTTTTATATATTGCATGGTATCGTAAATGGCAAGACCAGCTGTGACAACTCCTCCAGGCGAATTAATATAAAAGCTGATATCTTTTGCAGGGTCTTCTGATTCAAGGAACAAAAGCTGGGCAATAATCAGATTTGCGATCTCATTATCAATTGCAGATCCAATAAAAATAATTCTATCTTTTAATAGGCGTGAATATATATCATAGGCACGCTCTCCCCTGTTACTCTGCTCTACAACCATTGGAATTAGAGGCACGATTTTAACTCCTTTACTTAATTATGCTTATTTTACTGGACTACTTCTGTTTTTCAGATGTATCTTCTGCTGCAGCTTCCTCATCCTGTCCGGCCGCTTGAATCTGATCCGCTTCTTTTGTCTTTTCTACTGCATCGGGTTCAACTTCTGTCACATCTGCCTGATCTATTATAATACCAACTGCTTTCTTTTCAAGTTGTGTATGCTTATAATACTCAAGCTGTTTTGGATCGCTGTTAAAATAGTTTTTTATTGCATCTACCGGTGCATTCATGCCGAGAGACATCTCTTCAAAGCTTTTTTCCAGCTCTTCATCGGTAAGCTCCAGTTTTTCCTGTGAAATAATCTTATCAAGTATCACATGTCTTCTGGCCTGCTTTTCAGCTACATCACGATACTGATTTCTAAGATCATCCTTATTCAATCCTGCTGCTTCAATAGTAGTATTATTCGCTGCAAATGACTGCTCTGCTTCTGCTAAAATACCATTCAGTTCGCCTTCTACCATAATTTCAGGAACTTCAAATTCATATTTTTTTAACAGATCTTGAAAAACCTGTTCAGAGAGTTCATGATTTACTCTTCTGGCATACCCCTGATCCAGATTATCCCTGATGGAATTTCTCAAATCATCCAATGTTTCAAATTTACCAAGATCCTTAACAAGATCATCATTTATTTCCGGCAGTACTTCTTCCTGAATCTCTGTCAATTTCACTTTATATACAATTGTTTTACCCTTTAAATTATCATCATGATAATCCTCAGCATAGGGCACATCAATTTCAATCTCCTGAACAGGTGTAACGCCAATCAGTTTTTCTGAAAACTCTTTTGGCAGTGTTGTTTCCTGACCGATTTCCATAACATAATTTTCAATCTTTGGTGTCGGGTCAAAAGTTTCTCCATTTACAAAGCCCTGATAATCTATAAGAACAAAATCTTTTTCCTTAACAGGGCGTTCTTCAGATACAGCCACTTTTTTGGCCATTGTTTTCTGAATCATGAAAATCTGGCTTTCTATCTCTCCATCTGAGACTTCATACTTTGTCTTTTCAAGTGAGATTCCCTTGAATTCAATATCATCAAGCTCCGGTCTTATCTCTACAGTAACCTCAAATTTATATGATTCTTCCGGATTTAATTCCGGGGGATCCATCTGAGGACCGCCGACAAGATTTAAATCAAACTCCTTAATGGCATCTATAAATGCTTCCTGTATCAAACGCGGTGTAACATCAGCATGGACATCTTTTGAAAATCTGTTTTCCAACACTTTTCTGGGGATTTTACCCTTTCGGAATCCTTTTACATCTGCTTTTTTCTTTAATTCACTATAAGCTGCATTGAGCTCTCTGGTAACTTTTTCCTTAGGAATTTCAAAGGAGAGTACTTTTTTTACACTACTTTTGTCTTCAATTTTTACTGACATGTTTTTTATCCTGTATTAGTTTTTTAAGATCAACACCTGTTTATTAAGCTTTATTCGTATAACTATTTCATTTATTATTTACACATAGCATATTAAATACCTTACAAAATCTTATCAAAATAACTATTATATATAGAGGTGTCAAGAAAATTGAAAAAAAACTGGATATTTACCTGATTAAAACCGTTTCTTCACCAACCCGCCACACTGCAGGCTGACCTGTTATCCCTGAAGTCTGGTGAACTTTTAAAAATAAATTCTTGATTTTTTTATTTTGCAATGCTATAAAGCCGCTTTGGTTAAACACTGAGAACGGGGCGTAGCGCAGCCTGGTAGCGCGCCTGCTTTGGGAGCAGGATGTCGCAGGTTCAAATCCTGCCGCCCCGACCAGACCTCTTCCGGCTGTGCAGGCTGGGTGTGGATTATTCTGATCGGTCGCCTTGTAATAGAAGGGCATGAACCTCGTCAGGTCCGGAAGGAAGCAGCGATAAGTGATTTCTTCTGTGTCAAGGATCGATCCCGATCATGCAATTTTCTTTCTGCTCTGTCTGCCGGCCGGATTTTTCAATCATATCAATTCAAAATTACAACTCCCTGCTTACCACTCCGGATGATTGATAATTTTCACACTCTCCCTCCTGCTTTAAAATATAATATTATTCCAAGGTATAATCTTGACATGCTTTTAAACAGACTTATTTTTCTGCCATCAAATTAAATTTTGTTAAACATAATTATTACTTTAAGTATTTTAAAACAGGAAAAAAAATTGACTGAGAACAAAAACAAGAAAAAAATTAATAAAAAAGACTCGCCTGAAAAAAAAGTAAAATCGAGCAATAAAGTAAAATCAAACAATAAAGTAACAGCTGAAAACAAAAAAACAGAAACAGAGAAGAGAGAAATCTTAGAGAAACAGCTTTCATTAGAAAAAGATAAGATTTTACGGCTTTCAGCAGAGTTTGAAAACTATAAAAAAAGAAAACAGCGGGAATTGGATGAGTTTAAGAAATATGCAAATGAAACAATTTTCAAACAGCTTTTAACAGTTGTTGATAATCTTGAAAGAGCAATTATTTCTACAAAAGAGAATTCAGAGAAAGACAGCCTGCTCAAGGGTGTGGAACTGACACACAAGGAGACGATCAAACTTTTTGAGTCATTTAATGTAAAAACTGTAGATGCTGAAAACAAAACATTTGACCCCAATTTTCATCAGGCAGTTACCCAGGAAGAGACTGATGAGGTACCTGATAATACTGTCACAAAAGTTCTTCAAAAAGGATATCTGTTCCATGACAGACTGATAAGACCTGCTATGGTTGTTGTATCCAAGGGTAGAAAAAAGAACAATAATAATAAAACAAAGAAAGAAAATTAAAAATATACTGGAGGAAGAATCATGGGAAAAATTATAGGAATAGATCTTGGAACAACTAATTCTTGTGTAGCTGTTATGGAAACAGGTGGTGAAGCCAAAATCATAACAAACTCAGATGGAGGGCGAACCACTCCCTCAATAGTTGCAGTTTCAGAAAATGGCGACAGAACTATTGGACAGACAGCGAAAAGACAGGCTGTTACCAACCCTGAAAATACTATATTTGCAGTAAAAAGGCTTATTGGAAGAAAATTTCAATCTAATGAGGTGCAAAATGATATCCCGATTCTTCCCTATAAAATCGAACCAGCTTCAAACGGCGATACAAGAATCAACCTGAGGGGGAAACAGCACAGCCCGGCTGAAATTTCATCTTTTATTCTGGCTCACATTAAAAAATCAGCTGAAGACTATCTAGGAGAAGAGGTAAAAGAGGCTGTTATCACCGTACCGGCCTATTTTAATGACAGCCAGAGACAAGCAACTAAAGATGCAGGTAAAATCGCAGGTCTTGAAGTAAAACGAATCATTAATGAACCGACTGCTGCATCTCTTGCATATGGTCTGGACAAAAAAGGTGAAGAAAAAATTGCTGTATTTGATCTGGGCGGTGGAACATTTGATGTTTCTGTACTTGAAATCGGTGATGGTGTATTTGAGGTAAAATCAACTTCGGGAGACACCCATCTTGGTGGAGAAGACTTTGATTTGCGTATTATCGAGTATATTGCTGATGAATTTAAAAAAGACCAGGGAATTGATGTCAAGAATGATAAAATGGCTCTTCAGCGTCTTAAGGAAGCAGCTGAGAAAGCAAAAATGGAACTTTCATCATCTACGGAAACAAGTATTAATCTGCCCTTTATAACGGCAGATGCAACAGGTCCTAAACATCTTGATGTTAAACTTACCAGGGCAAAACTGGAATCTCTTGTTTCAGACCTTCTTGATAAACTGGAAAAACCATGTCTAAAAGCGATAAAAGAGGCGAATCTTGGAGCAGGCGGTGTTGATGAAGTCGTGCTCGTTGGTGGAATGACCCGTATGCCTGCTGTTCAACAGCGTGTTGAAACAATATTTGGTAAAAAACCTCATAAAGGCGTTAACCCTGATGAAGTTGTTGCCATGGGAGCTGCTGTACAGGCCGGTGTTCTCCAGGGTGATGTAAATGATGTTCTCCTGCTTGATGTTACTCCTTTGTCTCTTGGTATTGAAACCCTTGGTGGTGTCATGACCAAATTAATTGAAAAAAATACAACCATACCAACAAATAAAAGCCAGGTATTCTCAACTGCTGCTGATAATCAACCTGCTGTTTCCATCCATGTCCTTCAGGGTGAAAGAGAGATGGCCGCTGATAATAAAACCCTTGGTCAATTTGAATTAAAGGATATACCTGCAGCACCAAGAGGCGTTCCTCAGATTGAGGTATCATTTGATATTGATGCCAACGGAATTGTCCATGTTGCTGCAAAAGACAAGGCAACAGGCAAAGAGCAGTCAATCCAGATTACTGCTGCCAGTGGTCTTTCTGATGAAGAAATTGAAAAAATGGTAAAAGATGCTGAGATGCATGCAGATGAAGATAAAAAGAAAAGAGAGCTCATTGATACCAGAAACAGTGCAGAAGCACTGGTTGACCAGACTGAAAAAACATTGAAAGAGCATGGAGACAAAGTTGATACAGATACAAAAAAGAGTATTGAATCAGCTGTAGAAGCTTTAAAGCAATCCAAAGATTCAAACAATGTGGATGAGATAAAACAGAAAATGGAACTGCTGTCCCAGGCTTCTCATAAACTTGCTGAGGTTATGTATCAGCAGGCTGCCCAGGATGGACAGAATGCCCAGGGTGCTGCTGCTTCCGGTGCAGGAGTCAAAGAAGATGACGATGATGTTGTAGATGCTGATTTTGAAGAAGTGAAAAAAGATTAACTGATGAATCAAAACTAATTTAGAAATCTGTTGAATATAATCCTGTCGTGGTCTATGGTACACGGCAGGATTTTTTATATGGTATGATTGTATATTAGTCAGCAGTGAAAAAAGCAAAAAATGATTATTACACAGATTTTAAAAAAAAATGCAGAGCTTTATAAAGATAAAACTGCTCTGGTTGAACTCAACCCCCCTTTAAATCAACGTAAAACAATCACCTGGGAAGAATTTTACAAATCTTCCAACCAGCTGGCTAATGCTCTCCAAAAACAGGGTGTTAAAAAAGGAGACAAAGTTATACAATTAATGACAAACTGCCTTGAGTGGCTTCCCATCTATTTTGGCACTCTCTCTACAGGGGCATGGGCTGTACCTCTGAATTTCAGATTTGAAGCCGATAAGATCCTGTTATGTTCCCATACAGCTGAAGCAAAAATTTTCATATTTGGTGAAGAGTTTATTGAGAGAATAAAACAGATAAAAAATGAACTGGATTGTTATGTAGCTCTTTGGATTTTCACAGGCCCGGAAAATCTCTGTCCTGACTTTGCAATCCAGTATGAGAAATTTATTGAAGATCAGCCGTCAGATGTTCCGCCGGATGTTGACCTGAAAATCGATGACGATGCTGCACTCTACTTTACAAGTGGTACAACTGGCACCCCAAAAGCAGTTCTTTTAACCCATAAAAATCTTGCACATGCGTGTGAGATAGAACATGCCCACCATGGACAGACCCATGACGACGTGTTTCTCTGTATACCCCCTCTGTATCATACCGGAGCTAAAATGCACTGGATGGGCAGTTTTCTTGTAGGCGGTAAGGCTGTTCTGCTAAAAGGTGTCAAGCCCGAATGGATTATTGAGGCTGTTTCAAACGAATGCTGCACCATTGCCTGGCTTCTGGTTCCCTGGGCCCATGACATTCTGATTGCCATTGAAAATCGTGATATAGATCTTTCAAAATATAATCTTTCTCAATGGAGACTGATGCATGCAGGTGCCCAGCCTGTTCCGCCAAGCTTGATCGAAAACTGGAAAAAGTATTTTCCAGATCAAGACTATGACACAAATTATGGATTAACCGAATCCACTGGCCCGGGATGTGTTCACCTTGGTGTTGAAAATGCAGATAAAATTGGCCCTATAGGCATTCCAGGGTCTGGCTGGGAGGCAAAAATTGTTGATAAACAGGGGGATCTGCTTTTTGGCAATGAATCTGGTGAACTTATTGTCAAAGGTCCTGGAGTAATGAAGGAGTATTATAAAAACCCTGAAGCAACTGCCAAAACGCTAAAAAACGGCTGGCTCCATACCGGAGATATTGCAAGGTATGATATGAATGGTTTCATATGGCTTGTGGACAGAAAAAAAGATATGATTATCTATGGTGGAGAAAATATTTTCCCCAATGAAATTGAAAACTTTTTTCAAAACAATAAAAAAATTAAAGATATCGCCGTAATAGGCGTTCCCGATGACAGGCTCGGAGAGGTTCCTGCCGGAATCATAAGTGTCAAACCAGGCTGCATGCTCTGTGAAAAAGATATCATTGAATTTCAAAAGGAACTGCCAAGATATAAACAGCTGAAAAAAATATTTTTTGGTGATGTCCCGAGGAATCCCACAGGTAAAATAGAAAAACCTAAACTCAGAAGGATCTATGCTGAAGATAAACGCAAGGATATTAATAAACTTCTTAAATAACGGGTATGCTTTTTTCAACACAACAGCACAGCATTTTTCCCCATATTGTTGAAGATATCTAAATGTAAAGTTTAAATATCAGCATCGCAAATTTTATAAAGGAGAGAAATTGAGACAATTATCTTATAAAACCTTTCTGATAAAACTGTTCATTCTGCTGACAGTTTTCATTTTTTCCCCTGCATACTCAGCATATTCCAGTGAAATTATTAAAGAGGATATTTTAACCACGCTGGAACAAAAATATAGAGACAGCAGTTTTCAGGCAGATTTTACTCAGGTTTCCACTCTTTCAGCTCTTGAGATTACAGAAGAAGCATCAGGCAAGGCATTTTTTTCCCACCCCGGTAAAATGAAATGGCAGTATCTGACTCCCCAGCATCACGAAATTATAACTGATGGAAAATCCTTATGGATTTACAGGCCGGAGGAGAATCAGGTCATGCTTGGGGATGCATCTCAATTTTTTAAATCCGGAGCTGGTGCTGCTTTTCTGTCTGATATTTCTCTTATCAGAAAAAACTTCGTCATTAACTTAAAAAAAGTTACTGCCGATTTTGTTGAGATTGATCTGACAGCAAAAAACAAACAGGAAGATATATCTTTAATTGTCATTAGAATATCACAGAAAACAAGTGAAATTGTAAGGGTGGTTACACATAATCCTTATGATGATACGACACTGTTTGAACTGAACAACATACAGTTTAAGCCGTTTGATCCTGAATTTTTTACCTTTAAGATACCTGACAATATAGATATATTAAATATGAATTAACCGTCCCCCCCTCAAAATAACAAGACAATAACAAAAGAGATGTCACTGTTCAGAAAAAGATTGATTTATAAGGAGTCAAACACCTCATCAGGGATGTCAGCATTTGAATAAAACTTTTGCACATCATCACAATCATCCAGAGCTTCCATGAATTTAATCATCTGTTCTGCATCTTTGCCATCCAGCTTTGCCATATTCTGTGGGAGCATTGTTATTTCTGCCAGTTCATATTTGATACCAGCATCATCAATTGCCTCTTTTACGATGTCATAATCACCCGGTTCTGTAATGATATCAAATGAATCGGTCTCCTCTTTAATATCTTCTGCCCCTGCATCCAAAGCCAATTCCATGAGGGTATCTTCATCTGAATTCTCCCGTGCAATGGAGATAAGGCCTTTTTTATCAAACATCCAGGCAACACATCCATCTGTACCGACATTACCGCCGGCCTTGTTAAAGATATGACGTACCTCTGCAATGGTTCTATTCCTATTGTCTGTCAGGCATTCAACAAGGACTGCAACTCCACCAGGACCGTATCCCTCATATATAATCTCTTCGTAATTAACCCCCTCCAGATCACCTGTACCTTTTTTGATCGCTCTCTGGGCGGTATCCTTGGGCATATTATGCGAATTTGCAGTGTTCAAAGCGTGTCGCAGTCGCGGATTGGAATCGGGATCACCTCCACCCATTCTTGCAGCCACTGTTATCTCTTTTATTAATTTAGTAAAAATCTTACCGCGTTTTTTATCTGCAGCACCTTTTTTATGCTTGATCGTTGACCATTTACTGTGTCCTGACATCAGACTCCTCCTTTATATGAAACCCAATTCAAATTTTATAGCTATTCAATGTTCTGCTGAGGATTAAGATCATTTTAATCAACTGCAATTATCACTTCATACCCTTTGCTACAACGTATATTTCCTTGCTCTGTTTTCTACAGCTTTTTGGTTTAAAAATCTTACAGTTTTGAAACTTTAATTTAACATTTTTTTGAAAACTATTAAAGTCATTGCCTTGAAATATCTTACAAATAAAGCTGCCGTTTTTATCAAGGAAATCCTCTGCAACTTTCAGCGCCATATTACACAGTTCAAACGATTTTAATGAATCAACATCTTTTCTTCCGGTTGTAGAAGGGGCCATGTCACTCAATACAACATTAAATTTTTTATCTCTATTTAAAAAAGATCTCTCTTCAAGCATTAATATATCATTTTGAATTACAGAGACATTGACAGGCAGTCTGATATCTGTCTTTTTCAGGTCAACACCGGTTACCTGCCCCTCTTTTCCAACCTGTTTTGAGGCATAAAGCAGCCATGAACCAGGCGCACATCCGAGATCAAGTACGAGATCTCTCTTTTTGAGGATTTTAAATCTATTTTGTATCTCTTCAAGTTTATACACAGATCTTGCAGGATAGTTTTCTGATTTTGCCTTTTTTGTCAGATGATCTTCCCACTGGTTTCGCTTCTGTTGACTATGTTGCTGATTTCTACTCTTTTTTAACTTTTTCTGTTTTTTAGCCGGCATTAAAATAATACCTCCACGACACTTTTAAGAAAACCGACACCTTCAATGGTCATATTTTTTATTCTGGAGAGCTGCTTAATATTATTGCCGGGCACAAGACATGTTGTAAATCCCATTTTTGATGCCTCTTTAACCCTTGCCTGGGCATGATCTACTGCTCTTATTTCACCTGTCAATCCAATCTCTCCTATCAATGTTGTTTTCTGATCAACTGGTTTATCCAGAAAACTGGATGCCAGTGCTGCTGCAATTGCCAGATCAGCCGATGGCTCTACAATTTTGACTCCGCCCGTTACATTCATAAAAATATCAAGACTGGTCAAATTCATGCCCAGTCTCTTTTCCATTACAGCAATAATCAAAGCAACTCTATGGGAGTCAAGGCCCAGTACAGTTCTCCTTGGAGTTCCAAGGTTTGAGCTTGATACAAGCCCTTGTATCTCAACCAGTATCGGTCTTGTACCTTCCATACATGATGTCACTACTGAACCTGGAGAAGCAGTTGACCGTTCAGATAAAAATACAGCTGAAGGATTGGGTACCTGGATCAACCCGTTTTCATTCATTTCAAACACGCCAATCTCATTGGTGGAACCAAATCTATTTTTGACGGCCCGCAGTATCCTGAAGACATGACTTTTATCCCCTTCAAAATAGAGAACTGTATCCACCATATGCTCCATGATTCTTGGACCTGCGATTGCGCCTCCTTTAGTGACGTGTCCCACCAGGAAAACTGGAATGCCAGTTGATTTTGCAAGCTTCATAAAATGCATTGAAGCTTCTCTTATCTGTGTTACACTTCCCGGCGTGGAAGACACTTCAGGGTGAAATACGGTCTGTATGGAATCAATAACCAGAGCATCATATTGTGATAACTCAACCATTGCCAGAATAGACTCAAGATCAGTTTCCGAAACAACAAACATGGATGAGCTTCTGGACTCAAGCCGCTTGCCTCTCATGGAAATCTGCCTGACAGACTCTTCCCCTGAAACATAGAGGCACTTTTTTCCGGAATCTGACAATTTTGACAACACCTGGAGCATTAAAGTGGATTTTCCAATCCCTGGATCACCTCCTATCAGAATCAAAGAACCTTCAACAACTCCTCCGCCAAGGACACGGTCGAACTCTTTCAAGCCTGTTTTCACCCTGTCTGTTTCTCTCGCCCTGACAGAATCAATGGGAACAGGTTCAGGCAGAAAAGAGGCGTTTTTCTTTTTTTCAACCCCTGACCCGGCAACGCTTCTCTCCTCTGCCAGGGTATCCCATCCGCCACACTCCGGGCATTGCCCCATCCATTTCGGTATACCGACACCACAAGCCCTGCACCGGTAAATTACTTTATATTTTTTTTTCAATTTAAATCAATCACTCTCGTTTTATTCCATAGAGATGATATCATATCATCTCATCACTATTCAAACCCGATCACAGCGATATCATCCCGACGTTTTTCATTACCCCTGTATGACTCCAGATCTCTATAGAGCTTTTCACCAACATTTTCAATGGGCAGTTCCCTTATATTCAAAAGCAGTTTTTTAAATCGATTTTTCCCCATCATCCGTCTCTTATCACCACCCACCTGATCAAAAAAACCATCAGTGGTCATTATAAATCGTCTGCCTTTCACCCACTCCACCCTTTTGCTGGTAAAAGTAGTTTCATAAGGTATTCTACGATAAGCAACCCCTTTCTTGTCTCCCTTGATTTCCGTCACCTTGCCGACAGTATCGTGATAAAACAGTGAGAAACGTGCCCCTGCAAAATTGAGACTGTCCCTGCCATTCGGAAAATAGACAACACCAAGTTCTATACCGTCATCAGAGTCACCTGTCTCTTCATCCTGCCCTAAAGAAGATTGCATGCTTTTATGCATTTGGGATATGAGTTCACCACAATCTCCCACTTCAACCATATCTATAGCTCTCTCAAATGCACCATTTGCAATAAGTGTCATAAAGGCACCCGGCACGCCATGTCCTGTACAGTCACCCAGAACGATGCATGTGCCTTCTCCCCACTCTTTCATCCAGTAGATATCGCCGCCAACCACATCTCGAGGCTTCCAAAGAATAAAATAGCTGAAAAGGCCGTGTCCGGAATAATCGGTATGGGGCAGGACAGAACGCTGGATGCGGCTTGCATAGGTGATGCTCTCACTGATAACATAAAATGCATCCTCAAGTTTTTCATGTGCTTCAGTAAGTTTTGCCTGAGCCTTTTTGCGATCATCAATTTCTCTGCCAAGGCGACGGTTCCAGATCACGATAATGGAAATAACGATCAACACGCAGAAAGTGCCTGGCACAACCCATAGCAGGACTGTTTTCACATCAAGACCAAATTTCACCTTGACTGCAATCCAGGAATTTATAATTGATGACTTCTCTCTTTCATTTACAGTATCAAGAGCTTTGTCCAGAAGAGGAACCAGATCTGACAGCTCCTTACGGACTGCCATGGCTAGCTCCATTTTATATGCAGTGGGTGCAGCGATTTTGAGGTCATCCAGATGTAAACGGTCAATTTCATGGGTAATTGTCGCAAGGTTATCCACAAAGGCATCAAGCCTGCCGCTGTTCACTCCTTCAAGACCTTGTGCAAGAGTTGCAACCATTACAATTTCCAACTCATTGTAATCGGTTGCGATCTGATCCTGGATAATATTATTCTTAACCACACCAACACTTTTACCTTCTAATCCTTTGAGATCATTAATAAATGGAGCGTCCTTTCGGGTGGCTATGACAAAGGGAAAAGAGGCAAAGGGTTTTGTGAAGCTGAGATATGGCTCATGTTCCGGCTTACGTACAACAGCCGGCAGGATGTCAATTTCTCCAGCTTTCACCTTTGTAATCACCTCCGCCCACGAGAGGTCCGTCTGAAGAGTCATATTGATTCCCAGGCGGGAAGCAACCAATTCAGCATATCCGGCACCCACACCACTGTGGAAACCTTTTTTGTTAATAAAATCGAACGGAGGCCATGAGGGATTCACGCCCAGTGTCAAATCCCCTTGTTCAGCCAGCCAGCGTTGTTCACCCCGTGTAAGTTGAACAAATGTTTTTTCACCGATGGCAGTATCAACAAAAGGAAGCCATTTCTTTCTTATTTTCTGATACTCCTCAACTGTAATAGTATCGATTCCTTTTTGTAAAATATTTCGGAAGTTCTCCCGTTCTCTGGCAACCCCCATGTAGATATAGGAATCCTCGGGTTTAAAAAGACCGGAATCTCCCACAATTCTTATGTTTGGTATGAACTCTTTCTCCAATAAATAGGATATGGGACCCAGGCTGCCGATATAGGCGTCTGCATTACCAACGGATACGGATTTCAGCCCTTCAGAAGTATCCTTGACAAAAACCAGTTTTATGTCGGGGTAGTCTGCAGTCAATACTTCTGTATTGGCATACCCTTTGATAGCGCCTACTCTTTTTCCATTCAGATCATCTATACTATTTGTTTTCCGGTCATCGGAATGGACAACCATGATCGACGGATTTGCGGCGTAGTGATAGGTAAAAGCAATAAAATTTTCTCTTGCCTTGGTTTTGAACAGAGCAGGAAGAATATCTATCTTGCCGGTTTTGAACTGTTCCATCAGCTGAACCCATGTATAGCCGTTAATAAACTCAAGTTCAGCACCAACTCTTTCAGCGGCAAGTTTGACTATATCAATGGAGAAACCGAGCGGATTCCCATCAACAGCAAAATCAAAAGGGGGCCAGTCCACTTCATTGGCAACAGTCCATTTGGGATGAGATTTAAGCCAGTTTTTTTCCTGGATGGTGAGAGTGAGTTCAACACTGCTTGACAATTCATTAAACCAGCGATTTTTTATCTCTGTCATCCGTTTGCGCGAAATTAAATTCAATCCCTTATTGATAATAGAAGCGACCAAAGGGCGGCTTTTATGGATTCCAAAATGAAGATGACCCTCATCAAGATAAAAATCAGGAGAGGCTTTTAATCCAGCTGGAAGTAATTGACGATCCATATCTTCACCCAGAAATGCATCGCCTTTACCGGAAATAATTTTCTGCATTAATGCTTTGGAGTCTTTTGCTGTTTTCACCTCGATATCAGGATAATCTTCGGGAATCATCTTTTCGTAGATCGTTCCTTTTGCCACCCAGAGCACCTTGCCGCTCATATCATCAAGATTATTGATGCCATCCTCTTCAAGCCTGGTGATCAGCTGGTAAGGCATGAAATGGTAGGGTTTGGAAAAATGGAAGATCTCCGCTATTTTACTGCTCCAGCTCAATCCCATAATGGCATCCACTTCTCCTGAAGCAGCTTTCTGAAATGCAGTCTCCCAATTTTTATAGGGTGCAAGGACTAACTGGATACCCATCAGCCGGTTTATCTCAGCAGCAATATCAGAATGCAGGCCTGTGTGAATACCTTTATCGCTGGTCATATCATAGGGAGTCCACTCATGCACCACTGCCACCCGGGTTATCGGATTTGCCTGCAGCCATCTCTCCTCCTCGGAAGTGATACTGCTATCACTATCTTCCAGCCAATGGCGGCGAAGTGCTTCAAGATCTCTTAACGATATGGCATTGAGCCCCTTTGCAATGATTGATGCAATAACAGGCTGCGATCTGTTTATGCCTATGAAGAGATCACCATTGGAGCTGTCAATCGTCAGCACTTTTGTCAGTTCCAGTCTGCCCAGCTCATCGTCGGTGGCACTGCTCCATGCAACAAAGGCATCTCCAACCCCCACTGAAAGCTGTGAAAGCGCTAACAACTCACTATCAGCCTCCAGAATCTGTGCATCCGGGAGTTCCTTCTCTATCATAGGTATAAGTGAAGAATTTTTCAATACCCATATCATGCTATCGTTAAGGGCTGCCCAGCTTGAGATTTCAGGATAGTCTGAACGGGTAATGAGATCTGCAGGTATGTTATGGTAAGCAGATGAGAATAAGAAATTCTTTTCAGTTGATCTGGTTTTTCTCAACCCCATGATACCATCAACTTCACCCTCCTCAGCCTTTTTATAGGCAATATTCCAGTTGTCAAAAACAACTGCCTTCAAGTTGCTCCCCAGTTTCCGGTTAAGCATCTTCAACAGATCATCATGCAGACCTGAATAGTGGCCCTTCTCTGTAACATTATCAAAGGGTTTACGGTTTTTTGTGACTGCTATCCAGATAACGGCATGTTCACGCAGCCACTTCTTCTCCTCGGCATTTAACAACTTCTCTTCTTCTATATAGTAATAAATATCAACTGTACCAACTATCTCATCATTGAACATTACCTTTTCTTCAACATGTTTCAATGCCCGGATCTCATCGGGAATAACCTTTCCATATACTTCACCATCATCTTTACGGAAGTAGGTCAGTAAAAAATCTCCTCCAATCTCATCTGTAATTTCAAGCCCCTTTATCTCATCATGATCCTTTAGATATCCCCTTACAACATCCATTAACTGCTCTTCATCAAGGTTATAAATAGCCCTGCCAATCATGGATGATAAATTTTTATCACCTCTCTGACCTGTCAACTTTTCTGCCTCAAAAGAGTAGACATGATTGTTAAAGACAGCACTTAAAAGAAGCATCAGCAAAACTGAATAAAAATGAACACACTTTTTAATAATCTTCATATGATTAAAATTTATCCCGGCTACACCTGATTCCAGATTTTTTCTCTATTAAATAATCTCTCAGCAACTATTTTATTAACTGTTTTTTGGATCGAAACTGTTCAGTTCAGCAGCAAGAGTAAAGATTCGCGAATAAACACTTCCGCATAAATTACATTGATATAATATGTCAATTCAAAGTAAGGCAGAAACCCGCATTCTGTCAAGAAAAATATGCAAACCGATTCATATCCGAATATTGTAATAGCAGGAAGTATCCTGATGTGATATGGTGATCCTTTAATTTAGAACACGCCAAGGAAAGTTGTGACAACATGTTTCTGCCGACAACTGTAAAAGAGGCAAAAAAACTTAACTGGAACCGGTTTGATATAATTCTTGTTACCGGCGACACCTATATTGACTCTCCATTCATAGGGGTTGCAATCATTGGAAAAGTTCTGGTTGACAATGGTTTTCGCGTTGGCATTATTGCCCAGCCGGACATGGAGAGTGACAGAGATATTTCAAGGCTGGGAGAACCTGCCCTTTTCTGGGGAATTACAGGAGGGTGTGTGGACTCCATGGTGGCAAATTATACTGCCTTGAATAAAAAAAGGAAAAAAGATGATTACACTCCAGGAGGTATGAATAAACAGCGCCCGGACAGAGCTGTAATTGCCTATTCCAATCTTGTCAGAAAATATTTTAAAAAAACAAGCCCTGTTGTACTTGGCGGTATTGAAGCAAGCCTTAGAAGAATTGCCCACTATGACTATAAATCAAATAAAATAAGAAGATCGATTCTTTTTGACTCAAAGGCAGATTATCTCCTGTTTGGGATGGCACACAGTTCAGTTATCAAATTTGCAAAGGCTTTGAAAAATAATCTGGACCCTGCATCTTTAAATGGTGTTGCTTTTATTTCAAAAGAACCAGTAGGAAAAAAAATCCCATCTTTTGAAGAGGTTCAGAAAGATAAAAAACTGTTTATTAAAAGCTTTGATCAATTTTATCGCAACAATGATCCCATAACTGCCATAACACTCTGTCAGAAACATCAGAACCGGTATCTTATCCTGAATCCACCTGAGTCGTACAGTTCAACAAAAGAGCTTGATTACATCCACTCTCTGGGTTTTGAGAGGGATGTTCACCCATATTATAAACAAAAAGGTGTTGTAAGAGCACTGGACACCATACGATTTTCAATTCCCATCCATTACGGGTGCTATGGTGAGTGTAATTTTTGTGCCATTTCAGTCCATCAGGGTCAAACTGTTAGGTGGAGAAGTGAGGACTCTATTTTAAAAGAAGCAGAAATAATTTCCAGCTTGAAAGACTTTAAAGGTTATATTACAGATCTTGGAGGACCTACTGCCAACATGTATGGGTTTGAATGCAGCAGAAAACTGATAAAAGGTACCTGCAGCAGTAAACGCTGTCTTTTTCCAAAACAGTGTAAAAACCTTTTGCCTGATCACGCAAAACAGATACAGCTTATTCAAAAAATCGAACATCTGCCCGGGATCAAGAAAGTTTTTATAAATTCCGGAATCCGTTACGATCTCATACTAAACGATAAAAAATCTGGTAATGCATATCTGAAAAAAATCGTAAAAGATAATGTTTCTGGTCAGATGAAAGTCGCACCAGAGCATTCCACCCCCCCTGTTCTGCAACTCATGGGCAAACAGGATATCACTCTGCTGTTAAAATTCAAGACCAGGTTTGATTCCATATCAAGAGAATCAGGGAAAAAACAGTTTTTAACCTACTATTTTATTGCTGCACACCCTGGATGCAGGCAGGCTGACATGATGGATGTAAAAAAATTTGCCGCACATAAACTCAAAATCACACCTGAACAGGTACAGATTTTTACACCATCACCATCAACCTGGTCCACTGTGATGTACCACACAGGTATCAATCCTTCCACAATGAAGAGTATTTTTGTTGAAAAAAATCTTATGATCAAAAACAGTCAGAAACAAGTTCTTACAAAAAAATATCCCAGAAAGTCACTTTAATTTGATTTTCAATTTTACAGGATGATGATCTGAATGTTCAAATCCAAGGTTGACACCCTCCACCCTGACCATTTCAATATTTGGTGAAATAAGGAAAAAATCAATTACAGTAGTCAGCGTTGTCTTTTTATCATATGGTGCAACTAACCGCCTGTTAGTCGGTATGCTGCTGTCATATATCCATTTCCAGCCGGGGATATAATCATCTTCAATATCCATGCGGTTTTCATTATCCATGAGGTTGTCAGAGAAATCAGGATTAAACTTTGGCGGGCATTGATTCCAGTCCCCTCCAACAATCACATAGTTATCTCTCTCATACTCTTTGATCAGAAAATTCTTAAGATATGCCATCTGATTACTTCTCAAGGTGCCGTCATCATAGGCTGAATTGTGGGTATTGATGACAACCAGCTCTTTTTTTGTCCCCTCAATGAGATATCTTGATGCAAGAAAGCATCTGTCCAGCATAAATAAACCCTGAGGCCACGCATAATTCCCGGGAAACGAGTGCCGGACAACAGATACAGGCTCAAATCTGCAAAGCGTCTGCAATCCTGATAATACGCTGCCAAGGGGATCAGAAGGCGGGACAGGCACAAAAAACACATCATAATTCTTCCCGAAATAAGAGTAAAATTCAGAAAATATATTTGCTATCTGCGAATACTCATCAAAGGCATAGCTTCTTTTTGATTTTTTATCCACTTCCTGCAATAAGAAAAAATCAATATCTTTCTGCTCAGCAAGAAATTGATTAATGGCATTTATATTGTTTTCCACATTCTGCTTTGCCGTACGCACCTGTTTACCGCCGTCATAGAAAAAATCCATATCACTGCTCAATCCAGCGTAACCTATATTCCATATCATAAAATTGAATGGCTCCTGACCTGGAATTGGGGCTGCATCTGAATTTTCAGATACCGTAGCGGCTGGAGCAGGTTTATAATCTGATAGAGTTGCATAGCCTACAAGAGCTGCAAAGCCCAGCACAAAAACAAGAATAAATACAGAAATAATCTTTAATAATTTTTTCATAAAAAAAAATATAAAAGATTTATCTGCAGGAGTCAAGATTCCACTTTACAAAAAACCATTGACAATCACTGTTGAATGGTTTAACCATTATAATTATTATTCAGATTTCCAGGAGAGCAGATGTTAAAAAATAGAATTACGACCCACCCCATCTTAGATGTTCCTGAAAAAGAACTGATTCCATTTTTTTGGAATCAGTCAAAACTGATGGCACAGAAAGGTGAAATGATCTCATCGGCATTGTTTGCGAACAATATCAAAATATTTGGTCATCACCATAGAGACGGCTCTGCCCAGGGAATTTTCTGTGCCAATGGCCAGTGTGCAAAATGCACAGTTATAGCAGATAAAATTGCAGTAAAGGCCTGCATGACCAGAGTCAGGGAAAACATGATCGTTAAAAGTGCTGAAGGTCTGCCTGAACTGCCGGATATGAATGAAAAAATTGAGATCAGCAATATTGAACAGCTTGCCACTGATGTATTGATAATTGGTGGAGGCCCTGCTGGTTTATCCGCCTCGATTCAGCTGGAAAAATATGGAATCAGAACAATACTGGTTGATGACAAGGATGAGCTTGGTGGAAAACTAGTCCTCCAGACCCATAAATTTTTCGGTTCACAGAAAGATTCATATGCAGGCATGAGAGGTATGGATATCGGTCTCATGCTTGCAAAAAAAGTGGAAAAAAGCCGGCATATTGATATATGGAAAAAGAGCACAGCTCTATATGTATTTAATGACAAAAAAGTGGGTGTCCTTAAAAATGGTGTTTATAAAATTGTCACTCCTAAAGTTATTCTGAATGCTGCCGGGGCAAGGGAAAAATTTTTACGGTTCAAAGGGAATTCTCTTGCGGGAATATATGGCGCAGGAGCTTTTCAGACCCTTGTAAACAGAGACCTTGTAAAACCTGCAGACAGACTTTTCATCATTGGTGGAGGCAATGTGGGAATTATTGCAGGATATCATGCTCTCCAGGCTGGTATCACTGTTGTGGGTCTTGCAGAAGCCATGCCCATGTGCGGAGGGTATAAAGTCCATGAAGATAAGCTTAAAAGAGCCGGAGTCCCGTTTTATACTTCCCACTCCATTGTTGCTGCCAATGGTAATCAATCTGTCTCCTCCGTTACCATCAGTAAAATTGATAAAAGCTTCCAGATCATAGAGGGCACTTCTAAAACTTTTAAGTGTGACACTATTTTAATTGCTGTGGGACTTGAATCTGTTGCTGAATTTACCCGGGAAGCCGGGCATGCAGGTATTAAAGTTTTCAGTGCCGGCGACGCCCATGAAATAGCAGAAGCTTCTTCAGCAATGTTCAATGGTAAAATCACTGGTTTGAAAATTGTTAAATTTTTTAAACCTGGAACAGAAGATATCCCTCAATCATGGTATAAAAAAGCAGAAATCTTAAAATCACATCCCGGTCCGGTTGAATCCAGCCATGTCGACAATATCAGGAACAGGTTGATTGAAAATAAAGAGACGCAGCGTCGCAGTAATATTTTTCCTGTGATTCACTGCAGACAAAAAATTCCCTGTAATCCCTGCAGCAGTATCTGTCCGGAAGATTCCATAGAGCTGAGCGGAGATCCTATCACAGGCCTGCCGGTCTATAAAGGTAAATGCAAGGGATGTCTCAAATGTCTGACAATCTGCCCCGGGCTTGCAATAACCATTGTGGATTATCGAAAAGACAGTAAAAATCCTGTTCTCTTTATCCCCTATGAAATTTCCAATATCAAAATTAATAAAGGGGATGATCTCGCTCTCATGGATATAGATGGCAATCATCTGGGAGTATCAAAGGTACTTGGAGCAAAAGAGACAAAACATAGTGACAAAACATGGATTATAAGAATAAAAGTACCTGCAGATATTGCTCTGAAAGCGGTTTCTTTCACTGTACAGGATAAAAAAATCACCAGACAGACAACTGAAAAAATACCCCTGGATCAGATCCACGATGATGAGATTGTCTGCCTGTGTGAAAGAGTTACAGCCGGACAGATCAGATATCTTGTAAAACAGGGTATGACGGATATGAATCAGATCAAGGCTGTTTCAAGGGCGGGAATGGGAGCATGCGGATATAAAACCTGTGAAAACCTGATGATGCAGATTTTCAATTCTGAAAAAATTGCAAAAAAAAATATTGTAAAAAATGTTCGCAGACCTCTCTATATTGAAGTGCCTCTTGGAAAATTTGCAAATGGAGGTCACCATGAAAACGTTTGATGTGATTATTATTGGAGCAGGTTCTATCGGTGTACCAGCAGCACTCTCCATTGCTCAGAACAAGCTTAAGGTACTTGTAATCGATTCGCTGGCTTCTGTTGGACAGGGACAGAATAAAAAAGCAATTGGCGGCATCAGAGCAACTCACTCGGATAAGGGTAAAATTACCACTGCCCTGAGAAGTATCGAGATATTTTCAACATGGAAACATGAGCATGGCCATGATATCGGATGGATGCAGAATGGATACAGCTTCCCTGCCTACAGGGATGACGATGCAGAAAAACTGAAAGCGTTAATTAAAGTTCAAAAATCCTTTAACCTTGATATTGAGTGGCTTTCACCTGAAGTGTATATTGAAATTGTTCCTGGTATTAACCCCAGGCATCTTAAAGGATCAACCTTTTCTCCAAAAGATGGCAGTGCTTCGCCTCTGCTTGCCATTAATGCTTTTTATACCAAGAGTCTTGAATATGGTGCACGATACAGATTTAATGAAAAAGTGAATGCTATAACTATTTTAAATGACAGGGAAATCCAAGTTAAAACAGATAAAAACCACTATTGTGCAGGTAAAGTTATTAATGCAGCAGGAAATTATGCAAAAGATATTGGTAAACTTATCCATATTGATTTACCTGTTGAGCCAGACAGCCATGAAGGTGCTATCACAGAACCGGTCCAACGATTTTTCGGACCGATGATCGTTGATTTGAGGCCGCTGAAAGATCCTGCTACAGAAGATTCTGCTAATTTTTATTTTTATCAGAACAATGAAGGACAGGTGGTTTTCTGCCTTACTCCTAAAAACCTGATTAAAGGTGATAACAGTGAATCCACCTCTATTTTCCTCCCCCAGGTAGCCAAACGAATGATAGAACTGTTTCCAAAACTTGCCAATTTGAAAGTCAGAAGAACATGGAGAGGACAATATCCAATGACATCCGACGGTTTTCCCATTGTAGGAGAAACTGAAAAATATCCAAATTTTATCAATGCCGTCGGTATGTGCGGCCAGGGGTATATGCTGGGACCAGGCCTGGGAGAATTATTGTCAAAGATTGTGACTTGTGAGTTGACAGAGGAGGACAAAGACATTTTAAGGCATTTTCGTTTAAACAGGCAGTTTGCAGATACAGAACAGTTTAAATAGGTGACTGGATTCTGCCAATAAAATAAAAACACTTAAGGGATAATCCACAATATGTTCAAAAAAGCAAAACAGAACAGAGTATTTCAGGATGTAGTTGAACAGATAGAAGATGCCATTCTGAACAGGCAGCTTGAACCGGGATCAAAGCTTCCTCCTGAACGCACACTAAAAGATATGTTCAACACCAGCAGGGGAACTTTAAGAGAAGCATTACGGGTTCTTGAACAAAAGGGATTGATTGATATCAAACTGGGAGTTGCAGGTGGTGCAATTGTGAAACGCATTGATGCAGAACCCATGATTGCCTCCCTGGCTCTCTTGATTCGTTCCGGAGAAGTAAGCCTTAAGCATATTGCAGAATTCAGAATTAAAATTGAAGGCAGTATAATGGAACTGGCTGCAAGACACTGTACAGAAAAAGATATCAGAAAACTGGAAGACTTATATACAGAGGCAAAAAACTGTCATGAAAAGAGTGACTGGGAAAACTTCCTTAAGACAGACGAAAAAATACATACCCACCTTGGGGTGATGACCCGCAATCCTGTTTTCCAGTTTGTACAAAAAAGCATTCATGATAATATTCATCCATATTATGAAGCGTACCTCTACATGGACAAAAAAAATACGCTGGAAAACCTGAACGATATAAAAAAAATCATTACTGCACTGAAACTCAACGATGCAGTAACAGCATCTTCTGTTATCATGGACCATGTAAAACGATTTAATGATAAAATGGAGGAAACCGTTAAAACAGGTTAGATATAATGGCTGACTATTGAAAACTGACCTGCCCGGGATATAAATGTTTCAGGCAAAAAAATTTATGGTCAATGCCATGAGACAACACAAAAAGCTAAACATTGCATTTTTGAATATATTGAAGTATTTTATAACCCCAAAAAGAGACACGCTGTTGATTCTTATACCATAAATACTGACAGGATATTTAAATAATGAAGAAATATTTTGAAGAACGTTTCTATTTCCAAAAACAGCTTATTAAAAAAATCGCTCCACTGACGGAAACCAGTGACATAATAGAAGAGATAAGAAAGCAGATAAGAGACACCATTCCAAATGCCATGGAAGTCTGTATTCTCCTGCTTGATCCTGATGCAGACAAATATACCAGACCGCTTCAATGTGCATTATATGAGAAACCTGTCAGCTGCCAGGCATGTAAACGAGACAGGCCTGCCGTTCAAAAAGCGATTCAAGATAAAAAGGCTGTTATAATTTCTGAAAGTGAACCCATTAAAAGATTAGATAGTACAGAGGTTGTGGTAGGTCCCGAATATGCCATTCCGGCATACCTGGGGGAAACGATACTTGCCGTCATCAGTGTGGTGATTTTGCCTTTAAAAAAACATACCAGAAAGGATTTTTTCTTCATTGCTGATGTTGCCGACCTCCTCAGCAATATTATTCTGAGTGCCAAAAGGCAATGGACAATTACTCAGGAAAAAATAAGAATCAGTCAAATGCTGACCAATATAACGCCTTTTGTACCTATATCGGTTCGAAACATGGTCAATAAAGATCCAGAACTGGTTCATCGAGGAAAAGAGAGAAAACAGGTAACAGTACTGTTCTTGGACCTGGAAGGATATACTAATTTAAGTTCCACAAAACCTGATACTCTGGTCAATGAAATTATTGAAAAAATGTTTTCAAGTTTTATTGATCCGATCCATCGATCTCATGGCGATATCAATGAGACGGCAGGCGATGGTTTGATGATCATTTTTAAAGACCATGATGCAAAGACCAATGCTATAAATGCAGTTAAGGCCTCTCTTGAAATCGTTGAACGGAACCGTTCGATCAACCGGGATTTAAAAATATCCCCTCCCATTGACGTAAATATCGGCATCAATTCCGGAACCGCTCTGGTTGGAATGACAAAATTTGAAGGGTCACAAAACACGAGAATGACATACACAGTCAGCGGAACTGTTACAAACATTGCTGCCCGCCTTTCCGACCGGGCAAAAGGCGGAGAGATTCTTATCGGTGAAGAGTTAAAAAATTTAATTCAAGCTTTCTGGCCGATCTTTAAATATGGAAATGTCACATTGAAAGGGATAAAAGATCCTTTAAAAGTCTATTCTCTGCAAAAAGAAATAATTCGATAGAGTGATCGAGACCTTTGCATAACGCCCACTTTTGTCCAATTGCTGCAGAATATGAAACTGGCAAACCCGTTGATTCAAAAAATCAAACCCCTTTACAAACACAAACTCATTTATCTCTTTTCTTTAATTTGGCCTTAAGGACCTGCCGCTGAGAGGCATTTAATACACTTTTTCTGAGACGGATGGATTGAGGGGTCACCTCCACCATTTCATCATCCCGGATAAAATGTATAGCCTGTTCCAGTGTCAAGGCTTTAACAGGTGAACAGATAACAGCTTCATCTTTTCCTGAAGCACGCATATTTGTTAATTTCTTCTCCTTACAGGCATTAACATCAATGTCCTGGTGCCTGTTGTGTTCACCAATTATCATACCTTCGTATACAGGTGTGCCAGGTGCAATGAACATATTTCCACGCGGCTCAAGATTAAATATTGCATAGGGAACTGCTTTTCCCTGTCTGTCAGCAACAATGGAGCCGTTATACCGTACCGGAAATGCCCCCCTGTACGCTTCATAACCGGAAAGATATGAATTCATAATACCTGTCCCCCTGGTATCTGTCATAAATTCATCCCTGTAACCGATAAGAGATCTTGAAGGAATTGAAAATTCAATCCTGACCCTGCCTTTGCCATTATTTACAAGGTTAAGCATTTTACCTTTCCTAATGGAGAGTTTTTCCGTTACAACACCCAGAAAATCTTCTCCACAATCAACAAACAGGTGTTCTATCGGCTCCAGGGTTTTTCCATCTTCATATTTATAAATAACCTTTGGTCTTCCAACAGAGAGTTCAAAGCCTTCTCTTCTCATTGTCTCTATTAAAATAGCAAGCTGCAGTTCTCCCCTTCCTTTTACGGTAAAGCTTTCGTCCTGATCATTTTCCTGAACTTCAATGGCAACATTCATCAGAGTCTCTTTTAAGAGGCGCTCCCTGATTTTCCGGGATTGAACATGTTTTCCTTCCCGGCCTGCAAATGGAGAGTTTGAAATTGAAAACTGCATGGAAACAGTGGGTTCGTCCACAGTGATTCTTTTAAAAGGTACTGGTTCAAGTTTTGTACAGATAGTATCTCCGATTTTAACATCTTCTATGCCTGATAAAACTATAATGTCCCCGACCTGTGCCTGTTCTACCGGTACAAGACTCAATCCGGCATATGACTGGAGTTTGGATACCTTTAAAGGCAGAAGATTATTTTTTTCATTGATACACACCAGGTTTTCATTGGATTCTGCACTGCCGTTGAATATTTTGCCAATGGCGAGTCTGCCAAGATAGTCAGAATATCCAAGGTCGGAAACCAGCATCTGGAAAGGGGCCCGGGGGTCATAGGCAGGTGCGGGCATCTCTTTGACAATCAGATCGAACAGAATATGCAGATTGTCAACATTATCTTCTAGCTCTTTTTTGACAATGCCATCACGGCAGACTGCATAAAGATATGTAAAATCAAGCTGTTCTTCAGTTGCATTGAGATCAATAAAAAGATCATATATCATATCCAGAACCTGATCAGGTCTTGCATCTTTACGATCAATCTTGTTTATAATAACCATCACAGGAAGATTAGCCTCAAAAGTTTTGTTGAGAACAAAACGGGTCTGGGGCAAAGGCCCTTCAGAAGCATCAACAAGTAGGATCGCACTATCTGCCATGGAAAGAGCCCTCTCAACTTCACCGCCAAAGTCTGCATGACCAGGCGTGTCAATAATATTTATCTTCACACCTTTCCAGACTACAGAGCAGTTTTTTGCAGCAATTGTGATACCGCGCTCCTTCTCAAGATCCATACTGTCCATAAGACGGTCATCAACCTCCTGACCCTCACGGAAAAGTCCACTCTGCCTGAACATCGCATCAACAAGTGTGGTTTTGCCATGATCAACATGGGCAATAATAGCTACATTTCTTAATTTCTCATTATACGCTGTATTCTTTTTCATGCTTCTCCTGCTAATATTCTCTAAATTCTTTTGAAGAGAGAAAAGATAAGCATGAAAATTAAAATGGCAATTATTTAAATATGAAGATTTTGTAACATATCCAGACTAAGGGTTTGCCCGGACAATAGCGGTCAGCTCACTCTTAAGGTTCTTTTTGCTTGGTGAATCTGCATATCAGATTATCCCCGGGTTAACAGAACATTACCAGGCGCCGGTTATACCTGTTGAAATTATTTTGATACCCTTACCGTTCCATTGTCACTGGTAATAATTCTGACTCTGTCACCAGCAGCGATCGGTATATCCGCTTCCTGAACAATAACAATGGTCTCTCCGCTATCTTTTCTGACAATAATTTCCAATCCATCTTTTTTTGTAAGCTCCTCTTCAGCCATGGTGCCTGCCGCTGCACCGGCAAGAGCACCTGCCACTGTAGCCAGAGTCTTTCCTGAACCTCCTCCGACAGTGCTTCCTACAATACCACCGGTAACAGCTCCTACAGTACTTCCCACAGAGGTTTTCGTCCCTTCAATAAGAATTTTTTTAACGGATTCAACAATGCCGATCTCTACAACATGCATTTTTCTTGCATCATCCCTGGAATAAACCTTACCAGATCTACTTGAAACACACCCTGTCATTAAGCCTGCCATTATTGCAATGAAAAAAAATGTTTTTAATACAGCCAGAACTGTTTTCATGATTCTCTACCCTTTAAAACCACAAGTTAATGAATGCGTGATCACATACTTTTTATATGAATGCATATTAATTCATTTAAGTCAATATTATAAAAAAATCAGAGAAAACAGGATTTGAATTTATTGATTTACATTGCAGAATTCACGGGATTAATACTTGAAAATTTCATATAAACAATATAGCGTTTAATAAATACAGATAAACCTGACTCATTTGCAGAAATATATGTTAATAATTAATTTTTTACTGGATCATTTTTAAAACTATTAATCAAGGAGCAGCCCAGTGACATTGATCATTGCAGCAGTTATCGTTATTGCCGTTATTGGATTTATCATGGTGATGAAAAAAAATAAAAACATAGAAAAACAGTCAAAAAGCACTGCAGGAGAAATGATTGAACAAAAACCTGAAAATGATTCTGTGCAGGAACTTGAAGCAATCATGAACTCCCTGTTGAAATTAAACATTTTGATTAGAAAAGATAGAGATTTGCAGGATGAATTAAGAGAAACAATAGAGAATGTTATTGATGATCTCATCAAGGTGACTCCTGCAATGATGAACCGATATCCAGGAGAAACGCTCACCTATGAG
The DNA here is from genome assembly GCA_964636495.1 of uncultured Desulfobacula sp. Lineage (GTDB taxonomy): Bacteria > Desulfobacterota > Desulfobacteria > Desulfobacterales > Desulfobacteraceae > Desulfobacula. Next base: position 68,954 of record CAZWSL010000001.1, on the reverse strand, counting down.
ATAAAAAAAATCGGAGAGAAACATCTTTATAAAACGGTCAAGGAATTTCTTGATCTTTCATTGGAGAGCCGGACTCATCAATCTGTGATATTTGAAAAAACCATTAAAAATCTACATACGATTTCAAATCGTTCAAGGGATATCGTAGAAAAAAACGAAACTGCAGAGTTTAAAACAATGGCCACTTTTCTTGCAGGCAAATTTTCATAAAGAGGAGTATGATATGAGTGATATAAGAGAGGATATACAGAGAGTAGCCGATCAGGCAAAAATTCCATCATTTGACAATGCAGCAGCGGTCTCAGGACAGGGTGCCCTTACAATAGTTCAGACGCCGTCCAATCTTGAGCCGGTCCAACCCGGACACCTGACACCTGAAGAAATTAACACCATTAAAACCAGAGCAGTTGAATTTGTTGAAAAAGTAAAAACTGACCCTTCTGACTGGCAGCTTGGTAATTTTGTATTCAGCCTTGGACAGAAAATCTTGGATGAAACCCAGGCTCAGATAACGCTTTATGACCGGAAAATGGGCAATGTACTTAAAAACGTGGCAACTGACGACTCTTCACCTGTAGGAAAAAATATCCTCGCAATCAAAACTGAGCTTGATAAGATAAATCCAACCATGGTGGCAAGAACTGAAATATCTTTTCCCAAAAAAATGTTCGGCCTGTTTACCAAAACAATAAACCGCCTTCCAAAAGGTGATGAAATCGTAAAAATTATTGCTGAGAGAAAAGAGACAGTTAACTCCACTATTGACGGAATCCGTAACCATCTGAGAAACGAAGCAGACCAGATCGCTTTTGATGCTTCAGAACTCTCTGTTATATGCGACACATTAAAAGAGATCCAGCCAAGGCTGCAGGAGGATATCTACCTTGGGCAGATTATCTGGCAGAAACTGATGGGATATATGCCAGCAGTACAGGATGCCAGAGTAAAAGAGGCGCTTACAACTTTAACAAGTGATCTGGCCATGGCAGTAATTGATCTTCAGACAATTGACAATTCAAACCTGCAGACACGTTTTGGAGGAGAGATGATGGTAAGAAATTCCCATCTTGTAAAACGCCTTGTCCAAAGAACTGATATGATACTCTCAACTGCGGTAAAGAATGCTCTTGCGGTCCGGGTTGCGGCAGAACAGCAGATGGAAACAATGCAGCATCTTGATCTGGTGCAGCAGGCTGCAGCTGATACCATGAAAGATACAGCGAGTGTAATTGGCAGCGCTGCAGTAAAAGGAGCAAAAATGAGCCAGAGCATGAGTGTCAATATCGAAGCACTTGAACAAGCCTGTGAAACCTATGAACAGGCATTTGATACTTATGCCGTGATATCACAGGAGACAATAAACATTGCTTCTCAAAGTTCCACTGCCCTTGGAAAAATGAATGAACGATTCCGGGCAAGGACGGATGCATTGACGGCAAGACGTGGAAGTTGACTGGACAGCAGCAGAAAATCAAAAACTCATCAATAGAGATATTGTTATCTGGAGGTATTGCATGCTTGATATTGTAACACAAAAATCTTTTCATGAGAGATTTGCCACCATCAGAACTCTTAATAAAAAGCAGCTTGTTTCAGAGGCTCAAAAAAACACTTTGACTCTGCAGGAAGCTGTCTCAGGATCATTTTTTGAATATCTTGGAAAGACATATTTTATAAGAGATATCTGCAGATATGAAGAGACATCTGATGACTTTAAAGACAAAAAAGGGTATTTCATCCATGAAGTGACAACCCTCTGTATTGAAACAGGAGAAATTATTAATTTTGAATGGGAGTACGATGATGAACTTGAAATTTCTGTCACCATTGACCGTATCTCCTTTCGAAATTTAAAAGATGATACCGGGGAATCAATAGATAAAGATGATCTGGATCAAATAGCTGAAGACAAAGATGTAATAGTGTTAAACAGAGAAAAGTTCTGGTATGACGATGATTGGGCATCAATCTATTACCGCGGCAGCAGGGAAGAAAAAGTGCATATGTATGAATTTGAAAATGAAAATCAAACCAGATTTTTGACCATTGAAGAGTGGTCTGGTTCCGGAAAGGATGAATATCAGATTTATATTTCATCTCCGGTGGATTCAGGCAGTATAACCATCATAGGCAAATAGGCTTTTTCATGATGTGAAATCTCATTTTACAGAAAAAATCATTGCGGAAAAATGGAGATTGCGCAATACTATTTTTGATGATATTTTTTTCTATATTCATCCTGAAAGGTCGTATAATGAAAATAAAATTCTGGGGAGTCAGAGGTTCCATAGCTTGTCCAGGCCCTGATACCATAAAATATGGTGGGAACACATCATGTATTGAAATAAGATTGCAGGAGCTGGAAAAACGGTTTATTATTGATGCAGGCTCAGGCATAAGAGAGCTTGGAAATTTTATGCTAAAGAATGATCTTCCCAAGGGACCGATAAACTCAACAATCTTTTTTACCCATACGCACTGGGACCATATTTCAGGATTCCCCTTTTTTGCACCGATTTACATACCTGGTACCCGATTAAAAATTTACGGGCCTGATTTCTCTAAAAAAGACACCCTCAAGGAAGTCGTTGGCGGTCAACTCACATATAAATATTTTCCGGTACAGCATCAGGAACTTGCCTCGGATATTGAGTATATTGGATTAAAACAGGGAAAAGTTGATCTGGCTGATGAAAATCTCACAGTTACAACAAAATACCTGAATCATCCTGTTTTATGCCTTGGGTACCGGTTTGAGTATAAAGGAATAATCTTCTGCACTGCCTATGATACCGAACCTTTTACCAACAGCTTTGTCACAGGCCCTGAGGATCCTTCCTGCAATAAGAAAATGGTTGAAGAGGGAGAGAGTATTGCAGAAAAAAAGAGAGCTGATATGGAAAAATTCTTTGAAAATGCCGATCTTCTCATTCATGATGCCCAATATACAAAAAAAGAGTATCTCAATTCAAAAAAAGGGTGGGGTCACAGTCCCATTGAAGATGCCATCTCATCGGCAAAAAATGCTAACGTTAAAAGATTAGCACTCTTTCACCACGAACCTTTATATACAGACTCAAAACTTGATAAATTATCAGAAACACTTTGCCATAAGGAATACACCGGAGATATGGATGTATTCTTTGCCAAAGAAGGTATGGAAATTGACCTGACAGAAAACAATTAAATGAATATCAAAAAATTTTGATGCCTTTTATAATTTCCAGTAAATCCTTAGATAAAAAAATATAAATTAAAGTTGAGGAGAAAATAGTGTATTCAACCAGTTGGAAGGCAGGATGAAATCATGATAATACCAACCTATCAGGTAAATAATATTTTAAAGGTTTATGCTAACCGCATTCACAGCAAAAAATCACCAGATTCGTCAGGCAGAGATAAAATAGTGTTGCAGGATAATATTAATATCTCTGCAGGAGCAAGAAAAAAAGCAATTGCGGATAAAGTAAGATCCCGTATTATAGAAAGAATTATCCAGTATGGCACAGACAGCAGTTTAAAAAATAATATTTCTCAAAAAACACCATCTGACACTCACTTATACGCCATAAAAGCGGAATATACCTTTTTTAAATTCAGAGAAATCGGCACAGACGGAGAACAGGTAAAAATCTTCTCCATGGAAAACCCTAAAAATTTGATTGATAACTTGAAAAGAGAGATGAAAATATTAGAATAGATGTTTTCCCAGTTGCCTTCCTGTTTTTATTTCACTTTTCAGGGATATTTTTGTTCTCCATTCAAATTGATATACAGGAATTCAGGTATTTAAACCAGCATCCCCTTTTTCAAATTATATACTGTATCTATTGAATCGGCTTTTTTATTTTGCTTGACAAAAAACAGAGGTCTACCTTATTTTAATGCACAGATTTTTCAAGGTACCTTATAAAAATTCAATAATAGGAAAAATGTTTTTGAAAAATAAACGGGGTTACTCTCTGAGATTAACAATATCAACTGTGACACTTCTCATGGTATCTGGACTCGCATTATTACTGCTTGGAGAGGGAGTAATCCTCGGGAAACAGCTTGCCACAAAAACTTCTGAACGGCTGTTTTCAGAAATTACGGAAAAAATAACCGAACGTGTGATCAGTTTCAATCAGCGGCCGATTGATCTCATAAAAATTGTAAGCCCGATAGAAAAAATTCAAGCACCGCCTTCACCTGGAAGCGATCACCCCGCTACTTCTCTTTTTATCCGTGCGCTAAAGGTAAACAGAGATCTTTATGGACTTTATGTAGGCCATGAAAATGGAGATCTGTTCATGGTTGCCAACATGGGAGCATGGCCCAAATTCAAGGAACGTAAGAATGCTCCTGAAGCCACTCAGTGGGTGATTCTTTCTGTAACTGAAAGTCATACCAGCGGCAGACAGAGAACCTGGGAATTTCTTGATGAAAATCAGAATCTTCTTAAAACAGATGTAGAGTCAAGCAGCTACGATCCAAGGATCCGGCCCTGGTTCAAGGCAGCCCGGAATTCAAAAGGGATAATTAAGACAAAACCGTATATCTACTCCAGTCTGCAGGCACCAGGCGTCAGTATGGCCAAGGCTATCCCCGGCACACAGAAAGTTCTTGGAGTTGATATTACACTCACGACCCTTACAAAATTCATATCAGATCAAAAAGTCACAGAAACCAGTGCAGCATTCCTGTTCAACCAGTCAGGAACAGTAACAGCCAGTACAGATTTAATATTTTGCAGCAAGGAGCCCGGCAGCGATGATAAAAGTGGAAAAACAGAACTTGTTACCGTTGACGAAATAACCAGGGAGATAGAAACAAATCTCTCTTCCCTGATAGACGTTAACAGGGACAGTATGAATATTGTCTCCGGCAAATGCGGCAGACTTCTTACAATGGTCACCCTTATCGACACCTTTAGTCAGACCAGAGAATATCTTGCTCTCCTTATACCGCTTAATGAGATACTTAAGCCATACAGGGAAATGGGGCTCATATCCCTGGCAACATCAGTTTTGATTCTCCTGATCTTTACTCCCCTGTCCTGGTTTGTAAGTGCAAAAATTGCAAGTCCCATTCAAAGGCTGGCAGATGAAACACAAAAGGTTAAAAAACTTGAATTTGACAATGTTCAGGATATTGAAACCAGAATATCAGAGATTCACCAGCTTTCTAATTCATTCTCAAACATGGCGCGTTCAATCAGCAGGTACCGCTCCAACCTTCTGTATGCAAGAAAAAAACTTGAAATGCTGGTTGAATTCGGTATTGCCCTTGCTGAAGAGAAGGATGAAGACAGGCTGATGGAGATGATCCTTCAGGGTGCAAGAGAGCTGGCTCCTGCAGACGGCGGAACAGTCTATATTATGAAGGAGGGTAAACTGAGCTTTGAAATAATGCAGAACAAATCCCTCAACATATACCATGGCGGTACAACAGGTCGCCCTGTTGAACTGCCCGATGTTCTACTGCATGATGCAGCCAGTGGTAAAGAGAATCACAACAATGTAGTAAGCCATTCGGTTCTGCTGGAAAAGACAGTGAATATTGACGATGCCTATGAAGATGCCAAATTTGATTTTTCAGGAACCAAGGCTTTTGATAAGATAAACAAATATCGCTCCCAATCTTTTCTTACTGTACCTCTCAAACCTCGCGGTGAGGGCGTGATAGGAGCGCTGCAACTGATCAACTGCATGGATGATAATGGTAATGTCATTCCATTTTCCGATGAAATACAGTATTTTATCGAAGCGTTGGCTGCCCAGGCAGCTGTGGCACTGGATAACCGTAATCTTGTACAGGCACAGATAAAACTGATGGATTCCATCATTGAAATTATTGCCAGCGCCATCGATGCCAAGTCCAAATATACGGCAGGCCACTGCAAGAGGGTTCCGGAACTCAGCATCATGCTGGCAGAGGAAGCATCCAGAAGTAAACAGGGAACTCTGAAGGATTTCAGCCTGAAAACAGAAGATGAATGGCGGGAGTTGAGTATAGGCGCATGGCTGCACGACTGTGGAAAAGTAACCACACCGGAATACGTAGTAGACAAGGCAACCCGGCTCGAGACGCTTTATGACCGTCTGAATGAAATACGGGTCCGTTTTGAAGTGTTGCGAAGAGATGCTGAAAACAACTATTTAAAAGACTTATTAAAGGGCAGTCATGACCAGAAAGGCCTGAAAAAACAACTGGATGATACGATTTTGCAGCTGGAAGATGATTTCAATTTCATTGCACTGTGCAACAAAGGCAGTGAATTTATGACTCAAGAGAAGGTCCAGCGGATCAAAGAGATTGGCAGCCGTAAATGGTTCCGCCATTTTGATGACAGGATCGGTCTCTCCAGTGAAGAAACCCTTCGCAAAGAGGCACTGCCTGCCCGGCCTCTTCCGGCTGAAGAGAGTTTACTGGATGACAGACCCGATCATATTATTCCCCGTACTTCCGGCATGGATATATACGGACCGGAAAACAGCTACGGTATTAAGATGAATATCCCTGAAAACCTTTATAACCTGGGAGAAATCTACAACCTGAGTGTCCAGAAGGGAACACTTACCAATGAAGAGCGTTTTAAGATTAATGAACATATAATTCAGACAATTGTAATGCTGAGTCAGCTTCCTTTTCCAAAGTATCTGGCAAAAGTGGAAGAGTATGCAGGTTCTCATCATGAAACCCTTATTGGTACGGGCTACCCCCGCAACCTGCAGGCAGCGGATATGTCTGTTCCGGCTCGAATAATTGTTATTGCCGATATTTTTGAGGCGTTAACTGCCTCGGACCGACCTTACAAAGAGGCAAAAACATTGAGCCAGGCATTCAGGATCATGGATTCAATGCGCAGGGACCACCATATAGATTCAGACCTGTTTGAACTATTCCTGACAAGTGGATTATACAGACAATACGCTGAGAATCATTTAAACCCTGAACAGATTGACGAGGTTGATATATCTCTATTCCTGAATAAACTTGAAAAATAGGATAGGAATAATTTATATAATCCATTAAATACGCTTTTGAATTTTGCTGTTCCAGGGTATATGAATATACAGAAAATAACAGAAACAGTTAAGACATGAACAGACGTGTATAATGAAAATCCAATTTTTAGAAAAACAATTAAAAAACCCGATGGTACTTGCTTCGGGTATCCTGGGAAACAGCATGGATATCCTTGAAAGAGTCCATGAAAATGGCTGTGGTCTTGTAACTATGAAATCCATAGGCCCCGAGCCAAGAGACGGGCATAAAAATCCCACAGTGATTGATCTTGGCCATGGCCTTATCAATGCAGTGGGGCTGCCTTCTCCAGGATATCTGAATATGGAAAATGAGTGGGATGATCTCCAGAGAAGAAATTTTCCTTTAATTGCAAGTATCTATGGCGGATCTGTAAAAGAATACCAGAGAGTTGCTGAATTTGTCTCTTCAAAGCGACCTGACTTCATTGAGGTTAATATCTCCTGTCCAAACTCGGAAAAACACGGCATGATTTTCGGAATCAGCCGGTCATCTTCCCATGATGTTGTCTCTGCAGTAAAAAAAGTGATAAATATACCGCTTATCGTAAAACTGACCCCCCAGGCTCCGGATATCGGTGAGATTGCAATGGCGTGTGAAGATGCAGGTGCAGATGCCATATGTGCCATAAACACTGCTGGGCCCGGTATGGTTATTGATATTGAATCACAGACACCTGTGCTTGCATTTAAAAAAGGGGGGCTTTCCGGTCCCATGATAAAACCTCTTGCCATCCGTTGTGTCTTTGACATTTACAATGCTGTAAAAATACCTATAATAGGCCTTGGTGGTATTACAACAGGAGAAGATGCCATTGAAATGATCATGGCCGGAGCAACTCTTACCGGTATCGGAAGTGGTGTACGATACAGGGGCATTGATGTCTTTCAAAAAGTTGCAGATGAAATGGACTCCTGGCTATACAGTCATAACTGCAGCCTTGAAGAGATTAAAGGAGCAGCACATAAAAAAGGATGACAGAGATGAACACCATTACCGGTCAAAAACATATAATGCTCAGAGTGAAAAAAAAACAGGTGGAAAACCAGGAGTTCACCACACTGTTTTTTGACTGTACTCTTCCTTTTACAGCAGGTCAGTTCGTCATGTTATGGATTCCTGGCGTTGATGAAAAACCATACACTATCTCATACCATTCACAAAACAGATTTGCTGTCACTGTTGAGGCCAAAGGTATATTTTCAAAAAAAGCCATTGACCTGAAAATAGGCGATCTTGTTGGTGTCAGGGGACCGTTTGGAAACGGCTTTAATATCAAACCCAATGGTTCTTCTGCTGTCATAGCAGGCGGCTGTGGAATGGCAGCCCTGGCTACTCTGGTTGAAAAGCTTCCTGAGAACACGCTGTTTATACATGGTGCACGCTCCAGAGAGTATATTCTTTTCCCGGAACGCTTCCATATTAAAAGATTGTTCTGTACAGACGACGGCAGCCTGGGAAGCAAAGGATTTGTAACGGATATACTGAAAAATGAAATTTCAGTGAACAGGCATTTTGACATGGTCTATGCCTGTGGTCCCGAGATAATGATGTACAATGTTTTTAACATTTGTGAACAAAATAGCATTCCCTGCCAGGTCTCCCTGGAACGCTATATGAGATGCGGATTCGGAGTATGCGGGGCATGTGTCTGCGGCAGGGAGGTAATATGCAGGGACGGGCCTGTTTTCAATTCTGAAAAACTGCGCAGGATGAAAGACTTTAATAAAAAGGCACTGTTAAAATCAGGAAAAGATGTTAATCTTGACCGCTATTATGCCTGGCGCAGTAAATAAAGGATTTTTACAATGGATTATAAAGAAGAATTTATTGAGTTTTTAATTGAATGCAATGCGTTGAGATTTGGTAAATTTGAGTTGAAAAGCGGAAGGATTGCCCCCTATTTTATAAATACAGGCATGTTTGACACGGGTCTTAAAATCAAAAAACTAGGCCTTTATTATGCCAGAGCCATACAGGAGTATTTTCCCGGCAACTTTGACGGAGTCTACGGCCCTGCCTATAAGGGCATTCCGCTTTGTATCTCTGCTGTTCAGGCACTTGCGGAGATGGAGATGGACAGAGGTTATGTTTTCAACCGGAAAGAGGCCAAAACCTATGCTGATAAGAGCCTTGTCGTGGGCATGAATCTGACTTCAGCATCCCGGTTGATTCTGGTTGATGACGTCATCACTTCAGGAAAAGCAATAAGAGAATCCCTTGATATACTCAAATCTTTTGGCAACCCTGAAGTGAAAGGTATTGTTATCAGCGTAAACCGGCAGGAAAAAGGAAAAACAGACAAAAATGCACTAAAGGAAATTGAAGAAATTCTTGATATTCCAATTTATGCAATTGTAACCATCTCGGAAATCAAAAAGTATCTGCACAACAGAGAAATAAATGGAAGGGTGATTCTTGATGATGCAATGCTGCTAATCATTAATACCTATCTTGAAGAGTATGGTTCAGACGGATAGTAATGAATACCTTAAACAAAATAAATCCATACAGGTTAAGGTTTCTGCATGATTCTCTGTTTTTTCAGTTGGAGATAAAATATAAAAACCGTCTTGGAAATGTGTTGGATATTTAACAGTTCATATCATCATATTCCACGGCATCGACAAGAGACCTTTGAATAATGTTATCCAGCGATATCAGCTTATTTGTTAAAGGAGAGAGTAAAAGGATGGTTTATAAACGAAAACAGATCCTTACAGGTTTGGCAATCTTTATATGCATTGCAGGCCTGATCATTGTGCTGCCGGGATGCGGCAAAGGCCTTCCAGAAGATATAAAAAACAAGGCTTCAGAGATACCGGCTGAGATCAGGAGTGTTGCGTCCAGGGTCAAAATAGAGCAGGATAAATATGAGAAGCTGACAAAAAGCAGTGAATTCAGAAAAGTCCAAAAAATTGCCATAAGGGAAAAGTGGACAGACCAGTTTGATTCTGCCAGTGATGAGCTTCAAAAAGCAGAGTTGCTGTATAAAAAAGAGATCACTCCGTTAATTAAAAAAAATAGACCGGATTCAACAGATTTAGTCAGACAGAAGATCATAAGAGTGAAGAACATTATTCAAAGTGCAGAAAACTTATCAAAATCTGTTTTTTCAAGATTCTCAGAGATGAGAAACACCATTGTGGATGCAGAAAATATATACGCCAGATCCCGGAGAGATGCTGTCCAGATTTTCAATACTGCTGAAATGATTAAAACCAACTCTCTTGAAAAGGCACACTCTGATTTTCCAGACCTGAAAAACAAACTGGATCTGCGCTTTGCACCCATATCAAAACTTGAACAACAATCAAGAAATAATCTCACCATAGTGGATGCTGCCTATAAAGCACATCTGTCAGATTCCCATAGTGATTATGCTGCATTTACAGATAGTTCCAAGGCTCTTTCATCAGATCTTGACAAGATAAAGGAGCTTGAAAAAAAATTTTCCAGCGAAATAGCACAGCTCTATATGAGTTACACCAAAATACTCAAAGATATGAAAGAGGAGTTTTTTGTGTTCATAAAACGCGAATCGTGGAATGAAAATTCAGATTTTTATAATCCGGGGTCTGCCGTGTTTCAACGCCAGGTGAGCCTGGAGGCTTATGAAATGCTGACAACAGATAATGTGGGAACCATTGCTTCAATCACTCCTGGATTTACAGGCCCAAAATTTAAAAACAACATTGGCAGCATCTGGGATGATCTTGATATCAACCCGGGAGAGCGGTGGCCTGGACGGGGACATAATGCAGCATCTTTCTGGGTGGAGAGTTCAAAGAAAAACTATTTTCATAAATATATGCTGGAACAAAATGGAGATATAAAAGAGAGTGACTGGGAAAAGGTCAGTGAAAACTTTTATCATACAAATTTCGAATTTCTCGGCATGGCAATACTTTCAAAACCCTATGGTTTTTTTGAAGATGAGTTGCTTACCCAGGCTGCACCGCCAGGCATGTCCTATGTTGGAAATTCCAGATATGGAGAGTGGGAGCAGGATGACTCAGGTAACAGTTTCTGGGCATGGTATGGCAGGTATGCCTTGTTTTCAACTCTCTTTTTTCCCAGACCATACTACTATCATTACAATTCATGGAACAGCTGGCACAGCAGTTACATGGGCAGAAAACCCTATTTTGGAAAAAGTGTAAATGGAATGCAGAGATTCGGAACCCGTGGCTCTTATATAAAAAAATCACCTCTATTTCAAAATTCACGATTTGTCAGAAGCGGTGGTCTGAAAGCCCAGAGTACTTCCATCCGTGGCAGTGGTGCAAACCTCCGCGGTGGTGGTCCAAAAAACAGAGGCAAATAATTTAAGGAGAGATAATAATGAGTATTGCTGAAACCATAATGAATTTAGGGGAAGGGTTTATTAATGTAATTATTGGATTTTTTTTTATCGGGTTAGTTAAAATAATTGATGACTGGAGGACAAAGGATTATGACGATGATACTCATATTGATGACGGCAACACTGCCATAGGCTTTAGACGGGCAGGACTTTATCTTGGAGTTGCCATTGCAGTTTCAGGTACCCTGGAAAGTTCATCAAAAGGATTTTTCATCGATCTGGTGCAATTGTTTATTGACGGCCTTATTATCATCGGTTTCATGTTCTCTTCCAGGTTTATCAATGATTTCATAATGCTCAACCACATTGATAATGACAAAGAATGCATCAAAACAATTCACCTTGAAAATGGAGGCGAGCAGACTGGAAATACAGCTGTCGGTATTGTTGAAGCAGGAATGTTTATTGCCACGGGATTCATCCTGTGCGGTTCATTCTCAGGATCAGGAGGAACTTTTTTTCAGGGTATTTTAAGTGCTGTTCTCTTTTTTATCCTTGGTCAGTTCTGCTTACTGTTTTTTGGATTTTTATATGAGAATATTACCTCTTTTAATGTAAGAGATGAAATTAAAAATAATAACCTTGCAGCCGGCATTGGACTTGGAGGCGTATTAACAGCCCTTGGTATTATTCTTAAAGCAAGCATAGCAGGCCCGTTTACTGGATGGTTCAATGATATCTCAAGCTTTGGCCTGTATGCATTATTTGGAATTGTCATGCTGCTGATCTTCAGAAAAGCCGCAGATATGCTGCTTTTACCCACAACAGATATTGCCACTGAAGTTACAGAAGATAGAAATGTTGCAGCTCTCATTGTTGTTCAGAGTGCAGTGAATGCCATTGCAATCATCATTGCATTTTCCATGTGATATTTTTTTATAAGTCACTGTAATTGAATAAAATCCATGTCCATTAAATCTTCCAATTTAAGTTTTGCATCCATACTGCTTTCAGGCTGCATGTTTGCAAGCGGTGCATGTGGTATTATTCTTGAGTATATCCAGGCAAGTATTGCATCCATGATCCTTGGCAACTCATTTGAACAGTGGGCAATGGTAATAGGCCTTATGCTTTTCTGGATGGGATTCGGCAGCCTGATCCAGACACAGATTCCCAAAAGATTCCTGCTCTACGCATTCATTGCTGTTGAGATACTTCTGGCCCTTGTCGGAGGCTTCTCTCCCACACTGACATATATATCCTACGGTTATACAGCCCATTATATTCTTGTCCTATATTTTTTTGTAAGTATCATCGGAATTATGATCGGACTGGAAATCCCGATAATCATAAGAATCAATAATGATTTTTCCTCGGAGTTATCAACCAATCTCGGTAATATTCTCAGTGCTGATTATATTGGCAGTCTGACTGGATCACTGATCTACGTCTTTATACTGCTCAGATTTCTCCCGATTACTGAAGCCGCTTTTCTCACCGCAGGAATGAATTTTTCCCTTGCCTTTGTAACCTTTATATATTTTAAAAAAATTAATCTGCTGAAAAAAAATTATGCCATATCCTTTGTGATGTTCCTCACCTTCTGTACCCTTGTTTACGGGTATCTAAATAACAAACAGTGGAACATAAAAATTGAACAGCCTCTGTACAATGACCCTGTGGTTCTAAGCCAAACCACCCAGTATCAGCACATAGCACTTACCCATTACAAACCGTTTAATGAGGTAAGACTTTTTTTAAACGGTAATCTGCAGTTATGCAGCATTGATGAACAAAGATATCACGAACCAATGGTTCACCCGGTCATGAATCTTGTTCCTGTCTGCAAAAAGGTTTTAATTTTAGGCGGTGGAGACGGATGTATTTTAAGGGAGGTTCTGAAATATAAAAATGTAGATCACGTTCTTCTTGTGGATCTCGATCCTGCAGTAACTGAACTGGCAAAAACCCATCCGCTTTTAACAGAAATCAATAAAAATGCTTTTGCCGACAGTCGTGTGATAACCATCTCCGGTAAAGGCATTACTCCTGGAATAAATAAGCGGCTCTATATTAAAACAGGCGAGTCAAAAAGGCATGCACAACAACCAGCTACCAGAAAACTTGCAGATGTAAACGTGCTCAACGTGGATGCTGATAAATTTTTGAGCAGCGTCCCGGGTTTCTGGGATGTGATCATTATTGACATGCCTGATCCCTCTACACCGGAGCTTGTCAAGCTCTATTCAAAAGAGTTTTATAAAAAGATAAAGCAGCATCTGTCACAGCATGGGATGATGATTGTGCAGGCAACTTCTCCCTATCTTGCAAAAGAGAGTTTCCTCTGTATTGGAAGAACGATTAACAGTGCAGAACTTTCCACCCTCCCCTTGCATGAAAATGTACCCAGTTTTGGAGACTGGGGATGGTTCATTGCCTGGCATCCTAATATTAACAGAGCAAAAATACATGAAAAAATTGAAAAGCTCACTTTTACTGTTCCCACCCGGTTTATTACGCCGGAGGTATTTAGAAGTGAGCTCATATTTGGCAAGAATGAACTTGAAACAGAGAATCAAAAAATAAATACGCTGCTGCATCCCTCGCTGTTAAACATTTATAACCATGAGTCGTGGCTGCTTGAATAATCGTTCTATTTTTCTGACAAATTCTCAATTTTCAATACCAGATAGGCTGGCTCTTCGTAGGGGTGAGCATCTAAAAGGGCAGCAACAGCAGGTTGCAGCAAATCGTCTGACACAACCATTTCAACTCTGAATTCTTTAATTTTTTCAAGCAATCCCTGCTCACCGATAAACGGTCTGCTGTTTTTAAGCGGCCTGAACTGTCCCTCGCCCTCTATCTGCCAGCAGCATTGATCATAATCATTATATCTGCCGCCGCCAGCATCAAAAACAGCGCTTTTTACTGTTTCAAGATGATCTTTGGGCACATAAAAAACTATTTGAAACATATTTATCTCCTGATCGAATCAAAGGTGTAAATCACAAGGGCAGTCCAGATAAAAGCAAATGCTATGAGCTGATGTATTGGCAACGGCTCCTTAAAAACAAAAACAGCCAGGGCAAACATCAGACTGGGGCCGATATATTGTAAAAATCCAATTGTGGTCAACTGTACCCTTCTGACTCCAATATTAAAAAGTAAAAGAGGCAGAGCTGTGACAAGTGCACTGCAGATTAACAGTATGTCTGTGATATGGCCTGAATGTAAAAAAGCGGCACTACCCATTTTTTCCAGGAACAGAAGATAAATCAATCCCGGAATAGTCAAAATAAGAGTTTCCACTGCAAGCCCGACTGCTGAGTTTAAATTTAGTTTTTTGCGCAACAGGCCATATAATCCAAAAGTCACTGCAAGTATAACAGCGATATAGGGGAAGTCTCCATAATGGTAAGTCAGATAAAAAACCCCTGCAGATGCAATTATCACTGCTGTTATCTGCAGTTTTCTTAACCTCTCCTGTAAAAAAAGAACACCGAGCAGTACATTCACAAGCGGATTGATATAGTAACCAAGACTTGCCTGAATGATCATGTCATTATTTACGGCCCATATAAAAATAAACCAGTTAGCCCCGACAAGAAGAGTTGTGACAAAAAGCCATTTAAGGGTTCCTGCTGATTTAAGCACCCTGATAAATACGTTCCACTGTCCCTGGAAAAAAATGACAGGTAAAAGAAAAACAAATGACCACACGATTCTGTGGGTTATTATTTCAAGTGCAGGTATATGGGAAAGGGCTTTCCAGTATATAGGGACCAGTCCCCATATAAGGAAAGCTGATCCCCCGGCCAGAACTCCTGACAGCGATTCATTTTTAGTTTTATGCAAAACGCTTCCTTATATTTATAGATAATCAGGAGATACTATAGTAAATTTATAATTTTTGAAACTGTAAAATTTTAACCAAATCATTCAAGCTGTTTTAAATATGCCCCATATCCCTCTTTTTCCATATCTTTCAAGGGAATAAATCTCAGAGCTGCTGAATTGATACAATACCGTCTACCGGTTGGTTTTGGACCGTCATCAAAAACATGCCCCAGATGAGAGTTTCCATATCTGCTTCTCACTTCAGTTCTTGTCATAAAAAGAGTTTTATCCGTTTTTTCAATTATATTTTTCTTTACAAGAGGTTTGATAAAACTTGGCCATCCTGTGCCTGATTCAAATTTATCCTTTGAAGAAAAAAGAGGTTCTCCTGTTACAATATCAACATATATTCCCTCTTTTTTATTATCCCAGTATTCGTTGGAAAAAGCTCTTTCTGTCCCGTTTTTCTGAGTGACATAGTATTGTAGATCAGTCAGCCTTTTTTTTATAATTTTATCATCAGGTTTTTCAAAAATTCTTCTTTTTGTTTCATCTTTCCAGACCCTATTTAAAAAAAACTCTCTTCCAGAACCTATTTTATACTGCTGATAAGCTTCCGGGTTTTTCCTGTAATAGTCCTGATGATACTCTTCTGCCTTAAAAAATTTTGATGCAAGAATGATTTTTGTTTCAATTGGTTTATCAAATCTGCCAGACGTTTCAAGCTGTTTTTTAGAAGACTCTGCAAGAACTCTCTGATTCTCATCGTGATAGATAATTGCAGTGGCATATTGACTGCCCCGGTCAGCAAACTGGCCATTGGCATCTGTCGGATCTATCTGACGCCAGAAAATATCGAGAAGCGTCTCATAAGAAACCTGCCCGGGATCATATATAACATTGACAGCTTCCAGATGACCTGTGTCAATGGTACAAACCTGTTCATATGTGGGATTGTCTGTCCTGCCTCCTGTATAACCTGAGACAACATCAATGACACCATCAATTTTTTCAAAAGGTTGTTCCATACACCAGAAACATCCGCCTGCAAAAGTAGCCATGCGATATTCTGTCTCTTTTGTCATTCCAAGTGAAACCAGGGCAAAGAACACTATTGCAAATATTAAAATCATATTTTGAAACATTGCTTACTCCTCCTTTTACGCAAAATTTATCCTTCCACACAACATTGACTCTGCGATTTTTAACACTCTTTTTTCAATATTCTGCTTCTGATTTAAAAATCAATGCAAAAAAAGGTCCACCCTTATCTGGATATTTCATAAAGTATTTTCCCTCAGCAACAAGGCGAACTGCGTGAAGCTGAGATAATTAAACAGAGACACGCTTAACGCTATGAACCACAAGTGTAACAGCCCCCCAGTCTGAGTCAACTCTGCCAGAGAGAATATAGGGTCTGCAATACTCCAGCATATGACAGAAAAATGCGTAGGGCTTTGGGAAAAAAACTGTCTCTATTATACCTGTCTCATCTTCAAATGTAAAAAATTTCATGGGCTCTCCATACCTGGTTTTCACAACTTTACCTGTTATGAGCCATCCTGCAGATATGATGTCTCTGCCAATAAATTTTGACAGATTCTCTGCTTTAACTGCATTGTGTTTCTTAATTATATTCTCATACAAAACAATGGGATGACTTTTGCATAAAAAGCCAAGTACCCGGAATTCTCTCCTTAATTTTATACTGCATTCATCTTTTGGGAGATCAGGTATGAATTCTCCGGGACACAGATTCTTCTGTTTAATATTTTTGAACAGAGAAGGTTGTTTCTCCATATTCCTGTTCTGCTTCTGCCAGATTGCAAAAACCCATAAAATTACAGCCCGATTATCTTTATCATCCAGAGAATCCAGGCTTCCGCTGTGAATCAGGGAACGCACCTCATTCTCCTGCGGGTTAACCCGTGAAAAAAAATCTTCAAGGCCTGAAAAGCGCTGTTTCTTTCTCTCTTCCATAATGGTTTTCATAGTTTTTTCTGAAAGATCCCTGATGGCCTGTAATCCGACCCTGATCTTAAAACCGCTGCCTCTCCACTGGATTGAGCTTTTATTTACATCAGGATGTAATATTTCTATGTTTAATCTCTTTGCCTCGGATACATATGCAAAGGTGGAATAAAATCCTCCCCCATTACTGATAACTGCTGCCATGAAATGGGCTGGATAATGGGTTTTTAAATATGCTGCCTGGAATGATACCCGTGCATAGGATGCAGAGTGGGGTTTGCAGAATGAATAACCGGAAAAACTGACAATCATGCTCCAGATGAATTTAATATCTGTGAGGTTGACTCCTTTTTTAACAGCTCCATTCTTGAATTTGATGTAATAATCTTTTAATTCACGTTTTTTATCTTTTTTTGACACGATCTTTCTTAAACCATCACCCTCTGCATGGCTAAAACCTGCTATCTTTTCTGCAACCCTTGAAACATCTTCCTGATACACCATTATGCCATAGGTTTCACTCAATATATCTTCAAGAAGAGGATGGACCGGTTTCCAGATGCCGCTGTGAAGGCGTTCTATATATTTTCGGATAAATTCATTGGCTGCAGGGCGTATGATGGAAGAGTGTATAACCACATGTTCAAAATCTCCTACCATGGTTTTTTTCTGGAGCAGTCTCATGGCAGGACTCTCTATATAAAAACACCCCATGGTATTACCCTGGGCTACATTCTGCTGGGTTTCATAGTCATCTTCAGGATCTTTAAGTTGAAAATCCTCAAATTTACCACACGCTTCAGTAATATTCTCTATGCAGTCCCGGATAACTCCAAGACTCCGGTTTCCGAGAAGATCAATCTTCACAAGACCTGCCTCCTCTGTTGAATCTTTTTCCCACTGAATAAGAGCAACACCTTTGGGTGCAGTCTCTAAAGGCACATAGGTATCGATTGGATCAGGCGTAATGACAACACCACCGGGATGAACTGAAAGATATCTGGGTGTTCCTGTAATTGCTGCTGCATACTCCATAATCTCAGGCCATGGCTTCGGAAAATCCATAAATCTGAACTCGGGATGATGCTGTATTCTTTGAATAAGCTCTTCCCCTGCTTCATCAGTTTTCCAGAACCAGGGAAGCCGTTTTGATACTTTACTGATCTCAGCTTCCGGCAGTCCGAAAACCTTTGCCACCTCCCGCACTGCCATTCTGGGCTGGAACATGATATGGCTTGATACCATGCCTGCATGTTCCTTATAATTGTTAAGCACCCAGTTTAAAACTGCATCTCTCTCATCCCAGGCAAAATCAATATCTATATCAGGAGAATCTTTTCTTTCCAGATTCAAAAATCTCTCAAAACTCAAATTATACTTGAGTGGGCATACATTGGTTATACCGAGACAATAAGCGACAATGGAAGCAGCGCCCGATCCTCTGCCACAGATTTGCGAAGCGTGTTTTACGATTTTTTCAACCACAAGAAAATACTCACAAAAATTCATACGCTCAATAACGGCAAGTTCATAATCAATTCTGTCGATGACACACCTCGACAGAGTGAAACCATAACGCTTTCTTGCACCTCTCATTGTTTTATTGAATAAAAGCGTTGCAGAACTCAAATTAATACTCTCTCTCCAGGGAGGCATGACTATACCGAAATCCGGACCCTGAAACTCAAGTTTTTCCTTTAATACAAAGCTGTTATGTATAGCCTGGGGCACTATCTTGAATTTCTCCTGATATACTTCAGGCGAACTTAGAAATGCACTGTCAGGCACGGTATCGCCTTTAGATACCAGACGGCTTAAACAGGTGTTGCTGTCAATAGCTCTGAGCATGCGATGAATTTTTATATCTTTCCTGTTTAAAAAAAAACTGCCGGGTGTTGCCACCATTGGAATACCAAGTCTTCTGGCTGCTGTACATAAAGGATTCTGTTGCGACAGAGGATGTCTGGCAAGATTCACAGCAAGATCAACACGTCTCGCATGCCAGAAAGTCAAAAGTTCCATATTCCTGGTCAAGACTGCAAGACCTTCTGAAAAAACCGGTAAAGCTGACTTCAGTGAAAAATTCCTATCCCTGTGACGACTGGTTATCAATCGGGTAAGATTGCTGTAGCCTCTCATGGTTTTCACCAGACAGACTGCCCTGTGCATTAAAATCTGAGGATCCGTAATTTCAGCTCCAATTACAGGCTGTAACCCCTGGAAATTGCACTCTCTGATAAAATCCCACATACCGCACAGGTTATCTGTATCTGTCAGTGCAATGCTTTGATAACCCAGTTTTTTTGCCTGTCTGCATAAATCTTTTATGGGAGCTGTACCCTGCATAAAAGAGTAGTGTGATCTTGTATTCAGAGGAATCATTTATAAATCAAGCACCTTTATCCACTTCCTGCCCGCCTTGAGCCCAATGCTCTTTTACAGTCACTAACCTGATATTTAATGGCATTCTGCTGATACAGGCGCATGCTGATACAGGTTGTCCAGCGGTGCCAGGGTCAACCCGGTTCTGATCGCTGAACTGCCGAATTTTTCCCTTATCCTGTCAATTGCTCTGATGAGATGAGCCTGTTTTATCATTTTTGAATTGCTGTCAAACAAACTCTCCTGGACATGGGAGGTTGAAAATTTATCACATATGAGACGTATATGACGGATACGAACTCGCCTTGTCCACACCTTATCCAGAAGGAGAAAACATTTTTCAAACATTGCCGTCTCATTGGATGTGGAAGGTGAAAATTTTGATTTTGCTGTTTTCTCTACTCCATCTGAATAAAAAACAATCATTTTTGCTGCTGCCCCTGTGAATTTGCGGTCTCTAAGATTTTTACAGATCTTTTCCACCATCAGGTAGAGAGCCTGCTTCAGACAGGAGATATCATTGGTATCATCACTGAATTCAAAATCTGCATAAATGGATGATGAATTTTCATCAAATTCAGCAACAGGTGATGAATCAATACCCCTGATCCGATCATAGATTTCAGGGGCTTTCTGCAGGAAAGGAATTTTTAACTGCTCCACGGTAAGTGTTCTTACCTGGGATACTGAAAAAAGATTAAATTCTCTAAGTTTTATCAAGTCAGTTTTTATAAATCCTGGAATAATATGAACAGGAAGAGGAGCAAGAAACTTTTTTTCATCCCCCGGGGCAACAATATGTTCTCCAGCTGGTTTTACAACCCTTGTTGCCACCTTGGCTATGAGTTTATTTGTGGCAACTGACCAGGCAGGATCAAAATTAAAATTTTTTTTAATTTTTTTTTTAAGTTTAAACGCAATATCAGCAGATGGTCCAAAAAGTTTACTGCTTCCTGTAACATCCATAAATATATGTCCGTCAAATCTGCCTGCTTCAATACGGGGAGTAAATGTAAATGTGTGTTTTAAAAGATCTCTCATTGCCCGTTCATACCGGTTGAAATCCGGCGGCAGAATTTTAATTTTTTTATTAAAACGTCTTGCCCTGGCCAGGGGCATTCCTTTTCTGATACCCTGCTGATAGGCTTCTTCACTCATATCATAAACAACTGCCCTGGGAGCTTTTGCAGGGGCGACAATCAAAGGATATCCTTTTAAAGAAGGCTGTATATTTATTTCTACTGCAACTGCGAAATCAGCTATATTCAGATGAATGATGGAACGGTTCACAATTCTATACCATTTAACCATTAAAATAATATCTACAAATTAACGGTTTTTGAACAATATGTCAATATAAATGTAAATATTTTGTAAAGGTTAAATATATACAACACTTCTTATGAGTGAACCAGTATTTTTAATATATCTTCTTTTCCGATAATACCGACAAGTCTGTTTTTATCCACCACAGGAATAGTATGAAAATGTTTTTCAACCATCAGGCTCGCAATCTCAGAGATCGGCATGTCAGGGTGCACGGTAACAGGATCTTCTGCCATTGCCTGATCAGCAGTGACTGCTGCAATTTTTTTAAACTCTTCATCCATCTGTTTTGAAGAGGAGAGAGGTATGATACCGTCAAGAAAACTGAAAACCGATGGAATAGATATCTTTTTCTGCTGAAATATTAAATCACTTTGACATAAAATACCTTTCAGATTGTCATCTTTATCCACAACAGGCACGCCATTAATATGATTTTCCAGAAGAATCTGGGCAGCACTTATAATATCAGTATCAGGCCGTATGCTGATTACACTGGTCTCCATTATATCCCTGGCTGTTTGAATGGAATCGTATGAAACTTCCTGAACTGCAGTCTCTTTTTCATGTGGCTTTACACTGCCGGATTTGCGGACAGCAAGTACAGGACATGGTGACCTGCCGATGATACGATCTGTAGTTGATCCCACAAGAAAAGACTCCCAGAGACTATGGCCGTGAATGCCAAGTACAACCATATCAACCTGTTTTTCCCTGACATAGGAAATCAGCTCCTTATATGGCGAGCCTTCAAGAATCACTACGATTGGCGTACACCAGTGCCTGCATTCTTCCGGAACCATCTTTGACAGCTTAGTTTCAAGGTTCTTAAAAAATGGCTGTTCTCTCTTATTATCCCATACACTGCTCTCTTTTTTAAAATCCTCATAATCTGCCATATTCCATGCTTTGACATTCTCTCCATGTATATTTACTGTTTCCGAAACATCCATATCTAATCTCTCTGCAGGCCTGACAACATGTGCAATGTGAAGCTGTGTTTGAAACTCCTGAGCAAGACCTACTGCATAATCAAAGGCAAGCTGTGAATCTGAAGAAAAATCACACCCCACCAGTATGCGATCTATTTTTACCTTTTTTTCCAGCAGACGGGTTTGATCAGATTCTGTTGAATTTAAAACAAGCAGCGGACATGGCAAAATTTTTACCAGACGGTCGGTTACAGATCCAATTAAAAATCGTCTCACTCCTGAACCGCCATGGGTTGCGGCAATAACCATTCCAATATCATTGTCGCAGGCAATTCTGGAAATTTCTTCAGCCGGATATCCGCTTGCAACTATGATATCACAATTAAGATCAAACTTGTCTCTCAATTGTGCAAGTTTCTCTTCTGCATGCTGTATACGTGCCGCTTCAATTCCTGAATAATCAGCATAGGGTGATATATGGCTTGCAACCATATATGAACCTGAAACAACATGGCAAATACAGAGTGCAGAGTCCAGTTGAGCAGCAAGGGAGATACCATAACTCAGAACCATATTGCTGAAATCTGAAAAATCAATGGCACACATGATTTTTTTGGGTTCGATTCTCATAATTCCCCTCCTTATCTATTATTGTTACATTGTCAGCCCGGATATTTCGGGTTAGAGAAGAATGAACGGTCTATTCAGAAGCGTTTCAGAAAACAGATTCAGATGTGTGAAACTTAGACTGCAAAACAGTAGGTGATATCATATCAGCACCATTTTATCTTAAATACGATTGTAATATTCTTATACTGAATCAGTCAAGAATAATTTAGAATTCACCGGATATTTGCCAGATTTAAATATATTGTTTAAAGTGATTTATTACTGCCGCGCAGAATTTTTTTTAAATCAAGTGCATTTTCTGGAGCCTGGCCATGGACATGATTATTAAAAAAAATACAACATGAACCGCTTTGGGGTATGATAACTTCTTTAACTCTAACTGCCAGTCTCTCCAACTCAGGGGCCGAATAACAATAATCAAACTGTTTTTGCATACTGCCTGAACCCCATCCTTCTTTATTCCTTCCATGAAGACGAATATAGGTTAAATCAGGATTTGTCACCACATCAAGTTTGGGAAACAGTCCTGTTAATAGAGGTGCATCCACCGATACCAGTGTTACCTTACGCCTTTCAAACTCAGAAAACACCTTCTCATTCACCCATGAATCATGCCTGAATTCAACTGCTATGGGAAGTCCGGCAAGCTCATCCAGCAATGCAGCAAGATAATATCTGAATTTAGCTGATCTCTGAAACCATGGGGGAAGCTGAATAAGAACAGCTAAAAGTTTTTTTGATTTTACTAAGGGATGTATACCGGTTCGAAATGCGATTACCTCTTTCTGCCACTCTCCCTTCTTTATCTCATGGGTCATTGTCCTTGTAAGTTTGACTGAAAATTTGAAATTATCAGATGCTTTTAAACAGACCCGCTTTATGGCGGCAGGTTTTGGCATCTGATACCAGGTGTAGTTAAGTTCAGTTGAATTGAAAACGTTTTGATAAATATCAAACATGTTAGATGAGTGTGTGCCATATGGATAAAATCTTGAATCAATCCACTCTCCATAAGAGTAGCCGCTTGTTCCGATAAAAAGATCGCGGACATCAAATGGCTTTACCATTTAAAACTCCGGGGAGGACGTATGATACCGATCACTTTTCCCTGTATCAGTACATCGTCAAAACTATATTTTTGTGAACAATACCTTGAATTTTCAGGTCGCAGTTCAACACACTCCTGATGAAGAAAAAAGCGTTTTACAGTAGCTTCCTCATTATTGATCAGTGCAACAACAATTTCCCTGTCAAGGGCATATTGTCTTGGCTTGCAAATAGCAAAATCTCTATCAAGTATGCCTGCATTCTTCATGGAATTGCCATTAATTTTCAGTGCAAACAGATTTTTTCCGGGATATATTTTGGCATCAACCAGGATTTGGCCATCCCACTCCTGCTGTGCATACATGGGAATTCCTGCAGTTATATCACCAATAACAGGTACCTGTTTCTGCCTTTGTACAATATGTAAATCGCCTGTATCATCAAGAATATGTATAATGCGGGAGTACCTGCCCTTCCGTTTTATATATTCTCTCTCTTCAAGAGTTTTCAGCGTCTGTGCAACTGCAGCATGGCTGATGCCGAGTTCAGATGCCGCCATCCGTAAACTTGGCGATACACTGTTTTCCTCTATTTTTTTTTTAAAGTAATCCAGTATTTTAATCTGTTTTCCGGTCAGCGGCGGTCTCATATTAAACCTGCTTTATGGCATGATGGTTAATCTTTAAAACCATACTATTGCTATTCATCAGGAATGTAAAGACAATTGTAAAGACTCTGCCAGACAAAACCTTTACAATATGAGAATAAAATTGCATTTTTAACAAGAGTCTTAAATATGTTACCCTGTTAAAGTGATAACAATGAACAGAACAGATAAGCTGACAATTGTTACAACTTTACCAGGATAAAAGAGACGAGTACAAATTCAGGCAGAAGAGAATTTATCTGCCATATTTATCATCAAAAGAGTTCCAGAATGATCTCTCCTTGTTCCTCCATCCCTTTCCAAAAGATTTATCAAAAAATGGTTTAAGATTTGAGAACCAGGAACCATATCCCTGCCTGCCGGCTATCCTTGCCTTGATTACATCGGCTATATGGAATGCAAGATTGGCAAGTTCATCTTTTGGAATATATGAATCAGCACCTTTTTGAATGGATTCCTTTAAATTTTCAGGAGTGAGGGCATGTGCCGTGAGCATAAGTGCAGGGATATCTTTTTTACGGGCAAGGGCGAGAACATCATATCCGCTTACACCCATTATATCAAGAATCGCTACATCATAGGGGTTGTTATTCAAAAGTTTTTTTGCTTCTTCAAAACTTGAGGCAGTATCAAGGCTGCACATATCAAGCAGTTCTTCAACTGTCTCCAGTATATCAGGTTCATCATCCACCACTAAAATTTTACGATCTTTTAAAAGATCTTCCGTTTTTATGTTATCAGGATCAAACTTAGTTGTGGTGACAGGACAAGGTGCCTTTAAAATAACATACCGTGAGGTTGATCCAAGGATAGCTTTCTGCGCCTTGGATTTCTTTTTAATACCGAGAAAAATATGGTCAATTTCATTTTCCTCGGCAAATTTAACAAGATCTTCTGCAGGTGAAAGCCCACGGACGCTCTGCTGAGCATCACAGCGAAGACCCGATTTTGTCATCATTTCTCTGGCAAAATCAAGATCTTTTTCAGCCTTTAAAATATCAGACTGTTTTTCAGAGGCTCCACCCTCCATGGAATTGAGAACATATACAAAAGCATTGTTATTTTCTGCAAAATCCCTTGCAAGAGAGAGGGCTAACCTGCCAGCCTCTCCGCCATTATACCCTACAAGTATCTTCATTTTAAACTCCTGCTGTTTTTTTAATTACAGTCTTTAATACTGTTAAAGACTCTGCTTCTAAATTAAATGTGATCTTATAAACATGGTCACCAGGGAGATTTATTGGCTACATCCAGCGTTTACGCCTTTTATAGGATTTAACATCCTTGAATGATTTTCTGCCTCCGCCCTTGGTAATACCCATGTAAAACTCTTTTACATCAGGATTATTCTGAAGCTCCTTGGATGAACCTTCAAGCACAATTTTTCCTGACTCCATTATATAGGCATAATCTGATACTGCAAGAGCAACCTTTGCATTCTGCTCAACAACCAGAATGGTTGTATTAAGTTCCGTGTTTATTTTTTTTATGTTATCAAATATCTCTTTAACAAGCAGGGGGGCAAGCCCGAGGGATGGCTCATCAAGCATAAGCATCTCAGGTGCCGCCATTAAAGCCCTCGCAATGGCAATCATCTGCTGCTCACCGCCGGAACTGTAGCCAGCCATCCTGTTTGTCACCTTGGAAAGCCTTGGAAAATGCCTGTACATCAATTCATTGTCTTCTTTGATTTTTTTCGCACCATCTTTACGGGTAATGGAACCAACCAGAATATTCTCGTTTACTGTCAAATGCTTGAATACACGCCTGCCTTCAGGCACCATAACAGCACCGAGCTTTACAATTTCAGTTCCAAGCATCTGTGTTGTATCCGTACCCTTGAATTTAATATAACCCTCTTTTGTCTCACCATTCTCAGGTTTCAGCAGGCCGCTTAGGGCTCTTAATGTCGTAGTCTTTCCAGCGCCGTTCGTACCCAGCAGAGCAACTATGCCACCTTTTGGCACACTGAGGCTGACACCACGCAGTACCTGGACAATATCATTATAAACAACTTCAATATTATTGACTTCAAGCAGATTTTCCATATGCACTTTCTTCTTCTATTTGTGATACCTGCTGGAAATTCAGTTTATTTGATATCTCCAGCAGGTACAGGCTTAAAATTAATTTTATTTCAACACTTTACCATGTTGTTTTATTGAATTTTTTTCATATAAACAGACTGCATCGGGCTTCCAATTTTCCTGAAGGCTCCGTCCTTTACAACATATGTCTGAAGCATATCAACACCGGCATGATCAGTTGGTGAATATGTCACAGGACCAACAGTTGTAAATGGCTGGTAAGAGTTAGGACCATTCATCTCATTAAGAATTTTTGTGAGATTTGCCATGTTAACCTCAAGATCTGAAGCTTTGGCGCGTTTAATTGCCTCGGTAGCTACCTGGGCGACCATTATACCATTTGCATAGTTGTGTGAGTTAGCCGCTTTATCATCACGTCCGTATTTTTTGGCAAGTGCAAGCTGAGCCTCTGTCCCCTGATTTTTTTCAGAGGTAAGGTTATAGGAACATACCCAGTAGTAATTTTCAGCAGCAGTCCCTGCAAGAGCAATCAAGTCATTTCCACCGGTATAATGTGCACCAAGGAAAGTGAGTTTCCCTTTTTCTCCAAAAGAGGTTGCCGTAAGACCAAGACGTTGAGAGTCTTTAATCATGGTTGCAACAGGAGATTGAATTGTCTGGCTGATTACATATTGAACACCTTTACTCATGAGGCGTTTCAGCATGGCTGTATTATCAAGATCTTTACCATGCTCAACAACTTCAACAATATCTATACCAAGACCTGCTTTAACAGCAGCCTGTGTGTCTGCAAGAGGTCCGCGTCCAAATGCTGAAGGATGAAGGAAAAGAGCAACTTTTGGAGTGCCGCCCTTATGGTTGTTTGCAACATATTCACCCATGCTGATAACCTGCTCTGAATAGGATGCAACAGGAAGGAAGATATAGTTTGATCCATCAAGGTTACCCCTGTGAAATGATGCGGGGATTACCGGGATCTTGACCTCTTCAAAATCTCTTTTTAAACCAAGCGTACTTCCTGTTGAGTAATTAAGATAAAGCACAATACCCATATCCAGATACTCTTCAAAATTTCTTTTTGTAATATCAGTTTTATACTGGTCATCTCTGATAGTACAGTCAATGGTATCTTCACCAAGCATTTTGGATTCATTTACATATTTGAACCAATCCTCAACACCTTTGGAGTAAGGGTTGCCAGCATCAGAAGTAGGGCCGGTAATGGCAAGGGACAGACCCAGCTTGTAAACTTTGCCACCAGCATATGAAGATGCTGAAAATGCTAACATGACAACAAGCACTAATAGAACATTGAAAAACAAACTTTTCTTACTTTTCATCTTTTCCTCCTTTTCTTACGTTTCAGGTTAAATACAAAAAAAACATATTTTTATAGCTGCAGCAGTTAATAGCGGAATGGCCACAGCTTGGTATACGATTTTGTAATTCTCCACCAGTTTGCAATGCCTCTTGGTTCAAACATCAGAAATAATACTATAACAAGACCAAAAGTAAAAGGTTTAAGTGCAGTTGCAAGATTCATACTCGAAGGCAGATACTGTCCTGATACTTCAGCAAGGGTTTCAACCTGAAGATCCAGAAACTTTATGGCAACAGGCCCCCAGAAAGATCCATTCAGCGTACCGAGGCCTCCTACGATTGCCATGGCAAGATACCCGATTGATTCATGAAGTGTAAATGATTCAAACCCCACCCCGCGATAAAGATAGGCATGTAAAGCTCCTGTAACACCGGCAAAAAAGCCTGCAAGGGCAAAAGCATACACCTTTGTGAGTCCGGGGTTCATCCCCATGGCATCTGCTGCTCTGTCATTGTCTCTTACGGCTATCAGCGATCTTCCATATCTGGTTTTCATCAGGTTTCTTATACCAAATCCAAGGAGAACAACTATGGTCAGTATGACAAAATACCAGAACACATAATGATCACGCCTCCCCACTTTACCGGTAATCCAGAAAACCCGTCCGATATAGATAGTCTGCCCCTGGTTGAAAAAAGTCAAAAACTGAATAGTCCACTCAAAAATCATCTGAAAGGATAGAGTTGCAATGGCAAGATAGAGATGTTTCAATCTCAGGGCAGGCAGGCCTACAACTGCTCCAAAAATGGCACCCATGGCTCCGCTTAAAATAATCATCACAGGCCAGAAATGTGTAATAATAGTGTGGGAATCACCGAGAACCTGACTGAAAGATGCAAGGGTATACGCACCAACACCTACAAAAGCTGCATGCCCGATGGAAATAAGGCCGGCAAAACCGGTAACAAGGTTTAACCCCATAACGGCCACAATGGCTATTAAAATATTATCCACCACCAGCATATATTTGTTGCTCAACTCAAAAACCAGAGGCCATCCAAACAAAATAACAAGAAACATGGTGAAAATAGATCTGTCCAGGTTTGTCAGAAATGTCTTCTGTTCCTGTTGGTAAGTTGTAAAAAAATTTCCTGTTGCTAACCATCGATTTTCTGACATAGATTACACCCGCTCAATTTCATGGATACCGAATAATCCATGTGGTTTAAACCAAAGTATAATTAATAAAATAACATAGGGCATTACATCGCCTGTACCATTGAGTCCGAAATTGCCATCCAGATATCCTGAAGCAAACTGCTGTATAAGGCCCATGATTATACCTCCCACTACTGCTCCAAGTATTGAATCAAGGCCTCCAAGAATAACAACAGGAAAAACAACAATTCCAAATGCATGCAGAGTGTCAAAATTCAAACCTGTGATATTTCCTATGATACATCCTGCTGCTGCTGCTGACAATCCGGCTGTTGCCCATGCAAGTCCAAAAACCTTTGGCACTGAAATACCGACAGACATTGACCCGAATTGATCATCAGAAACAGCTCTCATTGATATACCAACAGTTGATTTTTTAAAGAACCAGGAGAATCCCCCGATCAATACAAAGGTTATGATGACTCCCACAAGCTGAGTCCAGGATATGGAGACACCGCCGAGAGAGAGAGGTTCCTGTGGCAGAAATGTTGGAAAGGAAAAATTTTCCGTCCCAAATGGAGTCAGATATATAAGACCGTCTATAATGGATCCAAGCCCGATTGTTACCATTATAACTGAAATAATCGGTTCTCCTATGAGACGTCTTAAAAATATTCTTTCAACACTCATTGCAAGGAAAAATGTAATAATCATACTGGCAATAAAAGAGAAGAATATCGGTATACCAACCGTTACTGTCAGAAAATATGTTATAAAAGCACCAGCAGCTATTATTTGTCCGTGGGCAATATTAAGGACCCTGCTTGACTTGTATATAAGTACCATTCCAAGGGCTGCCAGGGCATAAATGGATCCAACCACGATACCGCTGACTACAATTTGAAAAAAATAACTCATCTGATTTCCTTAGACTCCTTTCACTGTGAAAAACTTAATAGTTGTTTTAACTTCAGTTGACTGCCCGTCCTGATATGTGAAAGAGGCTTCAACTTCTTTTTCATCAACACCCTCATCATAAAGTGAATCATAAAGATTCTGATACCGCTCCTGTACAAATTTACGACGAATCTTACCTGTTTTGGTTAATTCACCATCATCCACATCAAGAAGTTTATAAAGAAGAGCAAACCGTTTTATTTTAAAATGCTCCTTTTCCGCTCTTGAATTTACATCCTCTACCTGTTCCATTATAAGTTCATACACTTCATCCTTGCTGGAAAGGTCCATGAATGTACTGTAGGAAACCCCCCTGTCCTCTGCCCATTTACCGACAACTATCGGATCAATATTAATAAGACATGCCACATAATCTTCTTTATTTCCAAAGATCACTGCTTCCTTTATATATGGGCTGAATTTAAGGGAATTCTCTAAAAACATCGGAGAGAACATCTTTCCTTCATTATTATGCATAACATCGGAAAGACGATCAATAACAATCAAATGGCCGTGTTCATCGATAATACCGGCATCACCCGAATGAAGCCACCCTCCTTCAAGTGCCTCTTCTGTTTTCTCGGGAAGATCGTAATAACCCGGAGAGACCGAAGCGGATCTTGACAGGATTTCACCATCTTCAGAAATTTTACACTCTGTACCCGGCAATGGTTTTCCTACTGTATCAGGCCTTACATCACCATCTCTGTGCATATAAGCAATCCCGGTAATTTCAGTCTGCCCGTAGATCTGTTTTAAATTCACTCCAATTGCCTGGTAAAAGGTAAACAGTTCCGGCCCTAATGCAGCACCTCCAGTATATGCCCTTCTCAGACGTAAAAGTCCAATCTGATTGATAAGGGGCCGAATCACCATCTGTGTTCCAAGCCATGATTTAATCTTTAATCCGATCGGCATTGATTTGCCGGTCATTTTATAATCAGCTGCTTCAAGACCTACTTTGATAAAATAGTTATAAAAAAGCTTATTGAGCCAGTAGGATTGATCAATTTTAAGCCAGATCTCAGATCTGATGGTTTCATAGATTCTTGGCGCACCAAACATGAAGTGGGGACCGATCTCTTTTAAGTCAGTCATGGCCGTCTCAACAGATTCAGGGAAATTAACGGTAATCCCCGTTGCCATTGCAACTCCGAAAGAATTCATCTGTTCGCCAATCCATGCAAAAGGCAGAAAAGAGACATATTCATCTGTCTGTTCAAGAGGATCAACCTGGGTAATTTTGACACCCATATTTATATAGTTTTTATGGGTCATCATGGTCCCTTTTGGAAGACCTGTTGTCCCGGAAGTCAGACAGAGATGGCAGACATCGTCAGGTTTGCCCTGATCGATCAGACTCTCAAACAGTTCTGGATTTTTTTTATTCTCTTCATCTCCAAGTTTATATATGTCAGTTATATCAATGAACCACTCATCAGACATATAATTTCTCATACCCCGGGGATCTTCAAAAATAACTTTTTTCACATTGGGGATTTTGTCACGCACTTCAAGAACTTTATCCACCTGTTCCTGATTGTCACAGAATACTGCACTTACCTTAAGATAACCGAGAATCTGGGCAATTTCATCCGGCATGCTTGTCTGGTAAATCCCGGCGGAGATACAGCCAATAGAGTGCCCGCCTATTGCAACAAAAAGAAGTTCAGGTATATTATCGCTTATTATTGCAATGGTATCATCTTTACCAAGTCCTAAAGCCTTTAGCCCAAGACCTGTTTTTCGCACATAATCATAATAATCTTTCCAGGTATATGCATTCCAGATCCCAAAGTCTTTTTCCCTTAATGCCGGTCTGTCAGGCGTCTGTGAAACCCTCCAGCGAAGCAATTGGGGAATTGAGTATTTTAGCAGTTCATCATTTTTATTCATTTAATTAATCCTCTCCAATATAAGCTTCAATGACTTTGGGATTTGATGCAACCTCTTCAGGTGTTCCGGAACCGATTACTTCACCAAAATCAAGAACATAAATACGGTCTGAGATATCCATTACAACACCAAGATCATGCTCAACAAGAACCACAGTGATCTGCCTCTCTTTTTGAATATCCATCACAAACCTTACAATATCCTCTTTTTCTTCCTGATTCATTCCTGCCATTGGCTCATCAAGCAACAGTATGTCAGGGGCCAGGGTTAAAGCCCTTGCCACTTCAACCTTTTTCTGCAGTCCATAGCTTAAATTACCAACCAGACTTTTGCGATAGGGTTCAAGCTCCATGAAATCGATTACATCTTCTACATATTCTCTATTTTCAGCTTCAACTCTTGAAGCTTTTCCCAAAAACCAGACAGCATGAAAAAAACTGTATTTCAAATTCTGATGCCTTGCAAGAAGAAGATTGTCAAGAACCGATAGGCCGGAAAAGAGTTCCAAATTTTGAAAGGCTCTTGAAATCCCCATGTTTGACACCTGATGCGGTGATGCATGGGTCAACTCTTTGTCCTTATAAAAAATACTTCCCTGGGTGGGATGGTAAAATCCAGATATGCAGTTCAGCATACTGGTTTTTCCAGCACCATTAGGACCGATAATTGATGTGATAAGACCCGGCTCTATCTTCATATCCACATTGGACAGGGCCTTGAGTCCGCCAAAAGAGAGTGTAACATCTGAAACATTTAAATGTGCCATAAAAAATCCAAATTATTAAAAATCAAGTTATTCTCAAACTCAACAAATACCTGTTTACATTAAACCTGCTGTAATTGTTTTTCCTGATATTCAACTTATTCAATTATTTATTTTCATGTCAAGATAAATTCCCATCTTGATATAATAAATTTTTATTTATATTCTACTTTTATTTTTTCACGATCTATGGAGCCATTATCTGTTTTCGGCAGTTCACCTATGAACTCTACATATCTTGGTTTTTTATAACCGGCGATCAATGAACCGGTAAATTTGATCAAATCATCTTTGGAAAGGGTAAAACCGCGATTTAATGAGCATACTGCTTTAATGCCTTCACCAAATTTTTTGTCCGGAACCCCGAATACACACACCTGATTTACTGCCTCATGCTGAACAATTGCTTTTTCCACTTCAGCAGGAAATACATTCTCTCCTCCTGGTTTGATAAGCTCTTTTTCCGCCTTTCTTCCTTTAAAAAAAAGATATCCATCAGAATCAATCATACCCAGATCACCTGTGTGGTGCCATCCGCCTCTAAATGTGTGCTCATTAAGTTCATCAGCATTCCAGTATCCCTGGAAAACGACAGGTCCTCTCACTAAAATCTCACCGGTTTCCCGACAGGGCAGAAAATTATCAAAATCATCCGCAATTTTGATATTTGCAAGTGTGGATACCACGCCGGCTGAACCTGGTTTTGCAAAATATGGGGCAAAGGTTATTAAACCGGAGGTTTCAGTCTGACCATACATGGTCCAGAATTTTGAAGCAGTTAATGCTTCCCACTCTTTGACACTGTCCGGCATATCAAGACCGGCTGCTATTTCAAGGCTGGACAGGTCATAATGATTCTCTTTTACTGCATCCAGAAGATTTGACAGTATGGGGGGAAAGGATCCAAAGATATTAACCTTCCGTTCCTGAATAAGTTCCAGGGTTTCAGCCGGATTAAATTTTTCCTGAATAATATTTCTTCCGCCGGCCTGAAGAATACCCAGACCAAGATTGACTCCCA
This sequence comes from uncultured Desulfobacula sp., assembly GCA_964636495.1. GTDB lineage: Bacteria > Desulfobacterota > Desulfobacteria > Desulfobacterales > Desulfobacteraceae > Desulfobacula. Next base: position 35,663 of record CAZWSL010000001.1, on the reverse strand, counting down.
TGATATGAAACAGGGGAAGGATATTTAAATAGGCCTTTGTCTCATCCAGGTTGAATGCAGTGATTACCTGCTGGTTTGACTGAATAATATTATTCTGTGATAATACAGCTCCCCTTGGTTTTCCCTGCATTGCTGCAGTATGAATGATCACAAAAGGAGAGTTCATGCTGGATGGTGAATTCTCTGAACCGTCTGTATCGGAAGATGACAGATCATAAAGATCCAGAAAGCCACTCTCTTTATTGTCTGCAATATAAACATGCTCAATAGAGGAGTAAGCGTTTTTCAGTTTTTCTGTCTGATCTGCCATCTCTTCATCAGCAAAAACAATTGAAGGTGTTGTATCTTCTACTATGTGCGCAATCTCATCCAGGCTCAGACGTCTGTTAATGAGAACAAGTGTCAGGTCTAATAAAGATGCAGCACCAAAGAGATGAAAAAAAAGAGGATGATTTTTACATAAAACTGCTATTCTTGAACCGGATGGAAGGTTGTGTTTCTTTAACCCATTGGCCAGCTTTACGGTTTCTGAAAAAAGCTGAGAATAGCTTATTTCCTTGTTTCCCTGGCAGATTGCAGTAGAAGAACCTCTGTAAAGTGCATTTTTTTCATAAATATCAAAAAAAGTTAAATTATGAAAATCATTCATATAAATTTACTCCTTTAAAAAATCCAAACGAGCGCTCGGTCTCAAATGTTTGAAAATAGTAATTGAATTTATTCAGGTTGTCAAAGATTTTTTTTATTTATTTTGTACAATCGGGAGAAAGAGTGTAAAAACTGATCCTCCAGACTTTAAGCAGTCTGATTTATCATTGCAGAATTTACACTTTTCAATATTTCCAGGGCAGACAATATCTTTATTTTCCATTAAGAACCTGCAATATTGGGATTCCATACCAAGTGTAAACCCGAAACGGTCTGAAAAAATTTTTGTTCTCAGCAGGTCTGCTCCTTTTCCACCTGCATTAAAAGCATAAGGTGTTTTAGTAGAATACAGCAACGTCTCCTGGGTATTAAAGAACCCTTCAAAGATTCTTTTCTGGTGATCTTTTACGATTCCAATGCCAAAATCGTGGATACTGAATTGAACACCACTCTCCTGCGATTCTATGGTTATATCTATCCTACCTTTGTCAGGAGTGTTTTCAATGGCATTTTTTATGAGTCCTGTAATCATTTTAGTCAGAATCTCTTCCGGGAGTTTAAAAGATGGCGGGGTATCATCAATAACCGTTTTGATATCAAGATCCCTAAATCCAAATTCAGGTTCGATACCAGCATAAAGTTTCTCAAAATAGTGTGAAAAATCAATATCTGAATACATTATTGACCTTGGACCGAACTTTTCATCAATCAACTGCTTAATGGAAGATTCAAAATCATCTTCAGGATAGGTTTCAAGAATAAGGGTTTCAAGTTCATCTTTGCATACCTCAAACATTTTAAGCAGGAGTTTCTGGGCAGCATATGTTTTATCTTCCATTATGTCAGCTACTTCATCCTGGATTTCAACTATTCTGTTTAAATTTCGTTCAATACGATACAAAGTGCCATCAACAGTTATCTCAGGAATTGATTCAAGTTTTTTTTGAAGAATCTGCAAAGAGCCCGTAAGAACTGCAACCGGTGTTCTCAATTCATGGGAAAGGTGGTTAATAGCCTTACCTTTTGCCCTGTTCATGGATGCCACATCACGGTAGGCATCTCTGACAGCTTCAGCAAATCTTGCATTTTCAATTGAGAGAGCACAGGTTCCTGCAATCATTGACATCAGTTCCATATCATTATAGTCAAACTTATTCTGTTTTTTATTGATTGCACAAAGAACACCTATTATTCTGTCGTCATTTTTAATGGGAACATTCAGAATACTGGTCGTTTTATATCCCAGTTTTTCATCCCTGTCAGGATAATCCTTTCTCAGTTTTTCAGTATCATTTACAAGAGCGTAGTCCCCTGTTTTTATGATCTCTCCTGCTAAAAGTGAATCAGCAGGAAATCTGAATGTTTTTGCTCTTTTCTGTGTATCATGGTTATCATAGGCAGCACCCATAAAAAAAAGTTCATCTGTTATCTCATCATATAGAAGTACCAGAGCACCTTCTGTATTTAATAGACCTTTCACCTCTTTTGAGATATAATTCATCAACTCTTCAAGCTCAAGATATTCAGGAAGGACAGCACTTATCCTCATTATAGTCTGGTTATTTGCCGCCAGTCTTTTTTCCTTTGTTATATCCCTCAAGATAACAAAGTTCTGTATTGAATTAGATTTCCCTATTGAGTGGGAATCTGCCCAGAGCACAACATCAAGAATTTTGCCTTCTTTTGTCAGGCGCTGGGTTTCATAGCGGGTAAGGGATTTGTCTTCAATAAATTTATTCAGCATGTCACTGGTTTCCGCTTCAAGCCCTTCAGGAACAAAGGGGACGGGCTTGCCAGTCAACTCTTCACTGGACCATCCAAAAGTTGTTGAAAAAGATGGATTCAGATATAAAACCAGACCATTTTCATCATAAACAACTACTGGGTAGGGAATAAAATCCATAAGCTTCTGGTAAATTCGATACAACTCTCTGGTTTTTTTCTGGGCATTTTTCTTTTCTGTAACATCTTTAAGGGTCTCAACAGCACTTGTGATATCTCCTTTTTCATCGGTTACTGCAGAGGCGCTGAAAGAAAGCCATTTACCATGTTCACCCAGATCCGGAAAAAATTTTGTCGCTTCAAAATGCTCATTGGAATCCGTGAATTTAATCACATTTTCGCCATAATGTTCTATAATCTTTGAATTAGGGGCATTGTCGATCATAAAATCAGCCATAATGGGACTTTTTTTTGAGTAGAAGGCTTTCCATTGCTGATCCGTACCGATCATATCATCTCTGGAAAGTCCACTCAGATTTTCCAGAGCTTTGTTAAAATGTGTAATTTTATGGTCACTGTCAATTGCAAATATAGGAATAGGGGCATTGTATATTATATCATGAAGCTCCTGGTTTTTTTTCTCTAATTCCTTAATCTGATTTTTCAGTTTTTCAATAACACTGCTCTGATTTTTAGACTTGTTCATAAATAAACTCCATAAAGACTTTACAACTCTGATTGATCCCCGTATAACAAATTTATGAATTTTTTAAATACTATATATAAAATCCAGGCTTGTTAATGCAAGGATTTTTAAATTAATCCTGGAAAAGGTAAAGGTAAAAATAAATCGAGGTATAAAATGTCAGACAATTCAATAAAAACAGAAATTCTTGTTCACGATTTAAAAGTCCCTATTTCAGTAATAGATGCAGGGGCAAAATCACTTTTAAACCGCCAGGATGTATATGGTTCATTGACTGACAAACAGAGTAAAGTGTTAAAAAGAATTATAAGAAACACACTCACGACCCAGAGACTTGTAAATGACGTGCTTGAGCTTGGACGATCAAGGGAAGGCGTTATGATAAACAGTGACTTTCCTGTTTTTGAGCTTGTAAGATCAGTTTTAATTGAACATTTTGACCTTTCTGATCCTGATTTTGTTGAGCAGATCAGAAAAACTCAAAGCTATGAAGAGCTTGTCCATACTCTTGAAAATAAAGGTGTCAGGCTGGCATTTGATAAAGGGATCTGGATGACTAAAGTACATCTTGATTACGCCAAGGTAAAACAGATCTTAAGAAACATTGTTACAAATGCTTTTAAACACAAAAGCGTTATTGTAGAAATTGAAGGAAAAATAATTGAAAACCAGCTGATATTAAGAATCAGAGATGATGGAAGAGGCATCCCCCGGGAAGATCATAAAAAAATATTTGAAACCTACTTTACCACAGGATCATCACTTGAGAATGCCATAGAGAGTCACGGGCTCGGTCTTGCAGGTGTCATGGTCCTGCTGAAAGATATGGGGGGCAACCTTGTTCTGAATTCCGATGATGGTAAAGGCGCTGAGTTTAAAGTCACTATCCCTTTACCAGAATAATTTGATCATTTAAACAGTCGGGCTCTTCTGTATTAACCACTGCTTTTTCTATCAAATTCATCCCAGAAATCTGTATTGCTCTTTCTCCAGTTCTCACCAAACAATTTATCAAATACCGGCCTCAGCATTGAAAACCAGTTGGTACGATTTCCCTTACCCTGCTGTCTTGCAGTTAAAACATCAGCAATGTAAATTGAAATATCAACAAGTTTATCTTTTGGAACATAAGCATCAGCTCCCTGTTCCATGGACTGCTTTAAATTATCCGGGGTCAGTGCATGTGCGGTAAGCATCAAGGAGGGAATATTCAGTTTATGTGTTGCTTTCAATATTTCATAACCTTGAACCCCCATGATATCCAGTACAGCAACATCATAGGTATTATTTTTCAGACACTCAATTGCCTGTCCAAAACTTGAAGCAGTGTCAACTGAACAGGTATAAAGCAACTCTTCAAGAGTTTCCAGAATATCTGGTTCATCATCAACTACAAGAACTTTTTTATTTTCAAGAATACTCTCCATAATTATATCCCTTTTGGCCACTACCCGGAAAATCAGTGGCCTGTTTTTTTCTAACAGTTATCCTGTAAAAATTTTAATCCCACTCAAGTATCACTTTTCCGGAATTACCTGAATTCATGACCTGAAACCCTTTTTCAAAATCAGTGTAATGGAATCTATGGGTAATCAGAGGTGTGATATCAAGACCTGTCTGAATCATGCTTGTCATTTTGTACCATGTCTCATACATCTCCCTTCCATAGATACCTTTTATGGTGAGCATGTTAAATACAACTTTATTCCAGTCAATCCCGCTGTTGTAGGGCATAATACCCAGCATTGCAATTTTTCCTCCATGGCACATATTATCAAGTATGGAGTGCAGGGCGTCAGGATTACCTGACATCTCCATTGCCACATCAAATCCCTCCCTCATGCCAAGGTCTATCTGCGCCTGTCTAATACTCTCTTTTGAAACATCAATTGTCACTGTTGCCCCGGCTTTTTTTGCAAGATCCAGCCTGTAGGAATTTATATCTGTTACAACTACATACCGTGCACCTGCATGTTTTACAATTGATGTCGCCATACACCCGATGGGACCTGCACCTGTAATCAAAACATCTTCTCCCAGAACATCAAAGGAGAGTGCCGTATGTGTTGCATTGCCAAGAGGGTCAAAACAGGCAAGAATGTCTGTATCAATAGTTTCATCACAATACCATACATTTGTAACAGGAATGGCAAGATATTGGGCAAATGCACCAGGTCTGTTGACTCCGACACCGTTTGTATCCATACACAAATGCCTGCGCCCGGCAAGACAGTTTCTGCAGAGTCCGCATACAAGGTGCCCTTCTCCTGAAACAAGATCTCCCTTTTTAAAATCTTTCACCAGCTGACCTGTTTTTTCAACTATGCCGACAAATTCATGACCAATGTGCATTGGAACAGGAATCGTCTTCTGAGACCACTTATCCCAGTTATAAATATGCACATCTGTCCCACAGATGGCTGTTTTCAAAATTTTTATTAAAACGTCACCATGGCTTATTCTGGGAACTGGAACATCCTGAAGCCAAAGGCCTTTTTCAGGTTTTGCTTTTACAAGTGCTTTCATTGTCTTCATAACACATCATCCTGTTGAATTCCCTGACAGTTCAGAATTTTCTTTGTCCTAAAGTGCTCACTCAATTATAATCGCCTGGAAAAATTGAGTCAACCAATTACTAATAAAGATAAAATTGTCTTGACAAAATACCCGTTTAGATCACATATTCTTTGGATACTTCTCAAGAATATTAATAAATTATAATAATTAAGTTTAAATGGAGGAAATATGGAAATTAAAATTACCAGAGTGCAAACAGGCAGGAAAAGGCCTGCAGACTCAGATCTCGGTTTTGGACAGGTGTTCACAGATCACATGTTTGTAATGGACTACTCTCCGGAGAAAGGGTGGCATAATCCTGAAATCATGCCATATACTGATTTTAGTATATCTCCTGCTGCAATGGTTTTCCATTATGGACAGGCAATTTTTGAAGGTTTAAAGGCGTATAAAACTGCTGATAAAACAATCCAGCTTTTCAGGGCACGGGAAAATTTCGAACGGATGAACAGGTCTGCCAGTGGAATGTGTATCCCCAAACTGGATATTGATTTTGTAATGGATGCAATGAAACAATTAATAAAGATTGAAGAGCAGTGGATACCTGAGTCGCTTGGAACATCTCTGTATATAAGACCAACCATAATTGCAACCGATCCTTTTCTTGGTGTGAGAGCATCCTTTACTTATAAATTCTATATTATCCTATCCTCTGTTGGAGCATATTATGCTGAAGGACTGAATCCTGTAAAAATATGGGTTTCCAAGGATCATGTAAGAGCAGTGAAAGGTGGTGTAGGAGAATTCAAAACCGCTGGAAACTATGCTGCAAGCCTTATTGCTTCCGAGGAGGCAAAGGAGGATGGATACGCCCAGGTACTCTGGCTTGATGCCATTGAAAGAAAATATATAGAAGAAGTTGGTGCAATGAATATATTCTTTCTTGTGAATGATGAGATTTTAACCCCGAATCTCACTGGCAGTATACTCCCCGGTATAACAAGATACTCTGTCATTACCCTTGCAAAAAAATGGGGAATGACAATATCTGAACGAAAAATTACAATTGATGAAATCTTCAAAGCCCATGACGATGGGACATTAAAAGAGGTGTTTGGATCAGGTACCGCAGCAGTCATTTCACCTGTAGGAGAGATAAGATATGGTGACAAAGTCATTTCCATAGGAGATGGAACTCCAGGTGAAACAGCAATGAAATTTTATAATACCTTAACTGACATCCAGTATGGCAAAATCCAAGATAGTGAAAACTGGATTGAAAAGATAGATTAACCGGAGACAGTATGGCAAAAAAAACACAGATCATACCCATTGGTAAAAGGATACGGCGGGCCAGGCTTGATAAGAAAATAACACTTGACATGATGGCTAATGAAACCGGAATGTCAAAAGAATTTATAAAAAAGATTGAAGGCGGGGACCAGAGGCCATCTGTAGGAACCCTGCTTCAGATTTCAAGAATTCTTCACATTGATTCAAGCTTTCTTCTGAAGGAGCAGGATGATACCATTAGGGAAAGAACAAAGGCTTATACCAAACGTACAGACAATTATGCATATACTCCATTAACTCCAAATGCTGAGAATAAACATCTCAGGGCCTTTAAAATTGTGATTGAAGCCGGAAAGGGACATGATGGTGTGGGTTTTCAACATGAAGGGGAAGAGTTTGTCTATGTTCTCAAAGGCAAAGTTGAAGTTACAGTCGGTGATAATGTCAATAAACTGAAAAAAGGCGGCTCCCTCCACTTTAATTCCGGAATAAAACACGATCTTGTAAATACCGGGACAACAGATGCGGAACTTGTTGTTGTGGTATACGCCCCATGACAGGAAACTGTTACCAAATGCTGAAAGGTTAAGATAATAAGAGGGAAAAGTTATGTTATTTAAGCTTACAAGCGAACAATTAATGATCCAGAATATGGTGAGAGAATTTTCAAGAAAAGTAATTGCTGCAACTGCTTCTGAAAGAGATAAAACAAAAGAGTTTCCGGCTGAAAACTTTAAGCAGATGGGTGAACTGGGCCTGATGGGAATGATGATACCGGAAGCGTATGGAGGAGAGGAGGCAGATACAATCTCTTATGTGCTGGCATTATCTGAGATTGCCTATTCATGCGCATCAACATCTGTTGTCATGTCGGTACAGAATTCAATTGTTTGTGAAACCTTGTATAAATTTGGAACAAAAGAGCAAAAAGAGGAATTTCTGACACCTCTGGCTTCCGGTGAAATAATCGGTGCATTTGGCCTTACTGAACCTGATGCAGGTTCAGATCCAGTCAGCCAGGAGGCAACAGCAGTAAGGGATGGAGATTATTACATTCTTAATGGTACAAAGCGTTTTATTACAAGCGGAAAAAATTCAAAAGTTGCATTGATCACTGCTAAAACAGATGAAAGCAAGGGACACAAAGGAATAAGCTGTTTTATCATTCCCAAGGGAACTCCCGGTCTTATTGTCGGGCATATGGAAGATAAAATGGGGTTGCGGGCTTCTGATACAACTGATTTAATACTGGAGAACTGTAAAATTCCGGTATCAAATATAATCGGAAAAGAGGGGGATGGATTCAAGATTGCCATGTCAGGCCTGGACAGCGGCAGAATTGGTATTGCAGCGCAATCATACGGTGTTGCAATGGCTGCTTTTGATGCTGCAGTCAAATATGTAAAAAAAAGAAAACAGTTTGGAGCTGCTGTATCAAAACATCAGGCCATAAGATTTCAGATTGCAGATATGGCAACAAAAATAGAAGCAGCAAAGCAGTTGATTTTTTCAGCTGCATCTTTAAAAGACAGGAAGAAAAAATATACAAAAGAGGCTTCCATTGCCAAACTCTTTGCATCTGAAATGGTGAATGAAGTAACTGCAAGAGCCATACAGATGCATGGCGGATACGGTTTTACCAAAGATTACGAAGTTGAAAGATTTTACAGGGACGCAAGGGTGTTCACCATTTATGAAGGTACAAGTGAAATCCAGAGAATTGTAATTTCAAATCAGATTCTAAAAGATAAACGAAAGCCATAGTTAAACAGGTATTCCCCTGTCTCCTGTTACAGGAGATCAGATATAATTGCAGCACCTCGCAAAAAATTTGTTTTCTTGATTTAGATCAATTCACTGTCACTCTTTTTTTGTTAGATATCAGATTAGAAGATAAAAATATTTAACACAACTGGAGTAGTCTGAACCATGGACAATCCAGCAGACAGGAGAAAAAATACAATGCATAACGGATGTTCAGGTACTTTTGAATCAGGAAAACAGATTGTGGATAAAATAAGAGTAATGGGTTTCAGTGCAGCACCTCTGGCAGAATCGCTTGCAATCAATTGTGATAATTGTGACAATGCTTTCAAAATGGAACATATGGAATCCTCCTGCCCTTCATGTGGAATGGTATTTGGAGTGACACCATGTCATTCACACAGTGCTCAGTATGTAAAGGCAGCCGGAGTAAACTATTAAAACCATGCAGTCAATTGATGATATAAAAAAAAGGATGCATGAACTTGAAGTTGTGATAAAGGAGACTAAGGATCGGCTCCCTGCCCACTCTGTCAGACCGCCTGTGATGCTGGAGCTCTTAGAATATGAGGATGAATATGACCTGCTGCTGAAAAAACTCGGACACTTGCAGAACAGATAATTGATTCATATTCAGTATCCATAGATGAACAATTCTAAAACATTTGACCAGAAATATGCTGAAGACCTTGCGAAAATAAAACATATCAATTTGGCTGACAAGGCACGTATTCTTGGTGGGCGATATGAAGAAGATGCCTTATATTTTGATTTTTTTGATCGTAGGCTCAAGGTTACAAAAAACGGAATAAGCGATATGAAAGGCAGTGATCCAACCGCTGCTGTAAAATTATTATTATGCCGGTATATTTTATCATGCCCTGAAAAACTTCCTGAAAAATCAGATAAACTGGTAACATTCCGGGAATTTAAAGACAGCGGGCCTCTGTTCTCAAGCTTCACAACCAATACAAACAGAATAATAGAAACCTCTTTTTCAGGACATCTTAAAGGACTTGAAATCCGATGCACGAAACTCGGCGGTATCATTATGGAGATGGCAAACTATGATCTCTGCGTCAGATTCAAGGCACTCCATAGAATCCCTGTTATTCTCAATTTTAATGATAATGAGGGGGGCATGCCTTCCAAAGCAACTTATTTATACCAGGAAGATGCTGAAAAATATCTTGATCTTGAATGCCTCTCCATCACATGCACCTATCTTACAGGTCAGCTGATTCATTAAATATTCCAGAATCTACTGCAGCATGGAACAGGTCTATATCTTAAAATAATTTTATGTAATATACACGCTGTAGCATGAAAATCATCCAACAGCCTGGTCACGATTCAATAACAGGAATATCATCCATTACATCATCTGGATGCTCCTCTTGATAGGGCATTAATACAGCCTGAGATGTCTTCCCATCCACAAGGATTTTAACAGGATCATCAAACTTTATATGTTTCAGATAATCTGTTTTGGTTTCACAGATCTGGCATTTCAAAAAATCATAATCAATAAAATCATCTCTCTTGTCCACAACAGTAATATAGCTGATACCAAGGGAGGTGATATTTTGAAAAAAATGAGAGCCCTGGGAGGGATCAGCCTTAATACTTTCAATTGTGGTTTCAACCATTACGCCAACATTGGAGATATCATTCCACACCACTGGTATGCCAAGCCACCGGTCTGAAGACCCCCACCTTCCCGGTCCGATTAAAATATATTTTCTGCCGGTTTCATTAAAACGTGCATTAATTTTATTGATCTCTCCGGCGATCTCGACAGTTTTTCCAGGATCAAACACGTCAGGATCTACATAAACAATATCATAAATATCTTTATATTCACCATTTCCGAGAGAAAGTGAAGAAAAGCAAAACGCTTCTTGAATCTCTTTTTTTCCTATTTCTACTCCAAGATTTTGTTTATATCTCCCCATGGGTCTTATTTGCAGAAGTGAAAAATGCGGTTTTTCATCAACACTATCCGGTAGATTTACCGCAAATTCAACTTCAACTGAAGCTCCCATCCATCTGCTTCCTATTCTGGTAACTTCATCAAGGAGTTCAGGCAGTGGAAAAGCTTTATGCTTAAGAATGTCAGCAAAAGTTAAAACCGGAAAACCCTTTTTTGAAAAAGAGTCTCTGATCTTATTATCCTGGACATGATATGTTGAAGATAAAGATCTTACAGCTGGATGGTTTACCGCATCGCTCAATTCAAGTTTCTCAACTGCAGGATCTTGAATCAGGGAGGATATGAGTTTATCATCATCATGATACGGGAATGCATCCAGTTTTAAAGCATAAAAATATTTTTGTGAATTCTCCAGGATATCGTCTACCATGGAAAACTGGGGTAAAAACTGAGGGTATTTCGGGCAGAACCTTAATGTGAGTCCACCTTCCATGACGATTTTCCCGAGCCCCAGTGCAATATGGGTGATACCATCTTCAGCTTTTAAATGTTTTATGGGATAAAAATTATAGGATTGAGCCACTCCTGAAATTGCCGGGTAGAAATAGTTTCCATGCACTTTTCCTGCCAACTGCTGAATCACAACTGCCATCTCCTCATCTTCAGTTCTGTGCATGGTTGATTTTGCATAGGATCTAGGGGCTTTAAGATAGGTGGAGGCGTAAACCAGTTTAACGGCAACAATTAAACGTTCAAGACGTCTTTCAAGGCTGGGATCTGAATTAGGAAGCATGTATGTGTTATAAAGCCCTGCAAAAGGCTGGTAGTGCGCATCTTCAAAAAGTGATGAAGAGCGGACTGCAATGGGATATTTTACACTCTGCAGATAGGCTTTCAAACTTTTTTTCAACCATTCAGGAAGGGTTGCTTTTATGAAATAATCTACAACCTGGTGATCATCAAGTTTTTCCTGAGCGTCAAGAAGTTTGAAAAGGTGGTTCTCTTCAATAAATCTTTTAAATCCCTGTGTAGAAATCACAAAAGTTCTGGGGATACTGATGTCAATACCTGGAAACTTCTCCTGCAGCGAAGAATTTTTTTTAATCTGAGAAGCCATAAAAGCCAGTCCCCTGGCTTTTCCGCCAAGGGATCCATTCCCGATTTTTACAAAATGAGTATCAAGATCAAATTTATTTGAATCAAAATCAATAATCTGTCCTTTGCTGTATCCTTTTCTTTCAGCATGAATACTGTCAATCAAAAATTTTTTAAGAACCCTTGGATCTGGAAAATCACTTATTTTATATGTTTTGAGGCTTAAGGCAAAATCGATTTCACTTCTTGCCATAAACCATTTTGAAAAATCATCATTCATTGCATGAAAAACAATTGATTCATCTGGAATTTCATCCAGCAGTTTTTCAAGGGTCCTTAAATCACTTGCCCTTGCAATCTCTTCACCATCAGGCATTCTGAAAACAAATGCACCAAATCCAAGAAAAGTGGCAAAAAAACTTTTAATCATGTCATTCAGGTTGCTGGCATTTTTATTGATAAAAACAGCTGGGATATCTGCAGCTTTTTCTCTGTTATGCTCTTCTGTACTTAAAATCAATAGAGGAATCCCTGGAATTTCCTTTTTGATACTTGCAAGAAGTTTATAACCTGCTGATTCATCCTCTTCCCCTTTTCTGTGATATCTCATATCTGAAAACACAGACAGGAGATAGGGTTTATATTTTTCATAAAGGGCCACAGCTTCTTCATAATTATGGGCAAGAAGGATTTTCGGACGCCCGCGCATTTTAAGCAGTCTGTGTTCCTCGTTAATTGAGTCATCAATTACAGACTGTGTCTGCAGTACAATCTGTTTATACAGTACCGGCAGAAAAGAGGAGTAGTGATAGGGTGAGTCTTCCACCATAATTATTACCCTGACACCTGCATTTGCAGTATCAAAGTCAACATTCATCTCATCTTCAAAATTTTTTATAATGGCCAGCAGCAGGTCTGTATTACCCCCCCAGATATATGTTCTATCAATGGCTGTTGAATTATCAAGGCAGATATAATTATCAATATCACACGTATTGTGCAGCAGCATAAAAAAAGGCAGGTCAGCGTATTTTTCTTTTACCTTTGCTCCAAAATCAAATACATCCATGCCATCAAGACTTGGCATTGCAATAATCAGATCAAATTTTTTAATTTTGAGTCTTTCAAATGCATCATAAGCAGAGGAGACCAGTGTGAGACGGGGTGGTTTGGAAAGGTTAAGCCCCTTATACTCATTTATAATTCTTGTTGAAAGGCGACCTTCCTCTTCCATGATGAAAGCATCATAGGGGCAGGATACAAGAAGAATTTCGCCAACCTTGTTGGCCATCAATTCGTGATAAAGCTTAAGAGAAGAAGGTTTATTCTTATGGATGTTAATCTCTTTTGTCATGGCAGCTCACACTATTTTCAGTTTTAATTATTCTAATGCCACAGCTGGTCAAATTTTTAATCCGGGAACTATAACAATTTCACTCTATCCCCATCTGTTTTTCAATTCTGGCAATTTCCTCTTTAATATTTTCTTTTTCTTTACAGGACAAACCGTCAGAGGCAAGCCTTCTCTGGAGTCCGAGAAGGATCATCTCTTCTCTGTATTCATTGCATGTATATTTACTGGCAGTTTCTGAATCTTTCATTCTGAGTCTCAATATGAATTCAATAAAAATTATAAAAGTTTCTAGTCATAACCCTGCCTGCAGATTGATAATCAGAACAGATCATATCTTACAAGCTTGCCGTCAAGCCCCCCGATTTTGATCGGCCGTTTCCAGGAGGGCGCAAGGGGTAGTTTATTAATATATTTCGGCTCTCCAAAATAGATAAAAGCAGTTGAATTTTTACACCTCTTTTTCAGGAAAAGACCAAGGGATTTATAAAATTGATTGAGATTCTGATCTCTGCCCATCCTGATGCCATATGGAGGATTGGCAACAATCACATGGTTTTCAAGAGATGCAATATCTTTAAAATCCTTTTGTTCAATCCTGATCTGACTGCCAAAATGTAACCCCATAATATTCGTTTTTGCTGCTGTTACAGAATACTCAGAGATATCACTGCCGGAAATCAGATTCTCTCCAAGCTCCACAAGATTATCCTGAGACTCTTTTATTATCAGTTCCCAAAGCACGGCATCAAAATCAGGAAGCCGCTGAAAACCAAACCATGTTCTGAACACCTGTGCCGGCACTCTGCAGTGCTTCATCAGGGCTTCACACAAAAGCGTACCGGATCCGCACATGGGGTCATACAGCGGTTTCGTGCCATCCCATTCTGATAAATATATAATAGAGGCTGCAACGGTTTCCTGCATGGGTGCTGATACGGATTCCTCCCTGTATCCGCGCTTATGCAGAGGGCCTCCCGATGCATCAATTGAAATGGTTGCCAGATTTTTATGAATATGAATATTGATGATGATATATGGATTCTGTGGATCCACATTCGGTCGCTTACTTGATCGATCCCTGAAATAGTCTGCTATAGCATCTTTAACTCTCAATCCGGCAAAATTTGAGTGTGTAATTTCTGATTCTGATACATTAGCTGTAATGGAAAATGTTTTTCTATGGGTTAAAAACTCTTCCCACTTGATTTTTTTTGCAGTTTTATACAACTCATCCTTATCATGGCACTCAAACCGGATAAGTGGCGCAAGGATTCTTGAAACCAGTCTTGAATAATAATTTATTCTATAAAAATCTTTTTTTGATGCCTTGAACCAGATACCACGAAAAACAGACTGGAGATCAGAAGCCCCCAGATTTTCAAGCTCTTTTAAGGCAATATCTTTTATGTTTTCAGCAACCTGTGCAAAATATTGAGATTCTTTTTCATAGAGATACTCAAATTTTGCCTTTTTTCTTGATTTCCCCTTCCCTTTCTGGAGAATTGTTGTTCTGCCTTTATTCAAAATTTTTCCTTAATTTTCTCTACCTTTTTGTACCGATGTTTAAAAGGTCCGCTATATTGGCTTTGGCATCCAGCACAGGTTCAATTACAGGTTTCGAACAGGTCATTAAAGTAGAAACTCCTGGTCCATGACCTGCGAGCAGGCAGTCTGAATGAACCACAACCCCAATGCTCACTGCACCTTTCAAGTATGATCTTCCATAAGAATTATCGTGGTCCAGCAGTGCAACAAAATCGCCAAACCTGAGTTTATCCAGTTTAAACTCTTTAACAGTTTCAGGATCACTTGTCATTATATCATAATCTCCTGCTGCAGTATGGGCAGCACCAAGACCAGAACCCATGCATTGGGCTGGCACAATAGTTGTTACGGGTACTTTGATAATTTTTTTAATATTTTCTTTAAGTTTGCTGTTCTCTGTTGATTTTATATTCATTTTTTCCAGCAGGCCCGGATCCAGATTATACAATTTAATATCAGGGTAATCAATTAATTTTAAACCCTGCCCTACGGTTCTGATCATTATTTTATCATCATAGGTAAGCTGTTTTAAAACATTTCGGGGAAAATCAACCATTATATGTTCTGAACCCCCATGATGGCCTGTCACTATCCCTTTTTCGCCTTTTGCATCTCCTGATACAACTATTGCTTCATTTCCAATGCATGAAAATAACTGAAGAGAATTATTTGGGAAGTCAAAAGGCTTTTCACTGTTGGCAGAACATGAAACACCCGGTTCTATATGATCTCCTGCAAGCCCGACAGCCTTATCTCCAACCCTAACATTAAAGGTAATACCTCCGATACCAGGAAGAATAAACGGTTTACCCTTATTATCCACTTTCCAGCCAGGTATTATTCTTGGGGGCCCTGGTTTGCACTGCATGGCAACCTGAACAAGCTGACTTTTATTTGTTCGAATCATTATAATTTCCTTACCATAAGTTAATTTTTAAGTTTTAGTAAAAAAGGAACTGCAAAAAATCCAATCACCGCACATATGATAAACATATTTTCAAGCCCTGCAATATCACCGATTATTCCTGCAAAAAAAACGGCTGCAGCCCTTACAGCAAAAGAGGTCATCATGAACAGACCATTTGCTGCAGCAGGATTATTTTTTGCATTTTCCTGGATAATCGCCAGCATGACAGGAGTTGTTGAGAGAACAGTGAATCCTGTAACTGCAAGCATGATTATCTGTAAAATTCCACTGGTATAGACAAATCCCAGAACGGCTGCCGGTGCAATAATCAACACCCAGAACAGCACCCTCTGTCTGCCTAGCCAGTCACTGAACGTTCCAGCAGTCAAAACGCCGACTACGCCAAAGGCTTCATACAATGTAAGAGCTGCTCCACCTAGCCAGAGACTGTTGGTCTCCTTCTCTACCAGGACGGTGAGAAAAATCCCCATGGATGCATGCATAAATGCTCTTGCAGAGATTATCCCGGCAAGTGGGAGAAGCACATGCTTAATCTCCTTAAACGATTCTTTTAAGGAACTGTTTTTCTTGATTGACGTTTTCTCTTCCTCTTTTTCAAGAGTAAAATATAATAAAACAGAGGTTAATATGGCAAAGCATACTATCATATAAAAATGGTCTGCTCCAAGAGTTGTCACCGCTGCAACAGCAAACACGGGGCCCACAGCTCTGGCAGCTTCTCCTCCGGTCATGTAGATACTCATGCCACGCCCTTTTCTACTGCCTGAATATTGAGCGATCAGAACAGGGGATGGAACATGATACAGAGCCACGCTGATACCTGCCATAAAAAGAAAAATCATAAGCATATGATATGACGAGGTAATTAAAAGAAAACTCATCGGCAGTGCTGTCAACGTAGGCGCAAGGATCACCAGCCAACGTGCAAGACCTTTGTTATCAGCGAATAACCCTATAAAAGGATTAAACAGAGCAGGGACCTGCATAATTGTAGATAAAAGTCCTGCCTGGCTCAGGGTTAATGAGAGTTTTTCTATTATCAGTGGAAGTAAAGGAGCAAGACAGCTTGTATAGATATCATGAATAAAATGAGAAAAAGCAATCAATGTTACTCTGCCGGTTTGAAATCGTTCTGTTTTCATTCCAGGATAACTATCAGAAATAATCTTTAAAGTAAAAACTTTTCTATTGCTGTTTCAATAAATGAATTATAATTTTTTTTTGATTCATGATAAAAACTACTTGCAACTACTGCCACATTGTGGCATTAATTAAACAGCCATTTTTTAAGCCAGTAACCATGATCTGTTTTATTAAAGGGATAAAAGAACAGGATATGTTTAAATTACACATGGTTTGCTATTTTTTTCACATCAAAGCATAAAGGAGAAAACAATGAAAAAAGTACTGATTTTAGGAGCTGGTGCCGGCGGTACGATTGTTGCCAACATGTTGAGGAACAAATTTCCGGAATCTGAACTTGAAATTACAATTATTGACAGGGACGAAAGGCATCATTACCAGGCGGGTTACCTTTTTATACCCTTTGGGGTATATACTGAAAAAGATGTGATTAAACCCAAAAAAGAGTTTATTCCCCAGGGAGTTGAATTTATTGTTGACACCATTGTAAAAATTGAACCTGATCAGAGAAGAGTTGAAACCCAAGCAGGATCATATGATTATGACTGGCTTGTCATATCAACCGGGTGTGACATAGCTCCGGATGAAATAGATGGCATGCTTGATGACTGGCGCAAAAACACGTTTGATTTTTATACTCTTGAAGGAGCCAATGCCCTGTTTAAAAAACTCAAATACTTTAATTCAGGAAAAATTGTATTAAACATTGCTGAAATCCCATATAAATGCCCCATTGCACCTCTGGAGTTTGTATTTATGGCTGACTGGTTTTTCCAGGTAAACGGGGTCAGAGATAAAGTCCAGCTGGAATTTGTCACTCCCCTTGACAATGTTTTTACCAAACCAGTGGCTGCAAAAATCCTTGCAGAATTTACTGCCAAGAAAAATATCAATGTTGTCTCCCACTTTGATCTTGCTGAAGTAAATGGCAGGGAAAAAACCATTGAATCACACAAAGGAGAAAAAATTGGATATGATCTTCTTGTATCCATACCGCCCAATATGGGTAACAAGTGTCTGATTGATTCTGGAGTGAGTGATCCTGTGGGATATGTACCAACAGACAATCACACATTAAAAGCTGAAAACCATGACAGAATATTTGTTATCGGAGATACAACCAATGTGCCGACATCAAAAGCAGGCTCTGTTGCCCACTATATGGCATATACCATGGTGGAAAACCTTATAAGGGAGATGGACGGTTATGAACCTCTTCCAAAATTTGACGGACACGCCACATGCTTCCTTGCCTCGGGATTTGAAAAAGCGATTTTACTTGATTTCTCTTATGATGTGGAGCCGCTGCCTGGTAAATTCCCCTTTCCTGGCATGGGACCATTCAGCCTTTTAAAAGAGAGTCTCAGTAATCACTGGGGGAAAATGATGTTTAGATGGGTCTATTGGAACCTTATGATGAAGGGCCTGGATCTGCCATTGGAACCTCAAATGAATCTTGCCGGTAAAATCCGTCAGAGTGCTTCATAAAGGAGGTAACCCCATGACAAACGAGGAAAAAATTCTTGAGCGTTTAGAACGTCTAGAAAATAAAATCGATCCTATTGTCGAATCAGCAGCCTCCATAAGGGAGTTAAAAATGGAGCTCGCACCAAGAATGAATGAAGCTGTTCTTTATCTGATAAAAGAACTGGCTGATATTGAAGCTGATTTTCAACTGGAGGATTTAATATTTTTCATAAAAAAAGCTTTACGAAATATTAACAATTTAAACTACTCAATCGATATGCTGAAAAATATCATTGATTTTACTATTATGGCAGAGCCTCTACTGAAAAGCACTTTCCCGCAAATCATACACTCTCTTGACGAATTAGAACAGGACAATGTTTTTCAAATTGCTGGTATCTTTCTGCAGACCCTTAAAAAAATAGGAAAAACGTATACCGCAGAAGAATTCCAGCAGATTGCTGATGGAATTGTACGTCTTACAGGTATACTGCTGGATTTGGCATCGTCAGAATCTTTAGATCTCCTGGAAAAAACATCCAGGCTTCCCGGATCTGTTGATATTGATGCTGCAAAACCTGCTGGTCCTTTTTCAATGCTTGTATCCATGAATGATGAAAAAGTTAAAGAGGGATTGGGTGTATTACTTGAATTAACAAAGGGATTGGCGGTTTTAAAAACATCTTGACCTTTAAATCTATCTTATGCCCGAATAAAGTGTTTGATCTTTTATTCGGGCACTGATTTCAGCAGGCACACCCTCCTGCCCCTGAAACGACTACTTAATAAATTATTTTTTCTTTACGTGCACAGTTAAAATTTTAACTGTTCAGCATCTGCGAAATTTTTTCTATGGTTGCCTTATCAGCTTTTTTAAGGGCGTCCATTACTGAATCATACTCATGGCTCTTTTTCCGCTCAATATTCTCCTCAACAGACTCTACATCCAGAATATTGCATATGGCTTTTATCAAACTGGACGGCGTGATGGGCTTTTCCATTATATATCGGGGTTTAAGATGAGTTGCAAATCCATCAAATTTACTGATATCTTTCTT
Source organism: uncultured Desulfobacula sp. (assembly GCA_964636495.1). Lineage (GTDB taxonomy): Bacteria > Desulfobacterota > Desulfobacteria > Desulfobacterales > Desulfobacteraceae > Desulfobacula. The sequence continues at coordinate 16,490 of CAZWSL010000001.1, read as the reverse complement.
GCCGAATTCATCATTGGCATGTGCGGTGATAACAATCACCGGGATATTTGCAGTTTCATTGTCTTTTTTCAGTTTGCGAATAAGATTAATACCGGAGCGTCTCGGCATTACCATGTCAACTGTAACGAGATCAGGCATATATTTTTCAATTTTTTCCAGTCCGTCAACACCATCACCTGCTGTTTTAACCTGGAAACCTGCATCTTTCAGGCATGTTGATAAAAACTCGCGTACATCAGGCTCATCATCAACTACAAGTACTGTTTTTTCAGATGCTTTTGTCATATCTGCTCCTCTCTTTGGTAATTAAAAATTAAATATTGATAAATAATCACTCAACATGTGACATCTTAATCAGGGACTGGCTTTTGTATTGTTTTTATCGTATCTGATAAATGTAATTAAATTTGGTATTATTAACGATAATATTAATAACAAAAGCCAGTCCCACACTATTTTGGACGGATCTAAAGGAGTGAACCGCCCATGATAAAACAGGGTTGCGTATTGCTAGAATTCTTCCCAGTTGATAAAGCCAGGATTAACATCAACCATCGCATTAACAATCAGTTCAACAATCCCTCCATAGGTAAGCTGTTCTTTATCAAGCAGTTCATAACCTTCAATAATATCTCTTATCTGTCCTTTGCAGTTCGAGCATGGCGCACATACATATTTTTGAATATCAGGCCCCCGCGAGTCAGAAAATGCATTTAAAATCTGAGAAATCTTTTTCCTGCCTGTTACTTTATTTCTCCAGTCTCCAATATTATTCCTGTGCATGATTGCATATCCGCTTCCCCCGCCGCAGCAATAGTTATGAGGTCCATTTGGAGCCATTTCTCTGAACTGAGGGCAAAGTATTTCCATGATTTCACGCTGAGGTTTGATAATTCCCATAAGCCGTGTAACATTACAGGGATCATGCAGAGTAACAGGGAAATTATTTCTTGACGGATCAAATTTAATTTTCCCTGATTTTACAATATCTCTTAAAATCGGGAAACAGCTTTCTCTTGGTGTTTGCAAACCTTCAGGAAGGACTCTGTCTGCAATGACTGTCAATGCTTTGTGGGCATGACCGCATTCAGCAAGAACAATTTTTTTAACCCCAAGCTTTTTTGCTGCCTGAGCATGTAAAATAGCCGTTCTTGCATATTGTACATCATCATAAAAAACACCGTAATTAATACTGTCATAGGCAGCGATTTCACTTGAAAGTGTCCATGAGAGACCGGCTGCTTCAAAAATAATGGAAAAAGCAGCAATGTTATCAGGCCATGCCATGATTTCACCGGCATTATGTATGAGAAGAATATCAGCGCCTTCTACATCCCATGGAGTATGGAATTCATATCCGGTCTCTTCGGAAAAGTCTTCATCGATAAATTCAACATTATCTTTGGCCACCATTGCTGTCATCTGGGTTGAAGATCCTGTTCTAAGCTGGTTTACAGAACCTGAATCATGCAGCTCAGGAGGAGCAATACCCAGCTCCTGGCTGAATATCTTTCTTATTTCCCTTGCAACAAGTGCATTATCAGCTCCGATTGGACAAGCCTGGGCACATCTTCTGCAGATATTGCATCTGTATGACAACTCTCCAAGACGTGCAATGGTTCTCCAGTTAAGATCAACTTTACCATTTCTGAAATCAGAAAGAACCTCTTTTTTTAGATGTTTTTTATAAATTCTTCTAAAAACTTCTGTCCTGTAATTCGGGCGGTACATCTCATTTTCACCACTTGCCTCATAAAGATGGCATGCATCTGAACAGGTATTACATTTTGCACAGTTTTCCATGGTAGTTTCAAGCATGGTGAGAAATGTCCAGTTATCTGTCCTGGAAAAACTTTTTTTCATTCCTGCTAAGAATTTGTCAACCAGTTCCTGTTCCTTTTCTTTTGTTTTTGGTCTTGGAATATTCAGAACACTGACATCGTCAAGGATACACGCATACTCTTTTTTCAGCTCATCTTTTATCTCTTTGGATTCCTTTTCCTTAATATCCCACGGCAGAGGCATAAGGTCCTCATTATCCACCTTGGTTAAAATTGGTGATGTCTTGCTTATATCATTTATTTCTAAAGATTTTCTACTCATTTTATTATTCCTTTCCAGATTGAGCTTCAGGATTGAAAGTTGCTACTTCTGCCCATGTTTTTTTATTGTGTCCTGCTATATGCCCTGCAGACCAGGTTACAGGATAATTTAAAACAACATTAATTTTTTCATTTGTTTCCGGTGAATCTATGTTAGGCTTATCATCCCATCGAATATCGTGATATAAAAAATACTTCATAAAAAAGTGAGACATATGGGTAAACGGTATATATGTAATGGTTGCAACAATTAATAAAATCTGTATTAAAAACAGGGAACTTGCAACTGCTGTCATTTTGAAACTGATAAGCCCAGCAATAAATGTACGTGCCATGATAAAGTCGGGATCAACAAAAAGCCATGTCAAAATAGCGACCGCCATTGTAACCATGAAAAGCAGAAGATTAAAATAGTGTTCAAAAGAGGAATAAATTTTAAGTTCCTCATCTGTAATCCTCTTGTACAGCAGGCCGGCTGCTCCACAAAAAGTTAAAATAAAACCAAGGGGACCTGTAAACTTAATAATTGCCACTATTGCTGATGCCTTGAATCCAATAAGCCCTGCAAAACTTCCAATAAACAAAAAAACAAAGAACATCACCGTAAAGTACAGACCCAGATGAAAAGGATAGGTGACAAACCACAGGGGACGATTATACTCATGGACAGCTTTTAACCCGAGAATCTCGGCTGCCATTACTTTTAACTCATTTATTTTTGAGGTTTCCCTTGGTTTATTCCACCAGTCAGCCTCTTCAAGATAGCTTCCGCCATACTCAGCTTTTCCTCCACCTTCATGGGCAACTGGATAAAGCTCCCAGCGGATATGTATTGGATTGTTGATATACGATATAATTCTTTTTAGAACAGCTGCACAGAAAATAATTATTCCAGCATACGTGATCAGATAAACAAGTGTTGACATTTTATTCTCCTTGAATATTATTGTTTGTATCAGAACAGACCCTATATGAGATCAGATACCATTTTTATTAACTTTTCCTCCTCAATCGGTTTCTCCATAAACCCCTCTGGCTGAGAAAATCCTTTGAGTCTTTTTATAAAACTGTTCACATCCTCACCCATCCCCGTAATAATGATCACCGGTATATCTTTCAGCTCTTCAGAGTCTTTATACATTCGAAAGGTTCTCATACCGGATTGACTTGGCATGGCAATATCAAGGGTGATGAGATCAGGTTTTTCACTTTTCGCAAGTTCAAATCCCTCTTTCCCGTTTTCTGCAGTTATTATTTCATAGCCTTGGTCCTGTAACAGAGTTGAGATATAAGTTCGTACATCCACTTCGTCTTCAACCACCAGGACTTTTTTTCTGTCATTCATGCTGACTCCTTTCTTGTTAATGTTTTAATAATCCATTAAAAACAGTCTATTTTTCTTGTGATAATAATTTTTCCAGCTGCTTTTCTGTAACCCTGCGTATTTTATATGCAGAGTCCCTTAACATGCCAAATACCACACCACTTCCGTCGTCACTGCGATATTTGTCACAATAATCTGCTATCTCAAGCATTTCATAACAAAGCTCTTTGACCTTGTTTAAATTCTTGATATCCTGAGATGTAACGTCCATTTTTATTTTCCTTTTCTAAATAAAAAATGTTTTTATGAGACAAATGGGACTGCATTTAGTGTGCCACTGTTTTTTCACCTCTCCGTTTTTCAATAAATCATATAAAAACAAATAGTTACAAAAACATCAGATTGTATTTTATAAAAGATGTATCAGGATAAAGGTTGACAAACTGGAAAGAAAACCGCTCTTATTGTTGATAAGATATTAAAATCAATACGAAAATTTTAATACATCTCTACTGAGATTAACTTGATACACCCCATACAATTCGCGTTCTGGATTTTATATTTAAAAACAGAGGATTTTAAACGTATTAATGGAGATCAGATTATTACAGGTCTCTCTTTCTAATGTCCGCCGTAATGATCAAGATATCTGTAAAGGGTAGCTCTGCTGACATCAAGGAGTCTGGCTGCTTTTTTTTTGTTTCCCTCTGCCATGGAGAGTGCGGAAAAAAACTTTTCCTTTGATATCTTCAAACCAGGACCTGGCTTCTGTTTTCTGGTAAAATTAAAATTCATGATCTCAGGGGGCAGATGCTCTGTTTCAATTATTCCTGAATGGCATTTAACATAGGCATACTCAACCATGTTATGCAGTTCTCTAACATTCCCTGGCCAGTCGTAGGCCGAAAGTATATCCATTGTTTCATTGGAAATTGTGAGTGCCGTTTTTTTTATCTCCATGGCAATCACTTCCAGAAAATGCTCTATAAGCATTGGAATATCCAGCCGTCTCTCTTTCAGCGGGAAAAGCTTAATGGGAAAAACACAAAGACGATAAAAAAGATCTTTTCTGAATTCTTTTTCTTCCATCATTTTTCTAAGATCCCGATTTGTCGCACTTATAACCCTGATATCAACTTGTATGGTTTTCTCTCCGCCAACCCTTTCAAAGCGTTTCTCCTGTAACACCCGCAGAAGTTTAACCTGCATTGCCGGAGATAATTCTCCTACCTCGTCAAGGAATATTGTACCGCCGTCTGCCAGTTCAAAACGCCCTTTACGATCCCTTGCCGCGCCTGAAAAAGCGCCTTTTACATGGCCGAACAACTCGCTTTCCAGTATACCCTCAGGTAATGCCCCGCAATTTATGGCAACAAATGGTTTTCCTTTCCTGTCACCGATTTCATGGATTGCATTTGCCACCAGTTCTTTTCCTGTACCGCTCTGCCCTTCAATTAAAACAGAAACCTGCGAAGAGCCGACTTCTTTAATATGATTAAAGAGTTCAATAGTCTTTGGATCTTTTCCTACCAGTTCTCCAAGGGTATGATGATGCTTTAGTCTGCTTTTCAGCTGGTGAAGTTCTGTTTCATCCTTAAATGTTATGAGAGCTCCTATCTCCTTGTTAAATTCATTTTCAAGGGAGATAATGGACATTTTAAGATTCAATCGGGTGTTGTTCTTTTTAATAAAATCAACGTTCTTAAGTTTTACCTTATTTGTTTTTTCAGGCATGCCATTGCAGAAATCACAGAATCCACCGCAAAATCTTCCAGGAAAAATATCGTGGCAGTCTTTTCCAAGAATATCGGAACGATCATACCCTGTCATTTTTTCTGCAGCTTTGTTAAAAAAGAAGATTCTTCTGTTCTTTGTGTGGGCCATGACCCCGTGCATAAGATTATCAAGAACAAGCTCAAGGTTTCTTCTTGCAATGAAAAGTGCATGCAGAAGATCTGAATCAAAAAGTATAAACACCCTCTTCTTGATTTCATCCCTTGCTTGAGCAAGTTTTTTATAACGCACTTCCCTGGTTTCACTGATCAAGGGATCTGGAACATCCCAGTGGATATGTGGAGGCATTCCCTGAAGGGATGGCCTGCAGTCATGATCAAAATCTCCCAGGGTAATAATCAGGTCAAACATAAAAAGTTCAATATCAATTAATGAGCGAAGAGCAATTTTGGAGAGCGTCCTGCCGGAGTGCTGCATGACCTCCATGGCAACAGGATCGAGTTCAGGTGGGGTCATACTGGCACTTATACATAAGGTATCTTCATTATTCATTTCACCGGCAAAACATTCGGCCATCATTTGAAGATTATTGCCACTCTCTCCTAAAAAAAGAATAACATGTTTTTTTTTATGCATTTAATCACATCTCAAAAATTTGATTTTATTTTAGGCAGCCGTTTCCTTGGCAGAGAAATTTTAAATACAGATCCTTCACCTGCTTCTGATTCCATCTGGATGGTGCCCCCATGCTCCTGAATAATCTTTTTAGATGTGAGCAGTCCAAGACCGGTTCCACCGGTTCCCTTGGTTGTAAAAAAATTGGTAAAAACCTTATTTTTCACCTCATAATCCATGCCGCATCCATTGTCAGTAACCTCAAAATGAATCACATCATCAATTTCATAAACTTCGACGTGGACAAAGCAATCGCCCTTGTTTTCACTCATCTTGCATGCATCAATGGCATTTCCCACAAGATTTGTCAGGCATTCAAGAATATTTTCATAATCCATTGGTGCGGGTGCAATTTTACTCTCTGTTTTATTTTCAAGGCTCACCTGGTTCTGGGATGCTTTTGTTGCATAGGCGATGACGACTTCCTCGACAATTTTAACAGGATCGCAGCAGACCACACTTATTGATCTTCCTTTGGAAAACTCTAAGAACTCTCTTACAAATGTTGCCACACGGCTTACATTTCTGTCCAGTATATCCATACCTTTGCCGATTCTCTCTATATCACCATTTTTCATACCCGAACTGAGTATATACATACCGCCTTCAAGACTGGTAATGAGATTTTTCACTCCATGGGCAAGGCCGGCGACCGTCTGTCCGACTGCTGCAAGACGTTCTGCTTCAAGTTTTTCCTTTTCAAGCTGGCGGGTTTTTGTGATATCAACTGCCATTTCCATGACAAACTCAGGTTCGCCGTTTTCTGATTCAAGTGGAACCGTCGTAATCTGAAAATGACTCTCTTTGTCGCCTGAAGTTTTCCATGTATGATACCCTGTACGCATCCTGCCGTCATTAAAAGAATCCCTTGCAGTACAGTCAGAACATTGTGCATCAAGACCTTTTAAAATCTGATAACAATATTGACCACTAACCGGTTTAAACATATCCTTAAACTGCTTATTTGTTTTTACAATCTGAAAATCCCTGTCTATAATCAAAATGCAGCATGGAACCTGATCAAAAAGCAGTTTATGTTCTCTTTTTATTTTTTCTGTCTGTGTTATATCAATTGACATCTCAATTAAAAAAGGGATGTGATTGTTCTCATCCTGAACAGGAACTGTATATTTGATATATTTTGTCCGTACACCATCTTTATCATATCCGATTTCCTGGTTTTTCATTGGGAAACCATTTTTAAAAGCCTTGGCTCCTCTGCAGTCCATGCATACTGAATCACTGTTTTTATAAACCTCATAGCACTTCTTGTTTTCCCACGGGCCAAAAGTCTGACTGAAGATATTATTTGCATAAACAATATTAAAATCCGTATCTATAACAGAGACAGTCATAGGAATCATATCAAACAGATTTGCATAGATGCATATATTGAGATCAGAAGTGGATATCATTTATAACCCCTTATTTTAATAAATTAGATATGTGTTTTTTCAATTCATTCAATTTGACAGGTTTTTCAACAAAAACATAGGAGCAGGCAATGAGGTCAGAATCCTCCTGATCCCTGAATAGTTCAGCTATAAATTCATTCTTGGAAGACATGCCACTGATTAAAATCACAGGAATTGTCTTAAATTCAGGGGTCATCTGTATCTCTTTGTAAATGGAGAGTCCTGACCGGTCAGGCATCATAATATCCAGTATGATTAAATCAGGTTTTTCTCGATAAATAGATGCAGGAATATTATGTATATCTTCTGCTGTGCATGTTACATAACCACTGTCTTCAAGTGCAGTCATCAGGTAAATCTGAATATCTGGTTCATCATCGACAATCATTATCTTTTTATTATTCATCTTGATTCTTCTATTATAAATTATCGTTACAATTATACTCTATCAAACTGGCAATACTGACATTATCAAGTTTTTCATATAAGGCGGATGTAGCATCCTGCCAGGCATCCCTGACAAAACAACCCGCTGCCATTGAACAATTTTCCGGTGAACTTATGCAGTTAACGAGATCTGTCTGACCTTCAAACAGGCGGACAATCTCACCTAAATATATTTGATCCGGTTCCTTTGCAAGAAGATGTCCCCCTTTAGGCCCCCGGACACTTGTTACCATACCTGCCTGCTTTAATTTTCTTAAAATCTGTTCAAGATATTTTACTGATATTTTCTGACTTGAAGAAATTGTACCGACCTTAACAGCTCCCTCATTGATTTTTAAGGCAAGCTCAATAAGTACTCTTGTCCCATACCGGGTTTTTGTTGAAAGTTTCATTTCAACCCTGTCACTGTCTTCAATATATAATCCATACCAATTCAATATACATCATTTTAATATACATTTAAAGAATTGTTTTATACCATGGAATTATGGTATATACAAAAATTTTAATAAAAATTTATTACCTGATGTGATGTTCAGATAATAATCAGAAGGATTTTATTTTATCTGAAACCGGTTATATAAAAATCGGACAGCAGGTGTTGACAGATACAATATACATAGGACAGGATTAATTTATGAGCAGTAAAATTAAGCTAAAAAACGCCTTTAAGGGATATACATATGATCAGGATAAAATTGTCGCTCCAGAAGAGACAGTAGCGCAATTTAAAGAAAAAACCAAAAAAATCAGCCTTGACATTTTAAGCCGTACCCGCAGAATAGATAACGGACGGCTGGACATCCCTGTTTTCTTCTCTGAATGCGGCCATGATGCAAAAGATGTTGTGGGCACAAAAAAACAGATGGGAAAAGGCGGAACTCCAGAACAGTCTGAAGCAAGCGCCGTAATGGAACTTGCTGAACGATTCAGTTTTTTCTCCTTTAAAAAAAATCAGAATAATTTTTTTTACGCCACCCCCAGGGAACTGGGCAGTAAAACCCTTCCCTATGATCAGATCATAAAATCTGTCCATGATAATGAAAAGGATGCCCTAAAAGTAAAAACAGTTTTTGACAATCTTCCGCTCCAGTGGACAAAAGGATATAATCTCTCCAGGCAGCAGGAAGCCTTCATACCCTTTGACTGGTTTTACATGATTAATGAATTCAATGGACCATGTGCCGGAAATTGTACGGAAGAGGCGTTATCTCAAGGCATATGTGAACTTGTTGAACGTCACACATCTTCCATCATAAGCCATGAAAAAATAAGAGTGCCAGGAATCAATCTTGATTCCTGTACCGATCCTCTTGTCATCAAAATGATTCATAAGTTTAAAAGAGAAGGAATCGAGCTCTATGCTTCTGATTTTTCCCTTGATACTGGAATCCCGACAGTTGGTCTTCTTGCATGGGATCCTGCAACATTTGGCGATATGAGTGAAATCGTCTGGACCGCAGGAACCTCCCCTGATCCGGAAAAGGCAATGAGCAGGGCGCTTACAGAAACTGCCCAGCTTGCCGGAGATTTTAATTCAGGCTCCAACTATGTTGCAAGCGGTCTGCCCAAATTCAGTAATATCCAAGATGCAGAATTTATAACCAATCCTGACAGAATGATAAATATCAGAAATCTTCCTGACCTGTCAGATAATAATATTAAAGTGGAAGTCGAAAATCTGATAGAGGCGATTCAATCAAAAGGACATCAGATTTTTGCAATAAACACCATGCATAAAGAGCTTGCAATTCCAGCATTTTATACCATCATTCCCGGAGCCCACTTCAGAGAGAGAGCGGTTGCTTCAAGTGTTGGAATGTTTTCTGCCAGATTAATCACACAGAGTTTCAACCCTCTCCAGGCTTTGCCAAAACTTGATGAGCTTGAAAACGTTCTGCCGGGTAAGTACTATACAAGTTTCTACAAAGGATTGATGCTGAATGCTGTCAATGATTTTAAAAATGCGCTGGTCCAGTTTGAGACTGCTCTTGAAAGAGAACCTGTAAAACTGAATCTGCCTGATATCTATTCCCATATGGGATCATGCTTAAAAGATCTTGAACTTTACGAAAAGGCTGTAGAAATATGTAAACAGGGTATTGTTATTGATGAGCAGCGCCCGGATATATTAAATACCATGGGTTTTTGCCATTTTATGAATAAAAACCATGAAAAAGCCATCACATGTTTTGAAGACGCACTTGAGATAGACCCCTCCCTTGCAATCAATTATGCAAACATAGGCTCAAACTACAGAGAACTGGGTCAAATAAAACTTGCAGTCCAATATTATGAAATGGCATTGAAAATAGATCCTTCCATTGCATTTGCAAGGGATAATATCAATAAATTGAAAAAATAGTCTGCCAGGCTCTGCTGAATTGTATTACAGCATTTTAATCTCCAATAAGAGAGGAGAGGGTTGAACTGAAAAAACTGAGAAAAATCTTTGAATAAAAACAGAGAAAGGATCAGCAGTTATTAACGGCTGCCCAGAATTTGATATTCCAGAGCAGCCGTTTAAAGATTATTTTTTTACTCTTCTGGTTTGTTTACTCTTCTGGTTTGCCCATTACTTCTGAGAACATCTCTTCATTCCACAATCTGGAATCAGCAACATTCTGACGGAATTTAATAAAATCAATGGTATCCTGACCTGTAATTTTTTTGGTATTGAAAGCGCCAAATCCAAGAAAAGCTTCCCCGCCCATATTGGCAGCAAGCCAGTGCCTGTGATCGTTTTTCATGGTATCCCAGAAAAATTTCTTTTTCTGACGAATCCCATCAATAGATTTAATCAGACATCCTGGAAAGAGGTTGGCAAATCTCCAGATCACTTTAGTGACTTCTTTGTCAAGAAGTTCAAAATCAGCATTAGCCTGGTGCTGCTTTAAGAGAGCCCGGCCATCTTTTAACTCCTGTCCGGTTTTGTATTCACCATAAACAATTTCTCCATCCTCAACATACCTGTCTGTGATAATTAATGGATTTCTTACCCATTCACCATCAATTTTAAGCACAGGAACAACTTTTGAAAGCATTCCCTTTGCTTTCATTTTATAGGAGGACCACATCTCGCAAGAGACACAATTCCACATTGCATCTTCTGCAGTTAGAAACCAGGGGAGGAAATCTGAAGACCCGCCAGCAGGTGCTGACCCATGTTTCGGACCTGCCTGACCAAAAATAGCAAGATCTGAAGAGACTGCAATATCACATGCCAGGCCTATCTCCTGACCACCTGCAACCCTCATCCCGTTAACACGGCAGATAACCGGTTTTTTGCAGGCAAGTATGGAGTCAACCATATGGTTGAACAATTCCATGTATTGACCATATTCGTCACATCTCTTTGAATAGAATTCTGAATACTCTTTTGTATTTCCACCCGTACAGAATGCATAGGGACCTGTTCCTGTAAAAACAACAGCCACAACGCTTCTGTCAAGGGAGGCATTTTCAAAACCGGCAATAACGCCTTTTACCATATCGGTGGTATAAGAATTGAACTGTCGTGGATTGTTCAAGGTAATCCAAGCGACAAACAATCCTTCTGTCTCATTCCCTTCCGGGTCTGTTAACGGCTTTTTTTCATACATGACACTTGGGGCTTCAGTTCCCCAGTGTGGGTTTCTGTGTAATGCATGATCTTTGATTTCATTATCTCTTGGCATCCAGTCAAGACTCATTTTGTTCTCCTTATTATTAATAGGTTTGAGATCAGGCCATGGGTATTCATGTGCAAGTTCATTGAATGGTGTACACCTGTTTGACTCTCACACTCTGTATCTCATATCCTTATCTCATATTTTATTATCCAATATATCCGCCGTCTACTCCCAATACCTGAGCTGTAATATAACTTGCATCATCGGAAGCTAAAAAGACAAATGCCGGTGCGACTTCTTCTGGTTCAGCAAATCTTCCCAGCTGAATTCTGCCTTCATAAATTTTCCGCAGTTTTTCATCGCTCTGCAGTTTACCTGTCATCTCTGTTTTTGTAATTCCCGGACAGATTACATTTACATTTATCCCATATCTTCCAAGCTCTCTGGAGGCGGATTTTGTAAAGCCGATGATACCTGCTTTTGCAGAAGCATAATTGATTTGTCCAATGGTGCCGAAAATTCCTGCAGTTGAGATTACATTAATGATTTTGCCGTATTTTTGTTCTTTCATATAACGTCCTGCTGCCTGGGTGGTGTTAAAAGCAGCTTTCAGATGAATATCAATAATCGCATCCCAGTCTTCCTCTTTCATTTTCAGCAGCATTGAAGGTCTTGAAACTCCGGCATTGTTAACAACAATATCAACGCCGCCAAGCTGTTTTACGCATTCATCAACCATATTTTGCGCACTTTTGTAATCAGCTACATCGGCAGCAACTGCAACACCTTTTCTGCCAAGCTTTTCAACTTCTGCAACAGTCTCTTTTGCTGCAGCATCATTGGAGTGATAGTTTACAAGAACATCAGCACCCTCCCGGGCATACATAAGCGTTATTGCTTTTCCAATTCCACGGCTTCCACCTGTTACAATTGCTTTTTTACCTTCTAATTTCATGTTTATATTTTCCTTTATATTTTATGTCTGATCATAAACAACTGTTTGATCAATATATTATGTAAAATCAGGGACAAGTACGATTCTTTTATCTGGCGACTGTTTATGAGCTTCATCAAAACTCTCCTCTATTGTACTCATCGGACGTGTCTGAACAAACTCCTCAAAATTAATTTTACCGCTTGTGACCATGCTTAATACTGCTGGATAATATTCCGGCAGGCATCCCCAGGAACCGATGAGTTCAGCATCAAACGCCATGAGCCTGGAGATGGAGTATTCTACTTTATACGGGCCGAATCCTACCACTACCATTTTCCCGGTAAAACTGAGCAGGGACAACCCGAGCTCCTGTCCTGGTTTTGTTCCTGACACTTCAAATATTTTCCACCCTGTTGAAGCCAGTCCGTTTTCTTTTCTGAAGTTTTTAAGCTCTCCGGAAACATCTCTTGAGCTTTTTCCCATTGAATTAACAGCAAAATCCGCACCATTTTTCAACATGGTGTCTAATCTTTCCTGGTTAATATCGACTGCAACAACTATTGCCGCTCCAAGGGCTTTTAAAATCTGAACCATATACTGGCCCACACCGCCTACACCAATGACTATCGCAGTATCTCCCACCTGAATATCAGCCCGTTTGGCAGCCTGGAAAGGGGTGGTTGCCGCATCTGCAACAACGGCAAGTTTTTCAAGAGAGATATTTCCCCTGTTTTTAACCTCGCACAGATCAATTGCAGGAACTGGAATATGAGTTGAAAATCCGCCGTAAATCCCCATACTGTTTCCGGGCATTTTCTGGGCAAGACATCTGTTTCCCCGTCCGGTCTTACAAAGATAACATTTTCTGCACGGCATAACAGCAGGAACAATAACCTCTTTTCCTATCCATGCCTTTTCTCCATCAACAACAGTGCCGGAGATCTCATGTCCAAGTGTCAAAGGAGGTTTGTTCACAGTGGGCACACCCTGGTAAAAATATCCAAGATCTGTATGGCATACACCGCAGCCGGCAACTTCCACCAGAACTTCACCGGGTTTAAGCTCTGGCACATCTATTTCTGTTCTTTCCAATTTACCAGGAGTGACTTCTCCTGTCTCTCTATCCTTTCTAAAGGGAGAGATCATCTGCCATGTTTGAATTTTATCAGGAATATTCCCCATATTTTTCTCCTTTTTATTCTATACAGCTCAGGCATATCATGATCTCTGCACTGTGCTGTTATGCTGTAAGCTTTTGATATGCAACATACTCAATTTATGATGCGTTTCAGTTGTTATCTGGATATTTTATAGTTATATTACAGCTATATGTCAACCATTTATTTACTATGTAAAGCAAATTTTCTCTTGACATCACCTCTTGCTTCTAAATATATACATTCACAATATAGCTTAGTTATAGTTATAATGTAATTTAACAATAATATGATATAACATTTTATTTAGGAGATTATTTTTTATGAGAAAACTATGACCGCAAATGGCGGTTGGGTTTTTTAAACTGACTGCCATTAGAGGCTTTTTATACTTGAATTCTTGATTGATAAAGTATGCGGATTTCGAAACAACACCCAATTTTGTCCATTTCACCTGATATACCTTCAATAACACATAAAAAAGATCTTTAAATCATTTCCCATTCATGATAAAGTATGTGTAATTATATCTATAAACGCATACTTTATCAGAGGTGATAATGAATGAACATGGTATCTTGGCAAAATTCAGAAAAGAGAAAATCATGACCATTGAAAAACTTACGCCATTATTTCAATGCTCCATGATAACTGTGAGAAGGCGATTGAAAAAATGGGGCACCTTCACAAGCATAAATCAAAATGGACGTTATTACACATTGCCTGAAATTCCTGAATTTGATGAAAACGGATTATGGAAGTACCGGCTTGCTCTCTTTTCCAAACACGGGAATCTAAAGCAGACAATCATTAAACTGATCAGAATGTCTGAATCAGGATTGACTACAGCGAACATTTCGAGAATCGTAGGGATTCCTTCAAGCAGCTCTTATTTTTCACAACTCAAGCAATCAAAGGAAATCACAAGAGAAAAGCACAAAGGCAAGTTTGTCTATTTTTCAGGGGGGCCGGTCAGACATGAGCAACAAAAAGCCAGGAATACAGAGCAAGGTGATGGCTGGTGGCCAACCGATGCTCAAGCTGTTCAAATTTTAATATGTATGATAAAGAATCCGGGCATTGAAATTGAACAGCTTGCAATCGATTCAGCGCCTCCGGATAAACGTTTTGATCCAGTTTCAATTAAGCATTTTCTGCAATTTTATGATCTGCTAAAAAAAACTCCGGGTACTCGGCCTTGAAACGACTCAAGGAATTCGTAGACAGAATGATTATAAGCACAAGAGCGGATGTATTGTTTCCACAGCGACCGATGTTGCATTTTTACCCGGAAATCTCAGATTGTCCTGGATGTAGTTCAGCACTCAATGTTCTGAAAACAGGCACAAAGACTGTTGTTACCATGGACTTCGGTGCCTTTATTGCTAAAGAGACCACGCTGTATTGCCCCTATGGACATGGAAGATTCAAGTCCGAGCAACTTGGCAACCTTGTTCCCAAAGGCGGCACTTTTGGGTTTGATGTTATTACTGAGGTAGGATTTGCCCTTTTTGTTCACTGTCGTAGCACCCGGGAGGTAATGGCCGACCTAGCAGCAAAGAATGTATTCATTTCCGATCGTGAAGTCAGTTATCTGGGCCGTAAATTTATCATTTATCTTGCATTGGCACACCGCCAGAGTCAGTCGGCTATACGAGAATTACTAACAGGCCGGGGCGGTTACATTCTCCATGTTGATGGGACTTGTGAAGGAGACAGTCCCAATCTGTTTTGCGGCATTGATGGCCTATCAAACTTGGTACTTGATACAATCAAAATCCCCTCCGAAAAAAAAGATGAGCTTGTTCCCTTTTTCAAAGGCATCAAAAAGCAGTACGGTGAACCAATTGCTCTTGTCCACGATATGGGCAAAGGCATTATCAATGCAGTAGAAGATGTTTTTCCGGGCATTCCTGATTTTATATGCCACTTTCATTTTTTGCGTGACATCGGCAAGGACCTGCTGGTCGATGAGTATAGCTCTTTTCTTAAACGATTACGGCGGTTAAAAATCCGACCAGCCTTGAGAAGACAGGCCAAATATCTTGAGCAAAAAATTGACCCAGTCTCTTATGATATCGCTGAAATTGCTGAAAGTCTTCAAAGTGGGAACTGGCAGGCAACAGGTCTTGATCATGCCCCCATGATCATGGCATATATCTTGATTCATTGGATATTCGATTATCCAAGTCAATCCAACGGCTATGGTTTTCCATTTGACCGTGCGCATCTTGATTTTTATCGACGTATTCAAGACGTTCATCAGCTGTTGAAACAAATCAAGGATACCGATCTTGGTAGTTTTTCAAAGGGAAACAGGCCATTTTACCAATTGGATAAAGTTATCACAAAAGTCGTTGAAGATAAGCGTCTCAGCGACCTTGCTAAGAATCTGGAATCAAAGGTCAGTGTTTTTGACAAACTGCGCTACGCCATGCGTATTGCCCTTCCTGAGGGTAAAAAAGGCATCAATGATAATGGCGATTTTATGGATATGAAAACCATTGAAGAAAAAGTGACTGCATTCAGAAAATGGCTCCTTGAGAATAAACACAGAAAGAAAACCTATGCCAATATGGTTGCACAGATCGATAAATATCGGAAGAAACTATTTGCCGACCCGATACCGGTTACCACTCCGGATGGTGTCCGAACTGTTCAACCTCAGAGGACAAACAACATCCTGGAGAGGTTTTTTCGTGGCGAGAAAAGGCGGGGCCGGAAAAAAACCGGCATGTCCTCATTGAATAAAATGCTGAAAGCGATCCTAGCAGATACGCCACTGGTACAGAACTTGAAAAATTCCGAGTATATGAAAATTATTCTCAACGGATGTCCAAATCTGGCAGAAAGGTTTTCACAAATTGATGCTCTTTTGGTACAGAAAGAGATGGCAAATGCCATAGGAAACAACGGCAAAATATTGCCGGCGATTAAAAAACTGGTACGAGATGTTGAACTGACTGTAAAAATGTCTGCGCTGTTCAGTTCAGCTAAAGCAAATTGAATGCCAACCGCCATTTGCGGTCATAGTGAGAAAACCTACAATTGCAATTATATTAATTTTCTGTTTATCTGCTCTTTCTGC